>NZ_SPKL01000039.1:0-66442 GCF_023127755.1 Pseudomonas sp. W2Aug9 | reverse complement strand
GGGTATGAATGCCCTTTGATTTCGAGGCCCATGGCATGTCGATACAGATCGCAGTGATAGATGACTGGCAGAACGTCGCCAGTGACGTGGTGGATTGGTCGGCGCTGGACGGCGTGGGCCAGGTACATTTTCTCCACGACTACCCCGCTGATACGGCGACAATGGTTGAACGCTTGAAGGGCTTCGAGGTGATTTGCGTCATGCGCGAACGGTCCACCTTCGACGAGGCCCTGCTGCGAGAGTTGCCCAAGCTCAAACTGCTGGTCACCGGCGGTATGCGCAATGCTGCCATCGATATTGCCGCCGCCAAGGCCCTGGGTATTCAGGTGTGCGGCACCGACAGCTATAAACACGCGGCGCCGGAACTCACCTGGGCGCTGATCATGGCCTTTACGCGCAATCTGCTGGCCGAAGCCAACTCGCTGCGCGCAGGCGGATGGCAGGTGGGCCTGGGCGGTGACCTGCATGGCAAGACCCTGGGCGTGCTCGGCCTGGGCAGTATCGGCCAGAAAGTCGCGACGTTCGCCCAGGCATTCGGTATGCGGGTGATCGCCTGGAGCGAAAACCTCACGCCGCAACGGGCGGCTGAAGCAGGCGTGACATGGGTCGGCAAGCGCGAGTTGTTTGAACAGGCGGATATCCTCACCATCCATCTGGTGCTCAGTGAGCGCAGCCGTGGGCTGGTGGATGCCCAGGCACTGGCGTGGATGAAGCCCACGGCGCACCTGGTGAACACCGCACGCGGGCCGATTGTGGATGAGCAGGCGCTGGTGCAGGCATTGAGCAGTGGCCGCCTGGCCGGGGCGGCGCTGGATGTGTATGCCCAGGAACCGCTGCCGGCTGATCATCCATTTCGCCGCTTGCCCAATGTGCTGGCCACGCCACACGTGGGGTATGTGAGTGAGCACAATTACCGGCAGTTCTATCAACAGATGATTGAAGACATTCAGGCCTGGGCCGATGGCGTGCCCATCCGCGTGCTGGGCTGACGCACCATTTAAGGGCGCCCCCCCCCTTGTGGCGAGGGAGCTTGCTCCCGCTGGAGTGCGCACCGCTCCAAGATTTTGGGGGCCGCTACGCAGCCCAGCGGGAGCAAGCTCCCTCGCCACAGGGGCATATCGTTAGATTTATTTTGTCCTACAAAAAACCGCGCTAAACCCTGCAGGCTCTGGGATCTGGCCTAGACTCATGACCGATGGGTCCGTTCCAAAACAAAAACCCCGCAAAAAATCTAAACTTTCCAACTCCGCCTCAGGTCAAGTTTTAGGTAAGGACGTGCACGAGCGTTTCACGCCGAATGCCCGTTCATCCAATCTTTTTCAGCCGACGTTGCAACTGGCATACGCCTTGCCAGCTTGTATAGCGCTGGTGTGCCTGGCCGCAGGATGCGGCCACTTGGAGCTGATGGCAGCGGGCCATTAGCGAACCAACAAATGGGAGTGCATTATGATCAGTGCCGCAGTAGATACTCAGGGAGAGCGTTTTAGTCAGCCGGTAGGGGGGCCAACGTCTTTGGTCGACCTGCCCAACACTGTGCGGCCGATCGTGAGTCAGAATCCGAATCGAAAGAAAGTCTTGTTCGTCACTTCCGAGTTCGCCGACCTGGTGAAAACCGGTGGCCTGGGCGATGTGTCCGCCGCCCTGCCCCGCGCCATGGCGCATTTGCACGATGTGCGGGTGCTGATCCCCGGGTACCCGCAAGTGATGGAAAGCGACAATCCGATTCATATCGTCGGTGAGCTGGGCGGCCACGCGGCGCTGCCGCCTTGCAAGATCGGGCGTATGGACCTGGCGGACGGCCTGGTCATCTATGTGCTGATCTGCCCCGAACTGTATGAGCGTGAAGGCACGCCGTACGGCGCCAATAACGGCCGCGACTGGCCGGATAACCATATTCGCTTCGCCCGCCTGGGCCTGGCCGCCGCCGACATGGCCGCCAACCTGGCACAGATCCATTGGTGCCCCGACCTGGTGCACGCCCATGACTGGCCCGCGGGCCTTGCGCCGGCGTACATGCACTGGCGTGGGTCACGCACGCCAACACTGTTCACCATTCATAACCTGGCCTATCAGGGTGTGGTGAGCCTGGCGTCGACGCCCGAACTAGGCATCCCACCCCACGCCCTGCAACAGGAAGGCATGGAGTTCTACGGCAAGATGTCGTTCCTCAAGGCGGGCATGGCGTATTCCAGCCACATCACCACCGTGAGCGCCACCTACGCCCAGGAAATCACCACGCCGGAATTCGGCTGTGGCCTGGATGGCTTTCTTGCCAGCAAGACTCAACAAGGTCTGCTCAGCGGGATTCCCAACGGCATCGACGAAAGCTGGGAAACGTCTACCGATACGCACTTGACCCACAATTTCAATATCGGCGACTGGGAAGGCAAGGCGATAAACGCCGCCCATGTGCGCGAGCTGTTTGGACTGCACGCGTCCAACGGCCCGCTGTTCGCCGTGGTGTCACGCCTGGTTTATCAGAAGGGTCTGGACCTGACTGAAGCGGTCGCCGGCTTTATCGTCGAAAACGGTGGCCAGATCGCGATCATCGGCCGTGGCGAACCCGAAGAGGAACAGGCCATGCGCGAATTGGCGCTGCGCTTCCCGGGCCAGGTGGGCGTGCGCATCGGCTTCAACGAGACCGATGCCCGTCGCATGTTTGCCGGCAGCGACTTCCTGTTGATGCCCTCGCGCTATGAACCTTGCGGCCTGAGCCAGATGTACGCGCAACGCTTTGGTTCGTTGCCGGTGGCGCGGAACACCGGTGGCCTGGCGGACACCATTGAAGATGGCGTCACCGGTTTCCTGTTCAATGAGTCGACGGTGCAAAGCTACGAAGAAGCCCTGCGCCGTGCCTTCAAGGTATTCGCCTTCCCCGGCCTGCTCAACGCCATGCGCAGCCGCGCCATGACACAACCGTTCAACTGGTGCCAGGCGGTTGAACCCTACGCCGAGCTCTACGAACAACTGGTGGCCAAGGCCTTGGGGAAACCAACCAAATAGCCACTTGAACCAACCCGGGAGGTCTTCATAGATGCCGTTACGGACTCTGGACACCTGGCCCCACGGCGCAATCATGCTGGACGCGCAACACACGCGTTTTGCCTTGTGGGCGCCAGACGCTTTTTATGTCAGCGTTGAATTGCAACACGGTAAATCCATCACCCTGCTGCCCCAGGCGGATGGCTGGTTCGAAGTCGAAGCAGCCTGCCCTGCCGGCACGCTCTACCGCTTTAACATCGATGGGGAAAACGCGGTTCCCGACCCCGCTTCCAGGGCCCAGGCCCAGGACGTGCACGGTTGGAGCCAAGTGGTCGACCCCAACGCTTACCCATGGCGCCATACCCAGTGGCAAGGCCGCCCTTGGCACACCGCGGTGATCTACGAACTGCATGTGGGCGCCATGGGTGGCTACGCCGAAATCGAGAAACACCTGCCACGCCTGGCTGAGCTGGGAATCACTGCGATCGAGTTGATGCCACTGGCGCAGTTCCCCGGTGAACGCAACTGGGGCTATGACGGCGTGCTGCCCTACGCACCGCAGGCCGCCTACGGTACGCCCGAACAGCTCAAGCACTTGATCGACACGGCCCATGCCCATGGTTTGGCAGTGATGCTCGATGTGGTCTACAACCACTTCGGGCCCGATGGCAATTACCTGGGCCAGTACGCCACGGGGTTCTTCCAGGAGGACGTGCATACCCCGTGGGGCGCCGGTATCGATTTCGAGCGCCGTGAAGTGCGGGATTTCTTCCTTGATAACGCGCTGATGTGGCTGCTGGAATACCGCTTCGACGGCCTGCGCCTGGATGCGGTACACGCCATCGATAATCCCGGGTTCTTGCAGGAACTGGCACACCGCGTGCGTCAGCAGGTGCACGACGAACGGCACGTCTGGCTGGTGCTGGAGAACGAGCTGAACCAGGCCAGCCTGCTGAAGGAAGATTTCAACGCTCAGTGGAATGATGACTTTCATAACGTGCTGCACGTGCTGCTGACCGGTGAAACCGACGCCTATTACAGCGATTTCGCCGAACAGCCCACCGCCAAACTGGCGCGTTGCCTGGGCGAGGGCTTTATATATCAGGGCGAAACTACCCGCCACGGCCATGCACGCGGCGAACCCAGCGCGGATCTACCGCCCAGCGCTTTCGTGGCGTTTTTGCAGAACCACGACCAGATCGGCAACCGCGCCCTGGGCGAACGCCTGCACCAACTGTGTTCGCCCCAGGCGCTGAACGCGGCGACGGCTCTATTGCTGCTCAGCCCGATGATTCCGCTGATGTTCATGGGCGATGAGGTGAATGCGGCCGAACCCTTTCTGTTTTTCACCGACCATCACGGCGAACTGGCCGAGGCGGTGCGCGAAGGCCGGCGCAACGAGTTCGCCGATTTCGCTGCGTTTCACGACCCCGAACAACGCGAACGTATTCCCGATCCCAATGCACTGGAAACCTTTGTGCAATCGGCACCCTCTTTCGTCGAGAACGAGCACACCCAGCTCTATCGTCAGCTGTTGAGCCTGCGTCACCAACACCTAGTGCCGCACTTGCCGGGCACTGTAGCCTTGGGCGCGCAGGTGATGGCCGAAGGAGCTGTCACGGCGCGTTGGCGCCTGGGCAACGGCAGCCTGTTGCAAATCGACCTGAACCTGAGTGAACAGCCTCTGGATCACCCCGCGCCACACCCCATCATTTTCCAGACGCCTGCCCAGCAAGGTACGCAGTTACCACCGTTGAGCGCACGCGTTTGCTTATCACCTGCCGGAGAACACTTTTGAGCGAAGCGAACCTGGAACTACTCGCCAGTCGCGCGGGCCTGGCCGTCGATTGGATCGATGCCAACGGTCGCCCGCAACACGTGCAGCCCGAAGCCTTGCGCGCCGTTCTCAAAGGGCTGGGGCACCCGGCCGATACCGACGCCGAGATCGACGCCAGCCTGCAGGAACTGGAGCAGGTGCAACAAGACACGCACCTGCCGCCCTTGATCACCATCGACAGCGGCGCAAGCCTCGACCTGGCGCGCTACTTCACCCCGGACACGCCGTGTCGCGTCAGCCTGGAAGGTGGTGAAACCCTGGAGCTGCGCCTGGACGGCAATGCGGTGCTGCCCGGGGTGATTGCCCTCGGCTACCACCAGGTGCATATCGATGGGCAAACCTTCACCCTGGCCGTTGCGCCCAGCCACTGCTACAGCGTGGCCGACGCGGTGGACAGCCGCCCCGCTCGCGCCTGGGGCTTGAGCGCCCAGCTGTATGCCTTGCGTCGCCGCGGCGATGGTGGCTTCGGGGACACCCTGGCCCTGGAGCATCTGGTGCGCTCGGCGGCCGAGCGCGGTGCCGACGCGGTGGCGATCAGCCCCATGCACGCAATGTTCAGCGCCGACACCGAACGTTTCAGCCCTTATTCACCGTCCAGCCGCCTGTTTCTCAACAGCCTGTACGCCTCGCCCGCCTGCATCCTTGGCGAGCGTGAAGTGCGCGACGCTACCGAGGCCGTCGGCCTGACCGACGAACTGCGGGATTTGGAGCAACTCACGCTGATCGACTGGCCCACCGCCGCCAAGGCCAAGCAACGCCTGCTGCGTGCGCTGTATGAGGACTTCCGCCACGGCGCACATCCGCAACATGCCGACTTCCAGAGCTTCCGCCAGGCCGGCGGCGAGGCCCTGGAAAACCACTGCCGCTTCGAAGCCGTGCAAGCGCAACGTGCCGCCGCCGGCGAAGAGCTCGACTGGCGCCACTGGCCCGAAGACTGGCGCACGCCGCAGAGCCCGGCGCTGGCGCAGTTTGCTGAAGAAAACCGCGATGAGATCGGCTACTTTGCCTTCACCCAATGGTTGATCGCCCGCAGCCTGGCGCGCGCGCAACAGGCCGCCCGTGGCAGCGGCATGGGCATCGGCCTGATTGCCGACCTGGCGGTGGGTGCCGACGGTGGCGGCAGCCAGGCATGGAGTCGCCAGGATGAACTGCTGGCCGACCTCACGGTAGGCGCACCGCCGGACATTCTCAACCGTGCAGGCCAGGGTTGGGGGATCTCCGCCTTCTCCCCGGAAGGTCTCAAGCGCAATGGCTTCCGTGCGTTTATCGAAATGCTGCGGGCCAACTTCGCCCATGCCGGTGGCTTGCGCATCGATCATGTAATGGGCCTGCAACGCCTGTGGGTCATCCCCCTGGGTGCCTCGCCCCGCGAAGGCGCCTACTTGTACTACCCGGTGGACGACCTGCTGCGTTTGCTGGCGCTGGAATCGCACCGCCACCAGGCCATCGTCCTCGGTGAAGACCTGGGTACGGTGCCCGAGGGCCTGCGTGAAAAGCTCAGCGCCCGCTCGATTCTGGGTATGCGCGTATTGCTGTTCGAACAGGACCACGAAGGCCGGTTCACGCCGATTCTTGACTGGCCCGACAACGCCTTGGCCACCACCAGCACCCACGACCTGCCCACCCTCAATGGCTGGTGGCACAGCCGTGATATCGAGTGGAATATCCAGCTCGACCTGATCGACCCTCCCACCGTGGAGCAATGGAGCGAACACCGTCTGCGCGAACGTCATGCACTGCGTCAGGCCTTGAGCCAGGACCCGCAGAACTTTGTCGATGAGATCCGCAACGACACCGATCACGTGATCGACGCCAGCGTGCGCTACCTCGGCCACACCCATGCGCCACTGGTATTGCTGCCGCTGGAGGACGCGCTGGGCATCGAAGAGCAAGCCAACCTGCCCGGCACCCTCTATACCCACCCCAACTGGCGCCGACGCTTGCCAGGCGAGGCCGTCAGCCTGCTCGACCACGACAGTGCTGCGCGCCGCCTCGAACTGTTGGCCGTGGCGCGCAACCAAGCCTATGAGCGTGACCGATGAACGTACTGCCCCTGCGCGCCACCCAGCGCCTGCAATTTCATAAAGGCTTTACCCTCGATGATGCGGTGCCGCTGGTGCCGTATTTTGCCCGACTGGGCATCAGCCACCTGTATGCCTCGCCGCTCCTGAGCGCCCGCGCCGGCTCCATGCATGGCTACGATGTGGTCGACCCCACACGCGTCAACCCGGAGTTGGGTGGCGAGGCAGCATTGCGTCGCCTGGTCGCCACCCTGCGTGAACACAACATGGGCCTGATCCTGGATATCGTTTCCAATCACATGGCCGTGGGTGGCGCGGATAACCCCTGGTGGCTGGACCTGCTGGAATGGGGGCGCTTGAGCCCCTACAGCGAGTTTTTCGACATCCAGTGGCACTCGCCCGACCCGTTGCTCAAAGGCCAATTGCTGATGCCGTTCCTGGGCAGCGATTACGGCGAAGCCTTGCAGAGCGGAGCGTTGACGCTCAAGTTCGACGCCGCTCACGGCAGCTTCTACGCCGAGCATTACGAGCATCGCTTCCCGATCTGCCCACGGGACTACGCCTTGATCCTGGGCGGCGATGAGGTGCTCAAACCGCTGGCCGAGCGTTTCGCCGCCCTCGCCTATCACGACGATGCCTACACCGAAGCCGCTAGGCTCAAGCAGGCGCTGACCGAACGCGCCACCGAAGTCTTACCGGCCATCAAGCAACGGCTGGCCGCTTTCGATGGTCGCCAGCCTGAGGGTTTCGAGCGCTTGCATCATCTGCTTGAGCAACAGACCTACCGCCTGGCCAGTTGGCGCACCGCCGCAGACGACATCAACTGGCGGCGCTTCTTCGACGTCAATGAACTGGGCGGCCTGCGCGTGGAGCGCACGGCAGTGTTCGAAGCCACCCACGGCAAGATTTTCGAGCTGATCGGCGCGGGCTTGATCGATGGCCTGCGCATCGACCATATCGACGGCCTGGCCGACCCACGTGGTTATTGCCGCAAACTGCGCCGCCGCGTGGACGCGCTGTCGCCACAGCGCCATTTGCCGATCTTCGTGGAGAAGATCCTCGGCGAAGGCGAAACCCTGCGCGAAGACTGGCAAGTGGACGGCACCACTGGCTACGAATTCATGAATCAACTGTCGTTGCTCCAACACCATCCTGACGGTTTTGCTCCGCTGGCCGACCTGTGGACGCGCCACAGCGAACGGCCCTCGGCGTTTATCGACGAAGCCCGCTTGGCGCGCCAGCAAATCCTCAATGGCTCGTTGGGCGGCGACTTCGAAAGCGTGGCCCAGGCCCTGCTGCAAGTGGCCCGCGATGATGTGATGACCCGCGACCTGACCCTGGGTGCGATCCGTCGGGCCTTGCAGGAGCTGATTGTGCATTTCCCGGTGTACCGCACCTACATCAGTGCCAGGGGCCGCAGCACCGCCGACGACAAAGTGTTCCAGCAGGCCATGGACGGTGCGCGCAGTACCCTTAACGAAGGCGACTGGCCGGTGCTTGAGCACCTGGAAAAATGGTTGGGCGGCCAGCCTTGGCGCAATCGCCCGGTGGGCCGTGAGCGCAAGATCCTCAAACATGCCTGCGTGCGCTTCCAGCAGCTGACATCACCCGCCGCAGCAAAGGCCGTGGAAGACACCGCGTTCTATCGCTCGGCCGTATTGCTGTCGCGTAACGACGTGGGCTTCAGTACCGAACAATTCAGTGCGCCGTTGGCAGATTTTCACCAGGCCAATCAACAGCGCCTCGCTACCTTCCCGAACAATCTGCTGGCCACCGGCACCCATGACCACAAACGCGGCGAAGACACCCGCGCACGCCTGGCGGTGCTCAGCGAGTGCGCGCCCTGGTATGGCGAACAGGTCGAACACTGGCGCAACCTCGCCGCGCCTTTGCGCGAGGGCACCGACAGCCCCTCGGCGGGTGATGAGCTGATCCTGTATCAGGTGCTGCTCGGCAGTTGGCCGCTGGAGCACAACCCGGACTTTGAGGCTTACCAGCAACGGCTCTGGCAATGGCAACAGAAAGCCCTGCGCGAAGCCAAGTTACAAAGCAGCTGGAGCGCGCCCAACGAAGCCTATGAGCAGGGTGTCGAGCGCTTCCTCAAGCGTCTACTGCTCAGCGAAGCCGGCCAAGCGCTGCGCGATGCGCTCGACAGCGCCGCTCAAGCCATCGCCCCCTCCGGCGCTCTGAACAGCCTGGCGCAAACTTTGCTTCACCTCACCGTGCCGGGTGTACCGGATGTGTACCAGGGCGACGAGTTCTGGGACTTCAGCCTTGTGGATCCGGACAACCGACGCCCGGTGGATTTCGATGCGCGCCAGCGTGCCCTGGATACCCCACCCGACATCGGTGAGCTGTTGTTCAACTGGCGCGATGGGCGTATCAAACAAGCGTTGATCGCCCAGGTGCTGAACGCGCGCAGAGCCTGTCCCGAGCTGTTTCGCAAAGGCAGCTATACGCCGCTCGAAGTGGTGGGTCGGCACGCGGAGCGCGTGGTTGCGTTTTACCGTGAGCACCAGGGCCAACAGCTGTTGGTGGTGGTGCCGCGCTGGCCTTATCCGTTGCTGGAAAACGGTGTATTTCCCCACATCAATGCGCAGGTGTGGGGCGATACCCGGGTGAAATTACCGTTCGCCACCACAACACAAAACTGGAAGGGACTTTTTCAAACAGGCGCAGTCACACCCAACAAGGAGCTGTTGATCAGCGCTGCCCTGGGGGATCTCCCGGTCAATGTCTTTATCAATCCTGATAATCAAGAAAGCTGAACATTTTCTGTGAGGAGTTTGTGATGAGTAAAGAAGACAAACGTATTCGCGAACTGGCGCATCAGATCTGGGAGTCTGAAGGCAAGCCGGACGGTGCGCACGATCGCCACTGGGAGATGGCGCGCAAACTGGCCGAAGCCGAGGCGCTGACGCCCAGCAAGCCCAAGCCTGCCGCCAAGCCGAAAACCGCGCCCAAGGCGGCCGCCAAACCCAATCCGGTAGCCGCCAAGCCCGCGGCGAAAAAACCGACCGCCCCGAAGAAGCCAAAACCACCCGCCCCATGATTTCTCGGGCCTGCAGCCGTTATCCCAGGCTGCAGGCCCTTTTTCGTCCATGTCCTTTGCTGAAACACCGTCAGCACGGCCGCGTTCGGCCCGAGAAAAGACCCCTTGCAGGAGCAACACCATGAGCAGACCCGAGAACACCACAGCGACGCCGGATCATGAACCGTCGCGGATTCGTGAAGGTTTGCCCTTCCCGCTCGGCGCCACCTGGGATGGCCTGGGCGTCAACTTTGCACTGTTTTCGGCCAACGCCACCAAAGTGGAGTTGTGCCTGTTCGATGACACCGGCGAAGTCGAGCTGGAGCGCATCGAACTGCCCGAATACACCGACGAGATCTTCCACGGTTACCTGCCCGACGCCCACCCCGGGCTGATCTACGGCTACCGCGTGTACGGCGCGTACGACCCGGCCAATGGTCATCGCTTCAACCACAACAAGCTGCTGATCGACCCCTACGCCAAGCAACTGGTGGGCGAACTCAAATGGTCGGAGGCGCTGTTCGGCTACACCATCGGCCACCCGGATGACGACCTCAGCTTCGATGAGCGCGACAGCGCACCCTTCGTGCCCAAGTGCAAGGTTATCGACCCGGCACACACCTGGGGCAACGATCAACCCGTACGGGTGCCTTGGGACCGCACGATCATCTATGAAACCCATCTGCGCGGCATCAGCATGCGCCACCCTTCGGTGGGCGAGTCCGTGCGCGGCACCTGCGCCGGCTTGATGGAAGACGACGTGCTCAAACATATCCGCCAGTTGGGCGTCTCTTCGGTCGAGCTGCTGCCGGTGCACGCCTTCGTCAACGACCAGCACTTGCTGGAAAAAGGCATGACCAACTACTGGGGCTACAACAGCATTGCCTTCTTCGCCCCCGACCCGCGCTACCTGGCCAGCGGCAAGATCGCCGAGTTCAAGGAAATGGTCGCGCACCTGCATGAGCAGAAGCTGGAAGTGATTCTGGACGTGGTCTACAACCACACCGCCGAAGGCAACGAGCGCGGCCCGACCCTGTCCATGCGCGGCATCGACAACGCCTCTTACTACCGCCTGATGCCCGACGACAAGCGCTTCTACATCAACGACTCCGGTACCGGCAACACCCTGGACCTGAGCCACCCTTGCGTGCTGCAAATGGTCACCGACTCCCTGCGTTACTGGGCCACCGAGATGCATGTGGACGGTTTCCGCTTCGACTTGGCAACCATTCTGGGCCGCTACCGCGACGGGTTCGACGAACGCCACAGCTTCCTGGTCGCCTGCCGCCAGGATCCAGTGCTGCGCCAGTTGAAAATGATTGCCGAACCCTGGGACTGCGGCCCCGGCGGCTACCAGGTGGGCAACTTCCCGCCAGGCTGGGTGGAATGGAACGACCGCTTCCGCGACACCGTGCGTGCGTTCTGGAAAGGCGACGACGGCCAACTGGCGGATTTTGCCGGGCGCATGACCGCCTCGGGCGAGATGTTCAACCATCGTGGGCGCCGGCCTTACAGCTCGGTGAACTTCATCACCGCTCACGACGGTTTTACCTTGCACGACCTGGTCTCGTACAACGACAAGCACAACGAGGCCAACGACGAAAACAACCAGGACGGCAGCAATAACAACCTGTCGTGGAACCACGGTGTCGAAGGCCCGACCGACGACCCTGAGATCAACGCACTGCGCCTGCGCCAGATGCGCAACTTCTTCGCCACCCTGCTGCTGGCCCAGGGCACTCCGATGATCGTCGCCGGTGACGAGTTCGCCCGCACCCAGCACGGCAACAACAATGCCTACTGCCAGGACAGCGAAATCGGTTGGGTCAACTGGGACCTGGACGATGACGGCAAGGCCCTGCTCAAGTTCGTCAAGCGCTTGATCAAGCTGCGCCTGGCCTACCCGATTCTGCGTCGTGGACGCTTCCTGGTCGGCGACTACAACGAAGACATCGGCGTAAAAGACGTCACCTGGCTGGCGCCCGATGGCAACGAAATGAACACCGAGCAATGGGAAGACAGCCAGGGTCGCTGCCTGGGCATGTTGATGGATGGCCGCGCCCAGGAAACCGGGATCCGCCGGGCGGGTGCCGATGCTACGCTGTTGCTGGTGGTCAATGCCCACCATGACATGGTCAATTTCCGCCTGCCGCCGGTACCGGAGGGTGAGTTCTGGACGTGCATGCTCGATACCAATGAGCCGGCGATACGCGGCCAGGAGCGTTTTGACTTTGAGCATGAGTACGCCGTGACCGGCCGCTCACTGCTGTTGTTTGAACTGCAGCGTGAAGACGAGGTGTGAAATGGCGTTGCACAGTTTCCTTCAGGGCTACCGGGGCTACGCGGATACGTACGCCCTGGGTACGGCACTGAAGGCACTTCAGGAAGAAGGCCTCGATCAACTGCCGCTGCCGGGCAGCGGCGAAACCCTTGCCCGCTTCAGTCGGCTGGCCCAGGTGGCCGGCCATGACTTGCGCCTGTGCAAGTTGTTCGAAGGTCATACCGACGCGCTGGCGATCATGGCCGAACTCGACAGCCCCGCGCCGCCGCTTGGCAGTACGTGGGGCATGTGGGCGGCCGAACCACCCGCAGCCAAGGTGCGCGTACGGCGCGACGGTCAGTGGCTGATCGTCGATGGACGCAAAGCCTGGTGTTCCGGCGCGGCGGTGGTCAGCCACGGCTTGCTGACTGCCTGGGACGAGGATGATCGGCAGCAGCTGGTGGCCGTGGCGATGGATCAACCCGGCGTCACGGTGTCGGACGAGGGTTGGAATGCGGTAGGCATGGCTGCCACCGGCAGCGTTGACGTTCTGTTCAACGCGGCCAGGGGTATCGCGGTGGGCGGGCCGGGTGATTACCTGTCGCGCCCCGGTTTCTGGCAGGGCGGAGTCGGTATCGCCGCGTGCTGGTATGGCGGCGCGCAACGCCTGGGCGAAGCGCTGCGCACCCACTGTGCGCAACGCTCGGAGCCTCACGCGCTGGCCCATTTGGGGGCAGTTGACAGCGCACTGAACAGCGCCGCTTGCGTACTACGCGCCAGCGCCGAGCAGATAGATCGCGAGCCTCGCGCCGATGCCAGGCAACTGGCCCAACAGGCACGCGCATGTATTGAAGACACCGTCGAGCAGGTCATGCGTCATGTCGGCCATGCGGTAGGCGCCGGCCCCTACTGCAAAGACCCGCACTTTGCCCGGTTGATGGCAGATTTGCCGGTGTATGTGCGGCAAAGTCATGCCGAACGCGACCTGGCTGCCCTCGGCGAACTGGTCACCGGCGACGACTCGGGACGGTGGCAGTTATGAAACCCAATCCGATTGTCGGCCAGGGCACCCCACTCAATCATTGGCAAACCTCGGCACGGCTGGCCGAGTTGCCGCACATCAGCGCCGCGCAGTTGGTACCGCAGGGGCACCGCGCGGTGATCATCGCACCGCACCCGGACGATGAAGTGCTCGGCAGCGGTGGCCTGCTGCAAGGTCTGGCCGTATTGGAGCGCCCAATCCTGTTGATCTCCGTCACTGACGGCAGCGCCAGCCATCCCGGTTCCAAACGCTGGCCGGTGGCACGCCTGGGCGTGGTGCGGCCGCAGGAGTCGGCCCAGGCCCTGCACCGCCTGGGCCTGCCGTTGCACAGCTTGAAGTGGCTGCGCGGCGGCTTTACCGACAGCAAGGTGGCCGAGCGCGAAGCCCAACTGTGCGAGTTCATCCAGCGTCACCTCAAACCCACCGACATCGTGTTCGCCACCTGGCGCGAGGATGGCCATTGCGACCACGAAGCGGTGGGCCGTGCCAGCGCCAAAGCGGCCCAGGCTGTCGGCGCCACCCTGTGCGAACTGCCGGTGTGGACCTGGCACTGGGCGACTGCCGAAGACCACCGGGTGCCCTGGCATCGGGCGCGCAAGATTGCATTGACGCCCGAGCAAGTGGCACGCAAACGCCACGCGATCCACGCGTTCGCCAGCCAGTTGGAGGGCGACCCGCAGGTCGGCCTGCCGCCGGTGCTGGCACCCTACGTAGTGGAACGCTTGCTGCAACCTTTTGAAGTGGTATTTGTATGAGTGTGGCCACCCCGTACTTTGATCAACTGTTTGCTGGTAACGACGACCCCTGGGCGTTTCGTCAGCGTTGGTACGAACAACGCAAGCGCGCACTGACCCTGGCCGTGCTGACCCGACCGCGCTATGCCTCGATCTTCGAGCCTGGTTGTGCCAACGGCGAGCTGAGCGCCGAACTGGCGACCCGTTGTGAGCGCCTGCTGTGCTGCGACACCGCTAGCGCCGCCGTGCAACTGGCACAGGCGCGCCTGACCGCGTTTGCTCATGCTCATGTAGAACAGCGCCGGCTGCCCCAGGAATGGCCTGCCGGTCAATTCGAACTGATCGTGTTGAGCGAGCTTTGTTACTACCTTGATGCGAATGATCTGAATCGTCTGATCGATCACGCCCTGGCGGCCTTGACCGATAACGGCCAACTCCTGGCCTGCCACTGGCGCCCGCCCATTGAAGGTTGCCCGCAAACCGCCGAACAGGTGCACGCCCTGCTCCAGCACCGACTGGGTATGCCACCGCTGGTACAGCACCACGACAAGGATTTTCTGCTCGATTTGTGGAGCCGCGATGGCACCTCGGTCGCGCGCCATGAGGGGTTGCGATGATCGGCATCTTGATTCCGGTGCACAACGAAGAAGCGCTGCTGGATGACTGCCTGAGGGCTGCGCAGATCGCCGCCAACCATCCGGGGTTGCACGGGGAAACGGTGCAGATCCTGGTAGTGCTCGACAGTTGCAGCGATGCCAGTGCAGCGATCGCCCAGGCGCATGATGTGCAAAGTGTCCAGGTGCAGGCACGCAACGTAGGGCGAGCCCGAGGCGTCGGCGCACGGCACTTGTTGAACCAGGGTGCGCGCTGGATTTCCTGTACCGACGCCGACAGCCGCGTGGCCCCCGACTGGCTGGTGGCTCAACTGGCCCTGGGCTGTGATGCGGTGTGTGGCACCGTGACCGTGGACGCCTGGAGTGAGGGGTTTGACCCCGCGGCGCAGATTCGTTATCACCAGGCTTACCAGGCGCGTGATGGCCATCGGCACATCCATGGCGCCAACCTGGGCGTGAGTGCCAGTGCCTATGTGCAGGCCGGCGGCTTTGAACCGCTGGCGTGCCACGAGGATGTGCAATTGGTGCGCGAACTGGAACGTTGCGGTGCTTCCATTGCCTGGAGCCATGCGCCGCAAGTGGTCACCAGCGCACGCCTGGATTGCCGCGCCCAAGGAGGTTTCGGCGATTACCTGAAAAGCCTGATGATGGTTTCGTAAAAAAACGACAAACCTGTGACACATCCTTGTCTATGCTGAGAGTGCCTTGCATAGCATCCCAGGATTGGAATGCCGTGCACTCACCGCAGCGGAGCCTGCGCTGAAGTCAAGAGCATTACCCACCGACAAGGACGTGACACCCCATGAAGCCTGCCTCCTCAAGCGAAGGCCGTCGCGGCCCCGCGCAAATCTGGAACAGCGCGCCGCAGTTGGCGCAAATCCCCTGCATCGCACTGGCTACCCTGGTGCCGCCCGGTGCCCGGGTTGTGGTGATAGCGCCCCACCCTGGCGATGAAGTCCTGGCGTGCGGCGGTTTGCTGCAACTGCTCAGCACCCGCGAGCATCCGCTGAAATTGATCTCCATTACCGATGGCAGCGCCAGCCATCCAGGCTCCCAGGTGTGGCCGGCCAGGCGCTTGAGCGTGGTGCGCCCCCAGGAAAGCGCCGAGGCCTTGCGCCGCCTCGGTATGCCGTTGCACAGCCTCAAATGGATTCGCGGTGGTTTTTGCGACGACGCGCTAGCTGCCCACGAGCAGCCGATGAGCCAGTTCATTGCGCGCTACCTGCAACCTGGAGACGTGGTGTTTACCACCTGGCGCAATGACGGCAATGACGACCACGATGCAGTCGGTCGCGCGAGTGCAAAAGCCTGTAGCCTGGTGGGCGCGCGCCTGTATGAATTGGCGATCTGGGCCTGGCATTGGCCGGCACGCGAGGGTGCGGTGATTCCCTGGCAACGCGCACGCAAGGTGCGCCTGGACACCTGGAGCGTGGCGCGCAAACTGCACGCCGCCCATGCCTATGCCAGCCAATTGGTCGGCGACCCACAGATCGGCTTACCGCCCATGCTCGCCCAAGTGTTGCTTGAGCGTATGCGCGAACCCTACGAGATCGTGTTCACCTAGGCATTGGCTCGTCTATACCTGTCAGGTTTTACAGTGGCGGCCTTTTCGATCTGCAACTAAGGTGCGACAAGTGCTGCGCCAGTTGAGGTGCAGTCGAGAAAGCCATGCCAACCCATTGCATTGCCCGGTGTTTTCAGATGCAGGTAACTCGTAGTCCCTGATCCGTATCGCGTTCGTTGTTGCCATGGTTTTGAACCGCGCCCGCTGTACCGGGCGACGGGACATCATTGTGCTCAAGCGAGGACGGATCATGCGCACACGGATAACTTCTTTGTTGTACTCAGCGATTATTCTGACGGCATCGCCGTTTGCCTCGTATGCAGCGTGCACGGTCAACAACACGCCAGGCAACGACACCTCCAGTTGTGACAGCGCCACCGCGCCGGGCTTTACCGATACCGGCGGCGACAACACCCTCGAACTCACCGCCACGGGTCGAGTAAGCGGGAATGTGATCTTTGGAAGCGGCAATGATCACGTGGTTGTCAACGGCCCGAGCGCGGGCATCGATGGCAACCTCAACCAGGGTGATGGCAATAACATTTTCCAGCTCAACCAGGGCAGTATCACCGGATCCATCAGCCAAGGCGCGGGCGCTGATGGGGTGGAGATTTCCGGGGGCCAGGCAGGCGCTGTCAACCAGGGCTCGGGGATCGACCGTTTTGACATGCGCGGCGGCACCATTGCCTCGCTGGAGCAGGGCGACGGCCTGGACGTCTTCAACATGAGCGACGGCATCATCACCGGCGGCTTCGACGACGGCGACGATGCGACGATGACCGGCGGCACCATCGGCCGGGTCAACATGAAACTCGATGACAACCGGTTCGATATGTCTGGTGGCAGGATCATCGGCAACCTGGTGACCGGCTTCGGCAAAGACACCATCCTGATTTCAAACAACGCGTTCGTGGGCGGCAATATCAGCGTCAGCGGCGGTGACGATCAGGTGATCATTTCCGGTGGTGAGGTTAACGGGCAAGTGTTGCTCAGCTTCGGTAACGATGAATTTATCTGGTCCGGCGGCAACCTGCATTCCTCCGTGTTAATGGGGGCCGGCGACGATACGGCGCTGCTTCAGGGGCTGGTGGCTGAGCAAGTGGCGGCGGCGCAACTGATAGATGGTGGCGTGGGGATTGACGCCTTGACCCTGGACAACACCAAAACCGCTGATCCCGGCCTGTTTGCCAACTGGGAAAGCATTCGCCTGGACAACGGCTCACAAATGAACCTGGGCGGGACGTTGACTCTGGGGGACAGCGAGACTGGCACCGGCGCCCTGCTCATTGATAGCACCAGTTCGCTGCTGGTCAACACGGGCGGGATCAATCCGTTTACCGCCGGCCAGTTGGTCAACGTGACCAACAGCGGCACCCTCGACATGGTCACTGGCAGCACCACCGCCCGTGACACCTTGACCATCAACGGCAACTACACCGGCAACGGCGGGCGTCTGGCGCTGCAAACCGTGTTGGGAGCAGACGACTCGGCCAGCGACAAACTGGTGGTCAGCAACGGCACACTGCAGGGCAACACCACCCTGTTGATTACCAACCTTGGGGGCGCCGGCGCGGCGACGTTACAAGACGGCATCCAGGTAGTGCAGGCGCTCAATGGCGCCAGCGGGCCTGGCACTGCCTTTACCTTGGGCAATACGGTAACGGCCGGGGCGTTTGACTACTACCTGTTCAAAGGCGCGGGCACGGCTGGAACCGAGCAGAGTTATTACCTGCGCTCCACGATTCCGGTCACACCGCTGCCCGAACCTGAAGGGCCGGTCACGCCAGTGCCTGAGCCGGTGGTTGGAACCCCGCCCCTGCCGTCTAACCCCACTGACAAGGAGGTCCCGATCTATCGCCCCGAAGTACCGCTGTACTCTGTGTTGTTTCCTGCCGCGCAGCAAATCGTGCAGGGCATGCTCGGCACGTATCACGAGCGCATGGGCGATCAGAGCCGGCAACAGCAAACCGGCGTCATGCCGGCAGGTTGGGGCCGGGTCTACGGCAGCAGCAGCCGCCAGAGTCTCGCCGGTGCGGTCAACCCTACGTTGGACGGTTCGCTGACAGGGTTCCAGGTCGGCACCGATGTGTTCGCCAGCCTGCTGGACAACGGCCTGTTGCAGCGCCTTGGGTTCTTTGTCGGTCACAGTCGCCTCAAAGGCAATGTAAAAGGCTTCAACGGCGGCTGGGAGAACAAGGACGCCGGCAAAACCACCTTGCGCGGCGATAGCCTGGGGGTCTACTGGACACTGATCGGCGCCAACCAGGCTTATCTTGACCTGGTGTTGATGGGCACCCGCTTTGATGGCAACAACGAGTCAGCGCGTGGCGTCAAGATGAAAACCCGCGGGCATAACGTTACCGCCTCCGCCGAAGTGGGCTGGCCGTTCGCGCTGAGTGCTCGCTGGATTCTGGAGCCCCAGGCGCAGTTGATCGTCGGCAAAACCAAGCTCGATAGCCAGAACGACGGTATTTCCCACGTTTCCTATGACGCCGATACCAACGTCACTACGCGCCTGGGTGTGCGCTTGCGCGGCGATTACACCGTTAATGGCCTGCCGCTGCAGCCTTATGTGCGTGCGAATGTCTGGCATTCCAGCGCTGGGGACAACAGTGTGATATTCAACGATGTGACGCGTATAGACACCGAACAGAAATCCACCACGATGGATGCCAGCCTCGGGGCAACCCTGCAAGTTGCCCAGGGCATCAGCCTGTACGGTGAAGTCGGTTATGACCGCAACCTGGACAGCAATAGCTTCAACGGTCGCCATGGGACGCTCGGCGTAAGAATGGATTTCTGACCCAGAAACCGCTGTAGGAGCGAGCTTGCTCGCTCCTACACGGCCATGTAAGACTTTTTCCCAGAGCTTGGATCTGCCACACTGATGCGAATAATTATCAACAGATTTTTTATTTGCCACGGATGGCCTTTGGGAGCTCTCTATCCATGTTCGTGCAACAACGCGCCAGCAACGTTTTTTCACCCAGCCTGATGGCGATGGCTATCTGCCTGACAACCTCGCACGCGGCCCTGGCCGCCGACGCCGAAGCCCCGGCCACCATTGAGCTGGGCGCCACCCAGGTGTCGGGCCAGCAGCTTGGCGCAACCACTGAAGGCAGCGAGTCATACACCACCGGCTCGATGAAGACTGCAACCAAACTGCCGCTGACCCTGCGTGAAACCCCACAAGCTGTCACCGTGATTACGCGCCAGCGCATGGATGACCAGGCCATGACCAGCATCAACGACGTGGTCAACGCAACGCCCGGATTGTTCCTGAACTACTCCAACGGCCCCGGCCGGCAGGCTTACACCGCACGCGGCTTCAATGTCGACAACCTCATGTATGACGGTATCCCCAGCGGTTACAACGGCGCGTCGGTGGGCGCCCAGCCAAACCTGGCGATGTTCGACCGCGTCGAGGTGGTGCGCGGCGCTACCGGCCTGGTGACCGGCGCGGGCAACCCTTCGGCCGCCATCAACCTGATCCGCAAGCGGCCACTGGACGAACAAAAAGTCACCCTCACCGGCGCGGCCGGAAGCTGGGATGACTACCGTGGCGAGTTCGACGCCTCCAGCCCGCTCAACCCCAATGGTACCTGGCGCGGCCGCGTGGTGACCTCCTACCGCGACGCCAACAGCTTTATCGACAAGGCCGAGCAGGATCACGGCCTGTTCTACGCCGTCACCGAAGCCGACCTGAGCGAAGACACCACCCTCACCCTCGGCTACTCGAACCAGAAGGACAAGACCAACTACTTCTGGGGGGCTTCGATGGTCGGCCTGGATGGCCATCACCTGGACCTATCGCGCTCCTACAACCCCGGTACCGACTGGGAAAACAAAGACCAGGAAATCAATACCGTGTTCGCCGAGTTGCGCCAGCGCCTGGCCAATGACTGGAGCCTGCAGGTCAACGCCAATTATTCCGAACAGGACGCATTGTTCTCAGGCTCCTACCAATCGCGCTGGACGAACAAGACCCTCGCCCGCACGGTGTATCAGGCCCGCTATGATGAAAACCAGGCCGGCGTCGACGCCTTTGCCAGCGGCCCGTTCGAGGCGTTCGGGCGCACTCATGAACTGGTGGTGGGCGCCAGCAAGCGCATCTACGACATGACCACTCATAACTACAGCCCGTATGAGATGAACTGGCCGATCAATGCCGGCAAACCGAACTTCACCCGCACCAATAACGCCCGCGAAGTCACCACCCAGGACGGTTTCTACCTGACCTCGCGCCTGAGCCTGGCCGACCCGTTGAAGCTGATCCTTGGCGGGCGCTTGGATTGGTATGACTATGACAACCGTGATGGCGACGGCGACTACAAGGTTACCCGCAACCTCACCCGCTACGCCGGCTTGATCTACGAACTGAACGACCAGCACTCGGTGTATGCAAGCTACAGCGACATCTTCACGCCACAGAAAGAGAAGAGCACTGCCGGCACCCCGCTCAAGCCCATCGTCGGCAAGAACTATGAAATCGGCCTCAAGGGCGAATACCTGGGGGGCGCGTTGAATGCGAGCGTGGCGCTGTTCCGCGTTGACCAGGAAAACCGCGCCGTGCAGATCGTTGTGCCGAACTGCCCACAGGCCTCTTGCAACCAGGCCTCGGGGGAAATCCGCAGCCAGGGCATCGACTTCGAACTGCAAGGTGCCTTGACCGAGAACTGGCAAGTCGGCGGTGGCTACACCTACGCGCGAACCCACACGATCAAGGACGACGCCAACCCGCAGAAGGTCAACAAGCAGTTCGACACCGACACCCCGGAACACCTGTTCAAAGTCACCACTCGCTATAACTTCCAGGGCCCGCTGGAAAAACTCCGGGTCGGCGGCAACATCTCCTGGCAGAGCCGCATGTACAACGACATCAAGCTGGCCGATGGCAGCACCTACCGGCTCAAGCAAGGCGGTTACGCCGTCACCGACCTGATGGCCGGCTACCGGGTCAACCAACACCTGGACCTGCAAGTCAATGCCAACAACATCTTCGATCGCCGGTACTACCAGTCCATTTCCAACGATGTGGACTATGGCGGCGACTCCTATGGCAGCCCACGCAACATGATGCTGACCGCCAAGTACAGCTTCTGATTCCAGCCTGTACCGTGGGAGGGCCTGCGCCCTTCCACTCAAGTCCCCTGCCCTCCTGCCGATAACCGATTGCCGGATCTGATCCGGTAAAAAACGCTGCACCTGACTTGCTATCGACCAGCGGCCATCGTGGCACGCCACATGCTTGGTTGCTGGCATCACTACATGGAGTAACCGTGAATGCCCCTTCGCACACGCTTCCAGGAGCACTATCGCAAGGCCGACCGCATCATGCTGGCATTGATCTGGCTGATGTTCCTGTTCTCCCTGGGGTTGGCGTTCTGGCATGACACCTTGCTCCAGGCGCTGATCGTCGGTGGCGGCACCGGCATGGTGCTGACGGCGCTCTACCGTGTCATCGGCGGCACCCGCGTGATGCGTTGCGCACTGGGCGCCGGGTTGATGGTGATGGCGGCGTTGCACATCAATCAGGCACACGGGGTGATCGAATCCCACTTCGGCATTTTCGCGCTGTTGGCGGTGTTGACCTTCTACCGTGACTGGCTGCCGATCCTGGTGGCGGCGCTGACCATCGCCGTGCACCACCTGGTGTTCCATGCGCTGCAGCACCAGGGTTTGCCGGTGTTTGTGATGGAGCATCACGGCGGCTGGACGATGATCTTCGTCCACGCCTTCTATGTGCTGATGGAAACCGTGGCCCTGTTGTACCTGGCGGTCCACAGCCAGGCGGAAGCTGTCGAAAGCCAGGAAATGCTTGAGAAGATGCTCGCTGTAACTTCACAGTTCACCGAGCAAAGCGCGCAGGGTGAAGACAAGGTGCGCGTGTCCCTGGCCAAGCGCTTCGATCACTTCCTGCAACAACTGACTCACCTGATCGACGGTGTCGCCCGCGACTCCCACGGCCTGGGGCAACTCGGCCAGGAACTGGCCACCGCTAGTGGCACCCTGGAAAAAGGTGCGCGGCATCAACTGGTGCAGATCGGCGAAATGAACGGTTCGATGCAGCGCATGGAAGACGCCATGGGCCACATTACGGTGCAAGTCGAACAAGCCGTGGAACACGCCGGCCAAGCCAGTCAGCAAATTGTTCGCGGCCAGGAGAGCGTCGGCCGCGCCCAGCTTGAAATCAGCCAGTTGGCCTCACGCATCAACGGCACTGAATCCACCGTGCAATCGTTGGCCGTGCAGGCCGAGCAAATCGGCTCGGTGCTGGAAGTGATCAGCAGCATCGCCAACCAGACCAACCTGCTGGCCCTCAACGCGGCCATCGAAGCCGCCCGCGCCGGCGAGCAAGGCCGCGGGTTTGCCGTGGTCGCCGACGAAGTGCGCAGCCTGGCACAGCGCACCGCCCTCTCCACCCAGGAAATCAAAACCATCATCGAGGGCCTGCAGCATGGCAGCCGCGAGGCCGTCGAAGCCATGCACGCCAGCCGCGAAGGCGTGGAGCGTTGCGTGCAAGACAGCCAATTGGCGGTGCAGATGCTCCGGGCGGTCGGCGAGGACATTGCGCATATCGATCAACTTAATGGCCGCATCGTCGCGACCACCCGCGAGCAGACCTCGGCCAACCTGGAGATCGTCGAGCGCTTGCAGTCGGTGCAGAGCATCGCCCAAAGCACTGCCGACGATGTGGAAACCCTGGCCCGCAGCAGCGAACGCCTGCCGCCGATTGCGGTGCGCCTGGATGCATTGGGGCGCAGGTTTCATCCTTGATCCGTCAACCCGAATATCAGCGTAAATGCCGCTCACGCATTGGCGACAGACGTGCTCATTGCAGTGATCAAGGTCGGTTAACCCACCTTGATCACTACCTTCCCAAACGCACCCTTCGCCAAATGCGCGTAAGCCTCACGTGCCTGCTCAAACGGATACACCTGGTCGATAACAGGGCGAATATCGTGTTGGTTGAGGAATTCATTCATCCGGTCGAACGATGACCGAGGTGCTACCGCAATACCGCGAAGGGTTGTCTGCCGAAAGATCAGCGGCATCAAATCAAGCGCCGCCGTCTGACCGGTCAAAAAGCCGATCTGCGCAATCCGCCCGGATGCCTTGGTGGCTGCCACTGACTGGTTGACGCCGCTGCCGCCAGCCACGTCGAGCAACAGGTCGACACCCTTGCCGTCGGTGAGTTTCAGTACCTCGCCAGCCCAGTCCGGAGTGGTTCGATAGTTGATGCCAGCGACCGCGCCCCGGCGTTTCACGGCCTGTAGATTGTCATCGCGGCTTGAGGTTGCAATCACTTTCGCACCCAACGCGGTGGCGATTTGCACGGCGAATATCGACACCCCGCCCGTACCTTGCACCAGCACGGTTTGCCCCGGTTGGATCTGGCCGAAGTCGACCAGCGAATACCAGGCAGTGAGCGCCGCGATAGGCAATGTCGCGGCCTCTTCATCGCTCATGTTGGCAGGTGCAGCCACAGCGCTGTCTTGGTGGATGATCATGTACTCAGCCAATCCGCCCGGTAGCGGCGAGCCAAAGCAGTAATCCGGTTCGTGCGGCCCAGGCGCGCCATCCAGCCAGCGTGAATAAAGATGGGAGTTGACCCGGTCGCCGACTTTGAAGCGAGTCACCCCATCCCCCAGCGCTACCACGGTGCCGGCCGCATCACTCACTGGAATCAATGGTTTGGGGACTTTATGCGGTTCATAAATGCCGTCGACGATGGCCTTGTCGCGATAGTTCAGCGAGACGGCCCCGACCTTGACCAACAACTCGCCAGCCTGCGGTTGTGGGGTGGCTACTTCGCCCAGTTGCAGGTTGTCGAGGCCGAAGTCTTTCAATAACCACGCTTTCATGATGAGTCTCCAAATGCAGGTAATACCCGCAAACCGCAATCGGTTTGCCAGGGGCTCATCATTGGCCAGCGGCGGCGCGCAATAAATACGCAGAAAAAGACAGCTTTGTTCTATCCTGAGACAACAATCACATTCAGGGCTGTCATGCAATTACTCGAATCAATGCGCCTATTCGCCAGGCTGGCGGAGCTCGGCAGTTTTACCAAGGCCGCGCAATCACTGAACATCGGTCGCCCCCAAGTCACCCGGTATATCCAGGAGCTGGAGGCATCATTGGGCGTACGCCTGTTCCAGCGCACCACCCGCAAAGTCGCCCTCACTGCCGAGGGCGAACGCTTTTACGCACGCGTGCAGGACATTCTCGCGGATATCAGCGCCGCCACCAGCATGTTCGACCGCACCGGGGCGACGCTCGCGGGACGTCTGAGGATCGATATCCCGACCGCCTTCGCACAAATGAAATTCATTGATAGTCTCAAGGGCTTCACCGACCGTTTCCCCGGCATCAACCTGGTGCTGGGCGTGACTGATCGGGCCGTGGATTTGGTTGGCGAAGGTATCGATTGTGCGTTGCGCATAGGTAACTTGCCTGACTCCAGCCTCATCGCTCGTCCCATCGCCCGGGCAACCATGGTGACCTGCGCGGCCCCCGACTACCTGCGTGCCCATGGCCACCCAGACACCCTTGAAGCGCTGGCCGGCCATCGAGGCGTCAACTTCCTGTCCGGCCAAAGCAACCGTATATTGCCGTGGCATTTCTCGGTCAAGGGTCATAATCGAACCCTGGTCAGTCAAGCGGGCATTACCGTCACCGAGTCAAACGCCTACGTGCAGTGCGGCGTGTCGGGCTTCGGCATTATCCAGGCGCCCGGCATCACCGTGGCAGAACATCTGCACAGCGGCGCGCTGGTGGAAATCCTGCACGCCTATCGGCCTGCCCCACGCCCGGTGTCGCTGCTGTACCCGAGCCGTACTCACTTGGCGCCGCAGGTGCAGGTATTCATTGAATGGTTGCAGGAGAACTTCGTGCAGCTACAGGCCGAGTGGCTGCACAAGTAAGCCGTAGCGCCACTGAAAACTGTAACAGGCTGCACGTCATCGCTTCCTACCGGCCCACTGCGAAACTCCGCAACCTTCCTTCGGTCGATGCTACAAGAAGAGGCCGTTAGCGCCTCAGATGTCTTGTGTGTAATGAATGCTGCGGAGACAAGCCATGAAAGAAGCCTTCAACGATTTGCCCGGCCCCATAAAGCGACAGGCTGACAGACTCCTTCGCGAGATCGAACTCGCGGGGTCGATGATTCTTGCAGTAAAAGGGGGGGCCAAAGCCCAGGGGTTTGTTCTGGGAATAACCTGCTGCAAGGGGCTGACATCCGAGCGCTGTGAGCAACTGGCAAGCCATTTTGACAGCATTGTAGAGCGCAAGCTGAGGTCGCTGACACTCGGGTTTTAGCGTCAGCGGGATGAACTCTGTCGGCACGCAGAGTGGATCAATGCTATCGCTACCCCCGGCCGCGCTTTTAAAGCTGCGAACAACCTCCTACACTGCCGGGAATTTCCCTGCATCTGCGCAGCCTCGCTCTTGTGCCCTACCCTTCAGGATTACAGACATGCGCCTGGCCGATTTCATCCTTGAGCACCTCGAACCGATTCTGCAAGCCTGGGAAGATTTCGCCAGAACCCTCGACACCCCGGGCGAGGATCTCGACAGCGTGGCGCTGCGCGACCATGCCGAGCAGATGTTGCGAGCCATCGTCAGCGACCTGCGAACCAAACAGACCCGCCAAGAGCAAATCGCCAAGGCCCAGGGCCTGGCCCCCGCGGAGGAGCAGGAGACCGCGGCAGAAATCCACGCCATCACGCGGTTGATGGCCGGCTTCACCATCGATCAGATGGTGTCGGAATACCGCGCCCTGCGCACCAGTGTGGTCAGCCAGTGGATGCGCCAGATCAAGGACGGCACGCCGATCAACGTTGACGACATGACCCGTTTCCACGAGGCCATTGACCAGGCGCTCGCCGAGTCCATCGCCAGCTATTCGCGCGCGGTCGAGGCATCGCGCAACGTGTTTCTGGGCATCCTCGGCCACGACCTGCGCACGCCGCTCGGCGCGATCCTGCTGGGTGCCGACGTGCTGCGGCGCTCCCAGGATGCAGGCCCCAAGGCGAACAAAGTGGCCAACCAGATCTACACCAGTGTGCGTCGAGCGAGCAAGATCGTCGGCGACTTGCTCGACCTGACCCGCTGCCAGATGGGGCCGGGCATTCCGGTCAGAACGGCCGATATAGATCTCTCACCGCTTTGCCAGCGTGTCGTAGAAGAAATCCGCACGTTTCATCCTGAAGCGATCATCCTGTTCGATTCGAAGACCCAGGCGTCGGGCCAGTTCGACGGCGCCCGAATGGAGCAGGTGTTCTCGAACATCGTCAGCAACGCCGTGCAGCACGGCGACACCACGCGGCCTATCCAGGTCGAGTTGGAGTTACAGGAAGATTTCGCGGTATTTTCCGTGCACAACAGTGGAGAGGCGATACCTGAGGATGTGCTGCCGTTCATCTTCAACCCGATGGGCCGCTTCTCTCAGCGTACTGCCGTCAATCACGGCCCCACAGAAGGCTTGGGCCTGGGCCTGTTCATCGCCTCGGAAATCGTCGCGTCCCATGGCGGATCGATTGAGGTCAGCTCTGATACCGAACACGGCACGGTGTTTCATGTGCGGCTTCCCCTCAATTCGATAGCCTAGGTATCAACACAGCTTCGGCGCGCCCCTGAACCGATGGGAAGGGGCAAGCCCTAATGCCAGTCAGTTAAGCGAACGAAATACTCAAAGCAGCGCAGATCAAATGTGGGAGCGGGCTTGCCCGCGAAGACGTCGGCCCAGCAAACATTGGTGTTGACTGACCCACCGCTTTCGCGAGCAAGCCCCCCTCCCACAGGAGATCTACGTTTAACTGACCGGCATGGTTATATTCTGAACCCGGTCAACAAGAACAAGTCGATTTGGTTGACGACGCAAGGGCTGGAGCGAGGCCGGCAACTGGCTGATCGGTTGTTTGGAACAAAAACTCAGGTAAAGGACAACCTGTACCGCACCTCCACCAGTGTGACGCCGCCCCTCTCAATCTTGAGTTCGCTGCCTGCGTCCTCGACACAACCGACCCTGCGATAAAAGCGCATGGCCCGTTCATTGCGGGCCAGGACCCAAAGCGTCAGGCAGTCATACCCCTGCTGAACCAACGCCTGCAAGCCCGCGTTCCACAGCGCCAGCCCGACGCCCGTTTGCCAATACCTGGTCAGAACATAGATGGCCATAACCTCCCCTGCATTTGCCCCGGCGGCCTCTTCGTCACGGCTGGCGCCAACGGCTATCCACCCCACAATCTGCTGGTCCACCTCTGCGACCCATACTTCCGGTTCGCCCGCGGCTATCGAGCGACGCCAATAGGCTTCGCGCTGAGCCAGGGTGGCTTGTAACCCGTTCAAGTAGTCGGTGGGCATCAGGTCGCGATACGCCTCTTGCCAACTGCTGATATGCACTTGGGCAATGGCGTTTGCGTCGGTGGGTAATGCTCTGCGAATCATGCGGGCTCCTTCCATCGTGCACTGAATCTTGTCTTCGCAGTGTGCCTACGGGCCTATGACAAAATCAGTTTCGCCGGGGACTAAATAAAGATCTTGCGCTCCGGCACGCAGATACACTGCCAGCCTCATTGCTGTCCCTGCCGACTGCCCCTATCCTCAACGCTCTCGTCCGACCAAACCCGGAGCCGCCATGGACCTCGCCACCCTCGCCCTCTTCTTGCCTGCCTGCTTCGCCCTGAACATGGCGCCTGGCCCCAACAACCTGCTGTCGGTAAGCAACGCCACCCGCTACGGCTACCGCACCTCCTGCCTCGCAGGTCTCGGTCGGTTGCTGGCCTTTGCCGGCATGATCGCCCTCGCCTCCGCCGGGTTGGCGGTAGTGCTGCAAACGTCGGAGTTGTTGTTTTACGGGATCAAGATACTTGGCGCGGCGTATCTGTTTTATCTGGCGTATCAGCTATGGCGTGCGCAACCACAGGCAGAGTCACCAACAGCCGCTCACCAGGTCGGCTTATGGGCTCTGGCACGGCAGGAGTTTCTGGTGGCGGCGGGCAACCCGAAAGCCATCCTGATCTTCACCGCTTTCCTGCCGCAGTTCGTGGTACCTGACCAACCCATCACCGCACAGTTCGCCCTGCTGGGCGCGATGTTCCTGGTCCTGGAATGGATCGCCATCAGCGCCTACGCCTACATGGGCCTGCATATGCGCCGCTGGTTTGCCGAGCCAAGGGGCAAGCGCATCTTCAATCGTTGCTGCGCGGGGCTGTTGTCAGCGGCGGCGGCAGTGTTGTTGACCGCTCGCCGGGCCTAACCCAACGACTGCAGGAGCGAGCTTGCTCGCGAAGGCCGCCAACGTTGGCACGGGGTGCCTGGATAAAAGGTGGCGCTCTTGGGTTTGCGTGAGCACGTTGACGCAGACAGGCATTGACGTAGAATCGCCACCCCAAAAATTCAGCGCGCACAGCGAGAAGGAGCTTAGATGCGACGGGTGATGATTGTGGGTCAACCTGGGTCAGGCAAAAGCACCTTGGCGCGCAAGCTTGGTCAGTGCACGGGTTTGCCGGTCGTTCATATCGACACTATCCACTGGCAGCCAGGGTGGATCGAACGCAGCCGCGACGCGAAGACGCAGCTTTGCCTTGAGGTCGAGGCCCGTGAACGCTGGATATTCGAAGGAGGCCATTCAACCACTTGGGACAACCGGCTGGCCCGCGCAGATCTGTTGATATGGATTGACCGTTCGGCGACGCTCCGATTCTGGCGCGTATTGCTCAGGACGCTGCTCAAACGCGGTCAGACTCGGCCTGACTTGCCGGAGAACTGCCCCGAACGACTGGCGAACCTGCCGGAGTTTTTTAGATTCATGTGGCAGACCAAAGAATCAGCGCGAGTAAAGATGCAACAACTCGTGGAGGCTGCCCCACCCGCCTGCCGTGTGGTTCATCTGCGGTCCAATCGGGATACCCGGATTTTTCTTGCAAGCATTGGACGTTCGATTGGCCAGACAACGCCAGATTGATCGTCGGCTGACGGCTTCACTCCGTCGTTAATGTTGCCGCACCCCGCATAAGCGTGGGTGCTCAACATCAATGACATCGCAATGATGCTCCAGGCGGCGTCATTCCTTGGTCAAATCAACCAACGGCGTCTGCCGCACCTCAGTCTCACGCCCATCCTGAATTTCGCTGACCTGCTTCAAAGCCTTATCCACAGCGGCCTTGTCCGCCAACAGGCTGTAGCTGATGCGGAACTGCTTGTGTTCCTTCGGCCTGATTGTCGGCACCAGATTCAGTGGCCGCTGATAACGACGGTTGTAGGAAAAACTCGTCCCCGGCTCCAGCCCCGTGACATAGCCCTGGCCTTGGGTGTCGGTGTTTTTCCAGAGGGAAAACACCGGCAGTGTCTGTGTATTGAAGCCAACCGAAACGCCCAGGCTGCCGGCCTTGTTATGCAGCACGGTCAAGGTATCGCCCTTGGCATCGGCATACGGCACCACGTTGTAGACTGTTTCGTCATAGTCTTTGGTCGGTGCGCGATAGGTTTGCCAGTCGGCCAATTCGCCCTTGGCCTTGTCATTGAACGGCGACACCTGCTTCACCGGCGCTACGAACCGCGCGCCCTGCTCCAGGAACGGGGTGCTGAAGTTACTGTGATACAGCGCCTGGTATTCCTTCGGATAGTCGCCGTTGTTGGTCAGGGTGTCATTGAGGGCAAACACCACACTGCCGGGTTGGGTGACCAGTTCGGTCGCGACAGAGAAGTCGACCTTCTTGAACGCCTGCTCTTTCAGCTCGCCGCGCAAGGTGATGGCATACGGTGGTTTTTCATCGATATGCAGCGTGACTTTATTCGCAGGAATATTGGCGGCCCGCCCGTGCAGGGTCAGCAGTTCGCCGTTGTCGATGCCGGGGTGGCCGACCCACTCGTAGCCGCAGCGGGTGACCAGCTCGTTGAAACCTTCCAGCCAGCCCAACCCACCGCGGCCATTGAGCTCGATGAACGACGGATTGACCACTTCCTTGACCGGCGAATCCCAACCCATGCGCACATCGCCGACCGAAGCCTGCAACACGTTCATACCGCGAGTCGGCACCACCGAAAGCTTCATCGTGCCGTTATCGATATCAACGATGCTCACCCCCTCCTGCCGACCACCGTGCAAGGTGCGCAGGGTAACGCTGAAGGGCTTGGCGGTTTGTACGCCGAGCTGCTGGCTGGTGATCTGCCAGTTCTGGGCGGCTTTGTCGGTGTCGAGCAGGACGTAATCCCAGGCCATGGCGTGGGAGGTGACGGAGAGTGTGCTTAGGGCAACGAGGAGTTTTAGCGGGGTCATAGCGGTGGCCTTTATTGGAGTTGTGGGGGTTTTATAAACTCGATGAAACGTTTCAGCAAGCTTAAAGAGCGAGATGGTGCGGGGAAATATCAAGAAGGGAATGAGGCTAGTCGGGAGCAGACTGCAGCGAAAAAGTGGAGTGAGCGGCGTTCGAGCCTCAGTCCATCCGTGCCGGTTACAACCTTTGCGTTGATCGTCGGCTGCAACGACACTTATAGTTTCCCGGTCGCCCATGTGGCGATCAGGTTTAGCGACCTGATTATCGGTAAATCATTGCATTTATCGGAGTTTCAAAAATGGAAAGATATATCCCTCTTACTGGAATCGATCGGGTTCCAGCGTCCCTGCTCATTGACTCGCAAGCACCGCTCGATGTGCTGCAAGCGATGGCTGACTATCGCATTCGCACCGTGACTCAAGTATTGGAAAACATCGCTTTTCGGGGTGAAGTGGAGGCTGACTGCGTGGTGCTTTCGGATTTTGCTCAACTACTGGCGATACCGTTGCGGGATGGGTGTGATCTGATGGATGTTATCGCGCGTCGATTGCGGGAGCAGGCTTCGGAGGTAGAAGCGCACTCTACAACGGTTAGCTAGAAAGGGCTCCGTGCGCTGGAGCAAGGCAGGCCAGCGCGTGGAGGAGAAACTGGTTATTTCTCACGGGCCGTAAACGGCCAGTTCCGGTCTTTTGCGACCGGCTACAATCGACCCAGAGTTGCCTCTCAGAGAGCTAAAGCTGAGGTTGTCACTCGTCAAACAGAGTCCAGCCATGGCAAATGCCGTCAAAGTCTTTTGCCGTAAAAAATAATACAAGTTCCTCGGGGTCAAATTTTGTGTACAGCCAGTGCCCAGGAACAGGGCCTCTCGTTATCACGTATTCCAAGCGGTACTTTTGAACGGCTGCAGAACTGAGAGAAGCTGAATTCAACTCAAATCTGTCACCTTGATTGAGCGCCCATAGCTTTCCAACAAGGCTGTCATCAAGTACCACCTCTTCAGCTGTCTCCATCAGATGCCGTGTATGCAGTTTTTTTTGAAGCCTAACGCTTCTGGCCATGGATCAACCTACCAATAAACAGTCCGAAGATCGGCATGATAATACTGGAACGCGGAGATGACCGCTCTGGGGCTATTTCAGCCGGTTCCGACAGGCAGCTATTGGCCGAAATCCGCCGATCCCCCCCTCCCAACAAATCCAGACCTAAACCCGCACCTCCTCAACCCCCATGCCTCTCCACCAAAAAATCCACAAACGCCCTAACCCGCGCCGGCATCGCCCCTCCCCCCACAAACACCGCATGAATCGGCTCCACATCCCCCGGGTTAAAGTCCTCCAGCAACACCAGCAACTCCCCCCGCTTCACCTCCTCCACCACACTAAACGCCCCAATCCGCGCAATCCCTGCCCCCAGCTTTGCCAACTGTGCCAATGCCTCGCCACTGTTGCCCTCAATCGTCCCCGCCACCTTCAACGAAAACTCCCGCCCATCCGCCCTGAACGGCCAATCCGGCGCCGCTCGGCGAAAGTTGAAGCGTAGGCAGTTGTGCCGGAGTAGATCCTGCGGCAACACCGGGGTGCCATGTTTTGCCAGGTAGTCCGGTGAGGCGACGATCACCTGCCCGGTGGAGCCGATATGACGAGCAGTCAGGGGGCTGTCGGCGAGGGGGCCGAAGCGGATGGCGACGTCGGCCTGGCCGCCGAGGATGTCCACCACTTCATCGCCGAGCATCAGGTCGACGACGATGGCCGGATAGCGGGCGCTGAAGGCGGCGATCAGCGGGACGATAGTCATGCGGCCATGGGCCAGGGCGGCGCTGACTCGCAGGCGGCCGCGTGGGGTGCCCTGGTCGGTGATGGCGTCTTCGACTTCGGCCATGTCTGCGAGGATGCGCCGGGCGCCGCGCAGGTAGGCTTCGCCTTCGGCGGTGAGGGTGATGGCGCGAGTGGTGCGCAGCAGCAGTCGGGTGCCGATGCGCTTTTCGGTGCGGGTGATGATGCGGCTGATGGACGATGGCGTCAGCCCCAGGGCTCGCGCCGCGCCCGACAGGCTGCCCTGCTCGGCGACCATGGCGAACACTTCCATCTCTCCTGACCGACCGCCGATGTCCATTTGTGCCTCCTGCGCAAAGCTGTAGTTCCCGAGCAAGGGCTACTGCTTGAAAAGGCTGGATTGTAGCATTCGGCACACAGATGAGGAGTCAACCATGCGTATCAATCCACCCCTTGTAGCCTTGTCCATCGGTGCCTTCGGCATCGGGGTCACGGAGTTTGCGCCCATGGGCATGTTGCCCGGTATTGCCGCCGATCTTGGCGTATCCATTCCAGCCGCCGGGCTGCTGGTGAGTGCTTATGCCATGGGCGTGCTGATCGGCGCGCCGATCATGACCCTCGCCACGGCGAGAGTGCCGCGTCGTTATTTGCTGATCGGGCTGATGGCGATTTTTACCCTGGGCAATTTGTTGTCGGCGCTGGCCACCAACTACCAGACCTTGATGGTCGCAAGGCTGGTGACGTCGCTGAACCACGGGGCGTTTTTTGGCATTGGTTCGATTGTGGCAGCCAGCGTGGTAGCGCCGGAGAAACGCGCGGGGGCGGTCGCGGCGATGTTTCTCGGGCTGACCTTGGCGACCATCGGCGGCGTGCCGCTGGCGACCTGGTTTGGCGAGAACTTTGGTTGGCGCACGGCGTTCTGGGGGATCAGCGGCCTCGGTGCGGTGGTGATGGCGGCGCTGTGGTGGGCGTTGCCGAATGCACCCGCGCCTAAAGGTGGCAGCCTGATGGCGGAAATCCGCGTATTGGGCCGCGGGCCGGTGCTGGCCGCGTTGGCGCTGACCGTGGTGGGCTCCAGTGCGATGTTCACGGTGTTCACTTACATCGCGCCGATTCTGCGCAACGTCACCCACGCCTCGACCAACTTCGTCACCGGGATGCTTGTGCTGTTCGGGATCGGGCTGACCCTGGGCAACGTGTGGGGCGGCAAGTCGGCCGACCGCTCGGTGGACCGTACCTTGATCACCTCGCTGGTGGTGTTGATTGCCGTGCTGCTGGCCTTCTCGGTACTGATGCAATGGCCGCTGCCTGCCGCCGTGTCGATCCTGCTATGGGGTGCCGCCAGTTTTGCGCTGGTACCGCCGTTGCAGATGCGTGTGATGGAGGCCGCCAAGGATGCGCCTAACCTGGCGTCGGCGATGAACATCGGCGCGTTCAATTTTGGCAATGCGATTGGTGCGGCGCTGGGTGGCGCAGTGATCAACGCCGGGTTGGGCTACCCGGCTATTTCCCTGGCCGGTGCAATCATGGCGGGCCTGGGCTTGCTGATGGTGCTGGGTTTGGCCTGGCGCTCGCGGCGTGCGGGTTTACGCACTTGCCGGGAAGCCGTGCAAGCCTGAACAGCAGGCTGGAAAGCCCCACCCAACTGCCTTATAACTACGCCCTTCAGTCAAGGAGACGCGTAATGAAAACCATGGTAGTGGGCGCCAGCAAAGGCCTGGGCAAGGCGCTGATCGAGGGGTTGGGCGAACCCGGGGATACGCTGATCGGTGTATCCCGCAGCCGTCCAGAACAGCTCAACCACAAGGCTGATGTGCAGGTGCGTTGGATCGAAGCCAACCTGGCCGAACCCGCCAAAGCTGCCCAGGCCATTGAAGCCTCGGTGGCCGAGAGTGGGCTGGATACCTTGATCTACAACCTGGGTATCTGGGAAGAATTTGCCTTCGACCCGGCGTACAACTTTTTGGCCGACAGTGATGAGCAGCTCGAAGCCATTGTCACGTGCAACATCACCGCTACCTTGTTGCTGATCAAACGCCTGCTGCCGGTGCTGCTCGACAGTGCCAACCCGCGGATCATCCTGACGGGCTCGACCTCCGGCCTGCCGCAAAGTGGCCGCCCGGAGGTGGCCTTCGGTGCCTCCAAGTTTGCGTTGCGCGGGATTGCCGATGCCTTGCGTGAAGGCTATCGGCATCAGCGCCTGGGCGTGACCTGCCTCAACCTGGGCTACCTGAACACCGAAGACCCGTTGAGCACACCGCTCGCAGTGGCGGCGCAACGCGGTGAAGGCCAGTCGATTCCGGTGCATGACGTGGTGCAAGTGGTGCGCATGACGCTGAACTTGTCGCCGGCCAGTTTCGTCAAGGACATCACCTTGCCGGCGATCCTGGATGAGCGGTTCTAAACGGGGTAGAACGCCCGCGGTTATCGTCTAGACTTCACGCACCGTCCAACCCGAGGAGCCTTGCGATGAACAACAAAAATACGATCTGCCTCTGGTACAACAACGATGCCCTGGAGGCCGCGACTTTCTACGCCAAGACCTTCCCCGACAGCGAAGTGAAGGCCGTGCACCATGCGCCTGGCGACTACCCGGCGGGTAAACAGGGCGATGAGCTGACCGTGGAATTCACCTTGCTGGGTATCCCCTGCGTCGGCCTCAATGGCGGGCCGATGTTCAAGCATAGCGAAGCGTTTTCCTTTCAGGTGTCTACGGATGACCAGGAAGAAACCGATCGCTTGTGGAATGCCATCATCAATAATGGTGGGCGGGCAAGCGCCTGCGGCTGGTGCAAGGACAGGTGGGGGGTGTCGTGGCAGATCTCGCCACGGGTGTTGGTCGATGCGGTTACCAGCAAAGATCCTGCCATCGCCAAGCGTGCGTTTGAGGCGATGATGAAAATGACCAAGATTGATATTGCAACTATAGAAGACGCTGTGGCCGGACGTTGATGTGCATGATGTCGATCCGAACTTGAAGGCCTCCACCTTTCATACAGATCACAAACATCCTTATTCGCAAAGGAGATTAAAATAATAAATTCAAAAACTATTTAATATAAAATACTGTGAACTCTTACAGTTATCGCAGGCTTACCGACCGTGTAGTTTTCAAGTAGTGCATATCTCCCCCACGAAGGGGGCCTACTACGACATAAGGAAATGAACATGGCCCACAATCCAATGGGTACGGACCCTAGCGATTCCGAGAACGATCCGATTTTTAACGCCACCACTCAAAAACGCAACGTGGTCGATCCACGCACAGGCCTGTTCGAGGCCTTTATTCCCCTCCCCTCAATCGTCGGTAACGACGGCAGCGGCCCTGTGTTTGAAATGGGGCTTCACTGTGCCCCCACCTTCAATAACCTGTTTGCATTGGGGGATGGCTGTTTTTTTGGGCTAACCACTTATAGCACTGCGCATAACCGTTTAACATTGCACTCCGGCGAAGTACTAAATATAAAAAAAGGTATCGATCCTGACCCACAAAACGATGCCGTTAATGTCTCCTGGTTCAACAACCAACTGACCGTGATGCGCAAGGACACAAGACATGAAGTATTGGAATTGCTGGACAACACAGGCATCTATGTACCAAAAATATTGACAACCTATAATCCCGACCTCAAGGAGTCGAAAAACTTATATTTCACATGGACATCAACGCCCCACGTTATAGAGGGCAAAACGTATTATCAACTTCAATTAACAGGCATCACGGACAGCACCAAGCGAAACTTGCTCAAGATTGAATACACGCCCCCCGCGCCCGATACATCGCCGGCCATTGGGACAGTCAAGATTATGTTCTGGCCTGATGATGCAACTCAAACCCTCACCTACACGTTGGCACTTAAAGATTACGCCCTGCAGTCCGTTACCCTCGGGAATACTCACAAAACCACCTTGGAGTATTTGGACCATCCGGTGTGTGGTTGGCTGTTGAACAAGATCACCAATGTCGACGGACTCCAAGAGGCGGTCGAATATAAAGACAACGGACTGACATTTCCGGACAACCCACAGTTGTCAGCGTTGCCTTGCGTCAGTACTCACACGCTCACCCCAACGGGTGGCGGCACGCCTGTTATTACAACCTATGCGTATGAGCGTCAAGATGAAAAAAAATACCGGACGATCATGGCTGAGGGCGTACCGGCCATTCGCACCACGGTTTATCAATACGACGATGAACATGACGTCAAGACTGAGACGCTCTCCCAAGGTTCTGCCAAAACCCTGACAGCGTATAACATGAGTAAGGATGATGACCTTGATAGTCGTGAAACCCGAGTAACTTACCAACAAGCGAACAGAAGCCGGACAACGACGAACAAGAATACTTTTAACGATAGTTCTGGCCTTATCAAAAACCAACAACAGACCATTACTACCGAGATGGACTATCTACGCTCATTTACAGACCCGATTTACAATTTTTTGAAACATAGCAACGGTACGCTAAAAGCCCGCGAATTACTAAGCGCAATCGCACGCGCTTCCAAGGAAGAACAAAATGACAAACCGGGCACTCAGTGGGAAACCGCAGACTATACATATGAGAGCCTGTTCCCATCTGCCGCGCTGGATACCAAGTTTGTCGAAACACCCGGTTTACTGGCAATCATCCCTGGGCTGTCCGACTTGATCCCCGGCTTGCGTAATGTTGCCGAGTTCGAACTTCACCGATATGAAATGACCCCCTCGCTGGAGGCCAGACTTTACAGTACGTTGCAATGCAGTTTAGCGACGGATAAATTTGCCGATGCCGCGCTGGTAGGCCAACAGTACGAATACTTCGAGGCTAACGTTACAGAGGAAGGCAATGTCATCGAAGACTTTCGCACCGGACGTGTGAAGAGCATCCGCCGGTCGACATTGGGCAATAAACATTTGGCGCCCCTGGTGAGTGACCCTCTACGTTCGTTCGCCTATGCCTTGGGGGGCGTGGGTAATATCGAACTTACCACCACAACGACCGAAACCGATGAACAAGGTAACAGCCGCACCTCTTCGGAAACCAAGAGCACTCTTGACGGACGCCTCATTCGCCAAGTCGACGTTGATGGCAACCGCACCGAGTACAGCTACAACAATAACGGCCAACTGAGCACTTTGACAGTGTGCGCGCAGAGCACTACCTATCGCCAAGTCACCACCTACACTTACCCGGCCCCCGGGCAGATACAAATGACCACCCCCAATGGGCAAACCCGCTTGAGTCAATACGATGGCCAAGACCGACTGGTCAGTGAATACTTGATCGAAGATGGCCAAAAAAAGCTGATCAAAGCCGTCAGCTACGACCGTATTGGGCGTGAACTACGTACCACCCAGTATGATTACCAGAATATGCCACTCCAACTCCTTGAATGGCAGGAGTTGAAATATGATGACTGGAATCGGGTCAGCGGACGACGCTACAGCAACGGCAGGGAAGATTTCGACCTCAAAGACCCCATCGCACTGACGCTTACACAATGGACCGGCAAGGCAACCGACAAGCACAGAACAATTACCACCTATAACTTGGATGAGACCATCAAGAAGATTGAATGGAGAGGCAAGGAGGGCAACATTTATCAGACCCAGACTGCCACCTATACCCGCGCCAGGCAGATCAAGCAACTGCACACGGATGGTGAACTGGGCGATACAACCATTGATTACGCTTACGATGGCAGTGGCCGTCTGTTGAGCGAAAAACATAGCGAAAAGAACAACGGAATACTGGCCCCCAGCCTGGTCTACACCTATTACTACACTTACCCTAAACACTGGCTGATGACCGAAGCCACCCAGATCGATATCGAATTCTCGAATAACCGCCACATACTGGGCAAACGCACCATCGACAGTTGGGGCCGAGTCACCTCACTCACCCGCGGCAAGTGCACTGAAACCTATACCTATATAGGCGCCAGCTCAGTCCCTGCGTCAACCCAAACCGCCGATGGCACTCTACTCCAACATGAATACATCAAGGAACTTGGCAACCGCTTGGCAAACACCGGCACGACCAACCGCACCGAGCAGCAATCTTACACCTACGCGTATGGGGCACAGAAGATCTCGTCAGCGAGCGAGGGCGAAAAGTTTCTCGAGTACAATCATGACGCCAACCTGTATATAACTAATCAGCATATACAAACTCAGCCCGGTCAAACCAAAGAGACATTTTCCGAGTATTCACACGGTGGACGCCTGCTCACCAATACAGACCCTACAGGTAATAAGACACTGTTCCTTTACAGCGGAGATCAACGCTATGCAGCCAACAATTTCCACTTTACGTGTAGCCATAATTATGACAGTCAGGGACTTTTGAGTAAGGAGCTGATTATTGGTCCTATTAACTCAACCGATCCGAAGGTCACTTTCGATGTGACATATACCTACGACGCAGAACGGCGTGAAACCAGTCGCCGATTTACACTCAGTGGCAAAGTTGATCTCAAAATAGAGAGTGCGTATTACGGCGACGGCAAACTGAAATCGGTGTTCTTGAAACAGGACAACATCGTGCTGGGGTCACGCATCATGGCTTACACGCCGGGCGGGCGACTCAAGTCCTATACCACCACGGGCGTATGGCGACCCAAGACCCCAAAAAACCAGGACATCGACAAGCAATAGTTCACTTACGATGCATTGGGAAATGTCACCACTTGCGTCACAAGCTTTGGTGGGTTCAAGAACACCACAACCAACAGCAACGATAGCCTGAATGGTTTTCGGTTGGCGACAGTCTACAACAGCCATTCGGACTACCCCGAAGCCGCCACATTGAGGTACGACGCAGCCGGGCGGGTGACACAGGACGCTTCGGGAAAAAAATACACGTATGACTGGCTCGGTCGATTGATCCAGGCCGGGAGTATCCGTTATAGCTATGATCCCTCCGACCGCCTGATGATCCGGGACAACAACGGCGTGCAAACTCAACTCATCTATGACGGGCTAACGGTGTGTGGAGAATATTCGACTGCCAATAACGACAGCAGCCGGGAGCTGAATCCCGGGAGCGAGGGCTGTACGGTTCTACAGATCAAACGCTCGGGCGTGAAAAGAACCCTGTTTGAACTCAGAGACGCCCATGGCACGGTATGGGCCAGCTATGACCTTCAGGCCCAAACTCTCAGGCATCACGCCTATACGGCATACGGCGAGCAATCCCCGGCCGAGACCGATTCCATGCTGGGTTTCAAGGGCGAATTCCTTGATGCCGATACGGGTCAATACGTTTTGGGGGCGGGCGGACAAGGACGCTATTACTCAGCTTCCAGCATGTGTTTCTACACTCCGGACAGCCTCAGCCCTTTCGGGCCAGGTGGCCCTAATCTGTATGCCTACTGCGCCGAGGGTGATCCAGTCAATTTCAGCGACCCCAGCGGACATTTTTCAGTGAATGACGCTTTGTGGAATCAATGGCAGGGCCAAGGGCGCGAGCCTGGACCCATCTCGCTCGGGCCCGATAATCCATTGGGCACCTGGATTTTCGGTGCGATTGGCATATTGGCCGCCATCGTGAGTGGGGGCACATCTTTACTGCTTACGGCTGCGCTGGTCGGGCTCGCGGTCGTGTCATTAGCGGCAAATATCGCGTCGGTGCTTACCCAAGATACCAATCCTGAACTCTCGAGTATTCTCGCCTGGGTATCCTTGGGCACAGGAGTATTGGGCGGCGGGGCCATGCTCGTTAAAAAAGTCGCCTCTCTTGCCCTGTACCTGGGGCGCTCTGGAATCGCGATGGCCAGAAACCTTCTTTCTAGAACCGTCCCGAACTTGATCCCAAGACTTAGACGACTCGGACAATTCAAAGACTATCGTCGCTTGTACGGGGATTTTGCAAATGGCAAGCCCCCATACATGGTCGGGCGGATACCAGGCAAGGCTGTGAAGGCATTGGAAGAAGGAAAGCGGGCCAAAAACTTCTTTACTGCGGCTGAAGCCAACACGGTCGCATTCTTTACCACTGGGACGCTTGGAAATACTGAAGCCTTTGACTCTGATGTGGCTAACCAAATCAATAACACCATTGGCGACTTAACATGGTTACCTTGGGGCTCTTTTATGAAACTTTGGCTGAAGGTTCGATAGCTCGTCCGATAGAGCCATAAAAGCGTCCGGCTATGCCTAGAAATGGCCATAGCCGAACGCCGATGTGGGAGCGCTCGAGCTTTAGCGAGGCCGCGATGGCGGTGGGTCAGGCAACATAAATGCCGACAGTGCCGCCGCCTTCGCAGCCTCGCCAAAGCTCGACAGCTACCATATTTGATCTCCACCATCTCCCCTCCTGCGCATCACCCATGCGCCAAAAAAAGTCATGCATCGGACCGCCCGGTTGCGACCCGGGCGATACCGGCCTATGTTTCAAGCCATGCTGTGATTTGCTGTCCCCCACCCTGTGCCCATCCCGTAACCAGGTGACGACATGCCCACCCTATCCCGCCCTGCCGTACTTGAACTGATCGGTAACACGCCGCTGGTCAAGGTCAGCCGCTTCGATACCGGCCCTTGCACGCTGTTTCTAAAGCTTGAATCGCAAAACCCTGGCGGTTCCATCAAGGATCGCATCGGCTTGGCCATGATCGACGCCGCCGAGCGTGATGGGCGCTTGCGTCCTGGGGGTACCATCATCGAAGCCACCGCAGGCAATACCGGCCTGGGCTTGGCGCTGGTAGGCCGGGCCAAGGGGTATCGGGTGGTGCTGGTAGTGCCCGACAAGATGTCCACGGAGAAAGTGCTGCACCTGAAGGCCATGGGCGCCGAAGTACATATCACCCGCTCCGATGTGGGCAAGGGCCACCCGGAGTATTACCAGGACGTGGCGGCACGGCTGGCCAAGGATATTCCGGGCTCGTTCTTTGCTGATCAGTTCAACAACCCGGCCAACCCACTGGCCCACGAAACCAGCACCGCGCCGGAGATCTGGGCGCAGACCCAACATGACGTCGACGCGATTGTGGTCGGCGTCGGCTCGGCCGGCACCCTCACCGGCTTGACGCGTTTTTTCAAGCGTGTGCAGCCCGATCTCACGATGGTACTGGCCGACCCGGTGGGTTCAGTCATGGCCGAATACAGCCGCAGCCGGCAACTTGAAACGCCTGGCTCCTGGGCCGTGGAAGGCATCGGCGAAGACTTCATCCCGTCGATTGCCGATCTGTCCAGCGTGCGCCACGCCTACTCCATCAGCGATGAAGAGAGCTTCGACCACGCCCGCCAATTGCTCAAGGCCGAAGGCATTCTCGGCGGCTCGTCCACCGGCGCCCTGCTCGCCGCTGCCCTGCGCTACTGCCGCGAGCAAACCGAGCCCAAGCGCGTGGTGACCTTTGTGTGCGACACCGGCACGCGTTATTTATCGAAGGTTTACAACGACCAATGGATGAACGACGCCGGCCTGCTGCAGTACAAACATTACGGCGACCTGCGCGACCTGATCGCCCGCCGCTTCGAAGACGGCCGTGTGATCAGCGTGAGCCCCGACGACACCCTGCTCACTGCGTTCCAACGCATGCGGCTGGCGGATGTGTCGCAACTGCCGGTGCTGGTAGACGGCCAACAATTGGCGGGCGTGATCGACGAATCGGACATTCTGCTGGGCCTGCACCATGACGCGGCGGACTTTTCCATGACCGTCGCCAGCGCCATGACCGACACCTTGCACACCCTGCCCCCCAGCGCCAGCCTGGCCGAACTGCAGGCAGAACTGGATCGCGGCCTGGTCGCCATTATTGCCGACGCCTCGGGCTTCCATGGCCTGATCACCCGCGTCGACCTGCTTAATCACCTACGGAGATCCCTTGCATGAGTCAGCCCGATAAAAGCGCGTTTGCCACCCGTGTGATCCACGCCGGGCAGTCACCCGACCCGACCACGGGCGCGCTGATGCCGCCGATCTACGCCAACTCCACTTACCTGCAAGACAGCCCCGGTGTGCACAAGGGCTTCGACTACGGCCGCTCCCACAACCCCACGCGTTTTGCCCTGGAGCGCTGCGTGGCCGACCTTGAAGGCGGCAGCCAGGCCTTTGCATTTGCGTCGGGGCTGGCGGCGATTTCCACCGTGCTCGAATTGCTCGATGCCGGTGCGCATATCGTTTCGGGCAATGACCTGTATGGCGGCACCTTCCGGCTGTTCGACAAGGTGCGCCAACGCAGCGCTGGGCACCGTTTCAGCTATATCGACCTGAGCGACTTGTCGGCCTTTGAAGCGTCGTTGCAGGACGACACGCGCATGGTCTGGGTCGAGACCCCGAGCAACCCGCTGCTGAGCCTCACCGACCTGCGCGCCGTCGCACGCATCTGCCGTGCCCGCGGAATTATCTGCGTGGCCGACAACACCTTCGCCAGCCCGTGGATCCAGCGGCCGCTGGAACTGGGTTTCGATATCGTGGTGCACTCCACTACCAAGTATCTGAACGGGCATTCCGATGTGATCGGCGGTATCGCCATTGTCGGTGACAATCCGGACCTGGCCGAACGCCTGGGCTTCCTGCAAAACTCGGTCGGTGCCATTGCCGGGCCGTTCGATGCGTTCCTGACCCTGCGCGGCGTGAAAACCCTGGCGCTGCGCATGGAGCGCCATTGCAGCAATGCCCTGGAGCTGGCCACCTGGCTGGAACAGCAACCGCAAGTGGCGCGAGTGTATTACCCCGGCCTGAAATCCCATCCACAGCACGCGCTGGCCAAGCAGCAAATGCGCGGTTTTGGCGGGATGATTTCGGTGGATTTGAACAGTGACCTGGCCGGTGCCAGGCGCTTTCTGGAGAACGTCAGCATCTTCGCCCTGGCCGAGAGCCTGGGTGGTGTGGAAAGCCTGATCGAACACCCCGCGATCATGACGCACGCGAGCATCCCGGCGGCCACGCGGGCGCAGTTGGGGATTGGTGATGGGCTGGTGCGGTTGTCGGTGGGGGTTGAGGATGTGGAGGATTTGCGAGCGGATTTAGCCCAAGCCTTGGCACACATCTAACGTCAAATATCGAGCAAAATGTGGGAGGGGGCTTGCTCCCGATAGCAGGGTGTCAGTCACTGTATTTGTTGACTGATACACCGCTATCGGGAGCAAGCCCCCTCCCACATTAAATCAACTGCGTAATCAGCCTTGGGTGATGTTGGCTCGTGCACTGTGCAGCTTCTTGTAGCTGTCGATCAAGCGCAGATGCCGGTCCAGCCCTTCGAGCTTCATGCTGGTCGGCGTCAACCCGTAGAACCGAACACTGCCGTCGACCGAACCAATCACCGCGTCCATGCGCTCATTGCCGAACATGCGCCGGAAGTTGGCCTCGTAGTCGGCCAGCTCCAGGTCGTCATCCAGCTCCATCTCCAGCACCGCGTTCATCGCCTGGTAAAACAGGCCGCGCTCGACGGTGTTGTCGTTGTACTGCAGGAACATCTCCACGCATTCCTTGGCTTCTTCATACTGCTTGAGGGCCAGGAATATCAGCAGCTTCAGCTCAAGGATGGTCAACTGGCCCCACGCGGTGTTGTCGTCGAACTCGATGCCGATCAGGGTGGTGATGTCGGTGTAGTCGTCCAGCTCGCTTTCAATCAGGCGTTCGACCAAGGCTTGCAGCTCGTCCTCGTTGAGGCGATGCAGGTTGAGGATGTCTTCGCGAAAGAACAGCGCCTTGTTGGTGTTATCCCAGATCAGGTCGTCCACCGGGTAGATTTCCGAATAGTCCGGCACCAGGATGCGGCAGGCGGTGGCGCCCAGGTGTTCGTACACCGCCATGTAGCACTCCTTGCCCATGCCTTCAAGAATGCCGAACAGCGTCGCGGCTTCTTGGGCGTTAGAGTCTTCACCGTGGCCCGAGAAGTCCCACTCGACGAACTCGTAATCCGACTGGGCGCTGAAGAAGCGCCACGACACTACGCCGCTGGAGTCGATAAAGTGCTCGACGAAATTGTTCGGCTCGGTCACCGCCTGGCCTTCGAAGGTCGGCTGCGGCAGGTCGTTCAAACCTTCGAAGCTGCGGCCTTGCAGCAGCTCGGTGAGGCTGCGCTCCAGTGCCACTTCCAGGCTCGGGTGCGCACCGAAGGAGGCAAACACGCCACCGGTGCGCGGGTTCATCAAGGTCACGCACATCACCGGAAATTCACCGCCCAGGGATGCATCCTTGACCAGCACCGGGAAACCCTGGGCCTCCAGCCCCTCAATACCGGCGAGGATGCCAGGGTATTTGGCCAACACCTCGGCAGGTACATCCGGCAGGGCGAATTCGCCTTCGATGATTTCGCGCTTCACCGCCCGCTCGAAAATCTCCGACAGGCACTGCACCTGAGCTTCGGCCAGGGTGTTGCCGGCACTCATGCCGTTGCTCAGGTAGAGGTTTTCGATCAGGTTGGACGGGAAATACACCACTTCACCATCGGACTGGCGCACGAACGGCAGCGAGACAATGCCTCGGGCTTCATTGCCCGAGTTGGTGTCGAACAGGTGCGAACCGCGCAACTCGCCCTCGCGGTTGTAGATCTTCAGGCAGTAGGCATCGAGGATTTCACTCGGTAGCTCATCGTCCGGGCCCGGCTGAAACCAGCGCTCATCCGGATAATGCACGAACGGCGCATTGGCCAGCTCTTCGCCCCAGAACTGGTCGTTGTAGAAGAAATTGCAGTTGAGCCGCTCGATAAACTCGCCCAGCGCCGACGCCAGTGCGCCCTCCTTCGTCGCGCCCTTGCCGTTGGTAAAGCACATCGGCGAATGCGCATCGCGCACATGCAGCGACCAGACATTGGGCACGATATTGCGCCACGAGGCGATCTCGATCTTCATGCCCAGCCCGGCGAGGATGCCGGACATGTTGGCGATGGTCTGCTCCAGCGGTAGGTCCTTGCCAGCAATGTAGGTGCCCGCCTCGGACGTGGAATTGGGCATCAACAACGCCTGGGCGTCGGCGTCGAGATTTTCCACCTGCTCAATCACGAACTCCGGCCCGGCCTGCACCACTTTCTTCACGGTGCAACGGTCGATGGAACGCAGGATGCCCTGGCGGTCCTTGTCCGAGATGTCCGCCGGCAGCTCGACCTGGATCTTGAAAATCTGGTTGTAGCGGTTTTCCGGGTCGACGATGTTGTTCTGCGACAGGCGAATATTCTCCGTGGGAATATTGCGCGTCTGGCAGTACAACTTCACAAAGTACGCCGCACACAACGCCGACGAAGCCAGGAAGTAATCGAATGGCCCCGGTGCCGACCCATCGCCCTTGTAGCGGATGGGCTGGTCGGCAATGACCGTGAAGTCATCGAACTTGGCTTCAAGCCGAAGGTTGTCGAGAAAGTTGACCTTAATTTCCATGCGGGCACACCAGAATAACGAGCTAAACAAATTGGCGGCCATTATGAAGCGTTTCGCCGGGAAGTCTCAGGGTTTTGCGTATGGGTTGCCGATCGGTGGTAACGTCCAACCGACCTGTAGGAGCGAGCAAGCCCGCTCCCACACTTGAATCGCGATACTCATCCCTACAAGGACAGGCCATGGAACCGATAGCGACGAACGCTGCACTGGTGATCATTGATATGCAGAGAGGCATGGCCGATCCCGCCCTGGGCCGCCGCAACAACCCAGACGCCGAACTGCGCATACAACAGTTGCTCAATGCCTGGCGACAGGCGCAACGCTCGATCGTCCATGTGCGGCATATCTCCCGCTCTCCCGGCTCGGTGTTCTGGCCAGGCCAACCAGGCTGTGAATTCCAAGACACGCTGCAACCCCTGGGCCACGAGCATGTGGTGGAAAAAAATGTACCGGATGCCTTCATCGCCACGGGCCTGGAACGCTGGCTGCACATGCGCTCGATCAAACAACTGGTGATCGTAGGCGTCATCACTAATAACTCAGTAGAGGCCACCGCACGCTCTGGGGGCAACTTGGGGTTCGACGTAATCGTGGCGGCGGATGCCTGTTTTACTTTCGATCAAACCGACTTGTCGGGACGCCTGTGGCTCGCCGAAGACGTGCACGCGTTATCGCTCAGTAACCTCGCGATGGACTATGCCAGGGTGCTCCAAAGCGGTGAAATCCTCACCCATTGTTAACAGAGAGAGCGGACATGAATCAGGGCAAGCGCATTGTGGTCATTGGCGCCGGTATCGTCGGGGCTTCACTGGCCTATCACCTGGCCGGCAAGGGTGCGAAGGTGACGGTGGTCGATGCCGGTGACGTTGCTTGCGGGGTCACGGCTACTTCGTTTGCCTGGATAAACACTACCTGCGACGCACCCGACCCCATCGCCTCATTGCGCAGTGCTGCGATTGACGCGTATCACCGCCTGGAACATGAGTTGCCCGACGTGAAGATACGCTGGACGGGCGCCCTGTGTTACGGCCCAAACATTCAACCCAGGGCGAACTCACGGATCACTCGTGAGCGTATCCAGGCACTTGAGCCGCAGTTGAAAAACCCGCCTGAATACGCTCAGTTCAAAGCCGAAGAAGGCGCACTGGACGCTGTACAAACCACCCATGCGTTAATAGCCGCCGCCCAGGCCCTCGGTGCCAGGCTGCTGACACACAACCCAGTGCTGGGCTTCAGCAGGCAGGGTTCGCAGGTCACCGGCGTTGAAACCAGCCGGGGCGTCATCCATGCCGACAGGGTGGTGCTCGCAGCCGGAACGGGCACGGCAGCACTGACAAGCCTGCTGGGTTTGCCCTTGCCGATAGACGCCTCGCCAGCGATTTTCATCCGCTACAGCGCCCCGCCCGGGATTGTGCACACGCTCATTTCCAACCCTGAAATGGAAGTACGCGAAAGTGCAGAGGGTATTTGGCTGGCAGCCGAAGACTACCTTGGCAACGCCCCGGAACATCAGCCCGCCGCCATCGCCCGCCGCACCGCCCTGGCCATTGCCGGTGAGCTTGAGGGCGTCACTTCCATCCAGCCACAACTGGCGTGCGTCGGGCTCAGGCCCATCCCCGTCGATGGCCTGCCGATCATTGGCGAGTTGCCGAGTGCCAACGGTGTGTATGTCTGCGTGATGCATCCAGGCGTGACACTTGCGGCCATCGTGGGGCAGTTGGTCAGTGAAGAGATCATGGAGAGCATAACGTCCCCTGCCCTGGCGCCTTGCCGACCCGAGCGCTTTTTCAATCCTGAAAAGAGTTAGACGATTGCGGGCGCTCACGCATTCGATTGATTCCTTTCTCCAGCCGCTGAAACCATCCAACTTAAAAATGCGCGCAATCGCGTGCTGAACGTCTCGCACTCGGCGCTTGGGTTGCGTGCTTCAAACAGGAAATAGGCAATGTGTACGCGCATCGAGGGGTAATGCTCAACGAATAGCGCGACGTATTCTTCCAGCGTATGCGGCCACATCCGTGCTTCTTTCGGGCGCAGGGTATGGGTGGCGCGGATCAAGGCCCGCGAAGCTTCCCGCTGCAAGCGATGGCGTATGTGTTCAGTGCTGGCCTGTTCGATGCGCACCAGGTAGTCCGTGAGCGCCTGCTCGAAATCACCATTGATCGCCAACGCGATAGCCCGGGACGGGCGAGACGCTTCGAAGTGCAGTGACAAGTCTTCGCCCCAGATACAGCGGCAATGATGTTTGAGCCAGAAGCCCCAACTGTTTCGGTTTTCGGGCGCCAACACTTGAGCGCAATGACCGATGTCGAAATCGATCTTGGTGACTTGCCGATGCCGTTGCTCCAAGGCGATTCGAGCCGCCTCCAATTGCTCAAGCACGGGCGCATCCGGTGGTTCGATCAGTATCAGCGTGAGATCCAAGTCGCAAATCCCGACCTCGGCCTGGCCCCGTGCGACGCTGCCATACAGGTAAATCCCGTGCAGCCCCAACGCGGGCTGGGACAGGGTGGCGCAGATATCCACCAGCACGGGCTTGAATTCGGGTTGTATAGGCGCATCGGCGACGGTGAGGATAAAGCCGTCGGCATCGATACCCGCAGGTTGTTGGGTGCTCATGGCCGATGCACCTTGATCACCAGCCCTTCTTCTTCACTCGGCACGCAGAAGTGGCGAGTGATCAGGTCGAACTCGGCGTCGGTCGCGGCAAAGTCATGCTCACCCCGGACGTTACGCTCATGCAGGCGGGCGCGGCAGCAGTGGTCTTCGCTGAGCACAATGGCCGCGTGCTCGGCAGCCAGGGTTTTGGCGAGCGTGGACTCGCCGAAGGCGATCTTGCCGCACAACAGATGCAGAGTTGGCATAAAACGATTCCTTGTTGGGGCCAAGCAGGATGAGTCATGGCGCTGGCGTCGTAAACACATCCAGGTACATCTGCCAGGAAACATCTTCACCTCTCAATGAACTTTCTGACAAATGACAGGCTCCTTTCCTATGCGAAGTCAGCGCGCCCTGAGTCCAGGGTGCAGAACGATAAGGAGCCGCCACCGACATGACTACCCTACCCACCTACCCCGTCGTCAGACCTGGCCCGCTACATGGGACCTTACTGGCCGGCACCGTGCCGTTGTTTCTCGGCGCCTTGCTCAGTGATATCGCCTACGGCCAGAGTTACCAGATCCAATGGGCCAACTTCGCCTCCTGGCTGATCGCCGGGGCGCTGGTGTTCTGTGGTTTTGCCCTGTTGTTTGCGCTGGTCAACCTGGTGCGTGCCGAACACAAGGGCGGGCGCCCCGTGGCGTATTTCCTGCTGTTGCTGGCTACTTGGGTACTCGGGCTGATCAATGCCTTCCAACACGCCAAGGACGCGTACGCCATGATGCCCACCGGCCTGGTGCTGTCGGCGATTGTCACCGCCCTGGCGATCATCGCCACCTGGATCGGCTTGACCAACCTGCGCTCAGGAGCTGCCCGATGAAACCACTCAACACATTGACCGTGCTCAGCGCTGCCCTGTTGCTGAGTGCCTGTGGCGGCGAAGGTGACAAGACCCAGGCCCGCGGCCCCGATCCCAAGCTGCCCGAACAACAAAGCAGCCTGCTGCCGAGCATGAAGATCGCCGAGCCCACGCCTTGGGGCGAACAAAAGCCCAAGGTGCCCGAAGGCTACAGCGTGACCGCCATCGCCACCGACCTGGCAATCCCCCGCCAAACTCTGGTGTTGCCCAACGGCGACATCCTCGTAGCCGAAGGCCGTGGCGGCAGTGCGGCCAAGCTCAAGCCCAAGGACGTGATTGCCAGCGTGATCAAGGCTCAGGGCAACACCAAGGTCAAAGGCGGCAACCGCATTACCCTGCTGCGCGATGCCGACGGCGACGGCACCTATGAACTCAAGACTGTGTTCGCCGACAACCTCAACGCCCCCTATGGCCTGGCATACGCCGACGGCAAACTCTATGTGGCCAACCAGGACGCGCTGGTGCGTTTCGATTACGCCGACGGCCAGACCAAGGCCAGTGCGCCGCCGGTCAAAGTCACCGACCTGCCGGCGCAGATCAATCACCACTGGACCAAGTCCTTGGCGGTCAGTGATGACGGGCGCCAGCTGTATGTGGGCATCGGCTCCAACAGCAACATCACCGAGCGCGGCATGGAAGTGGAGATTGACCGCGCCATGGTCTGGCAGATCGACGCGGCCACTGGCGCGCACAAACCCTACGCTACCGGGCTACGCAACCCCACGGCACTGACCATCCAACCGGGCTCCGGGCAACTGTGGACGGTGGTCAACGAACGCGATGAACTCGGCCCCGACCTGGTGCCGGACTACCTGACGTCAGTGCGCGAAGGTGCCTTCTACGGTTGGCCCTACAGCTACTGGGGCCAGAACGTCGACCCACGCGCACAACCGCAGAACCCAGCCAAAGTAGCCTCGGCGATCAAGCCCGATTACAGCCTGGGTTCCCATGTGGCCGCGCTGGGGGTGGACTTTTCCATCCCGGCCATGGGTGAAAAATTCGCCGAGGGTGTGTTCGTCGGCGAGCACGGCAGTTGGAACCGCGACGCGCCGGTGGGCTACAAGGTGATCTTTGTGCCGTTCAGCAATGGCAAGCCGGCGGGCGAGCCTATCGACTTCGCCACCGGCTTTCGTGGTGACGACGGCAAGACCCGTGGGCGCCCGGTGGGCGTGACGGTGGACCCCAAAGGTGCGTTGATCATTGCCGACGACCTGGCCAATACCCTTTGGCGCGTCACCCGTAATAAATAACCGGGTGTGACAGGGGCGGCGACGCCCCTGTCAGTCGTCCTTGTGCAATTGCGCTTCAAGCCAGGCCAGCAACGCAGCCACCTCCCCCCGACTGCTTGCCCCATGCTGCCTGTACACCGAAATAGCCTCCGGCAGAAACACGCTTTCAGCACAGGGGCGCACCAGTGCCCCACTGTCAATCAGCCTGCTGGCGGTGCGACGCCAGCCCATCGCAACACCGTGCCCTTCCACCGCCGCCTGCAACATCAGCGGGTAGCTGTCAAAGGTGGCACTGCGCGCATCTTTGGCCAACGCCCGCCCGAACACCTGCAGCCACTCATCCCACTCCATCAAGTGCGGAGGTTCAGAGCTATGGTGCAAAAAGGTGCACGGCTGTAACTCAGAGAGCGGTAACGGCTGCTGCGGGCACAGGTAGGCGGGACTGCACACCGGAAACACTTCATCAGAAGCGGTAAACATCAGCGTATGGGCACCACTGGCGCGCCGGGTACTTTGCAGGGCGACATCGAAGTGGCCCTCGAATTGCGTGATGGGCCGCGTACAGGTCACCACCTGGATCTCGACCTGCGGGTATTGCTGGTGGAAGGTCGACAGGCGCGGCATCAACCAATAAAACGCCTCGCACAACTGGCACAACAGCACCACCCGATTGCGTTGCGGCGCCGTGCGCAGCTGAGCCGCGCCATCACTGATGCTTTGCAACGCGGCACTGACCACCCGCCCCAATTCACGCCCCTCTTGCGTCAGGAACACCGCACGGTTGCGCCGACTAAAGAGTTTCACCCCCAGGTTATCTTCCAGCCCGCGAATCTGCCGGCTGACAGCCGCCTGGGTGATGTGCAGCTCATCGGCCGCCTTGGAAAAACTTTCCAGGCGCGCAGCGGCTTCAAACGGCAACAGGCTGGCGAGGGGCGGTAAGGTTTTGCCAAGTAGATTCATAATCTGAGGTAATGCATCAAGGGCCGAGAACTCGTTTGTAGCACAGCCGTGCGGCTGGGCACCATGGATCCATTACTTCATGGATCAGCCTGATGAGCACTTCCCAAGCTTCAGTCTTTACCGGCGTGATATGCGCGGTGGTCGCCACCCTTGGCTGGGCACTGAACTTCATTGCGCCCTACGTCACCGGGGCCTACAGCCTCTACGATCTGATGGCTGTGCGCTTTCTGATAGCCGGCGGGCTGGGCATCGTCTGGATGATTGTGTGTCGAGCGCAACTGCGGATGCTCAGCCATGGCCAGTGCCTGCTCGCGGCACTGCTGGGCGCACTGGGTTGCCTGGGCTACGGCGTTTGCATTGCAGGCGGCGTGATCGTCGGTGGCCCGGTGCTGACGCCAGCGTTTGTCGGGATGGTCCCGGTGCTGCTGGCGCTGATAGGCAACGCCAGCGATAAAACCCTGCAGTGGCGTCAACTGGTTATGCCGTTGCTCTGTCTCTCGGTGGGGCTGTTACTGGTCAATATCAGCAGTCTGCACCAGCCCTCTTCGGGCAGCGGCTCCTGGTTGGCCGGTCTGTTTTTTTCTTTGGGCGCCGTCGCCTTATGGATGGCGTTCAGCGTGCTCAACCAACAGCAACTGGCGCACCTGCCGGCCAAGGTGACAGGTGTGTGGACCGCCCTGATGCTAGTGGGGGCCGGTGCCGCTGCGCTGATCATCCTCCCGTGGCTATACGTGTTGGGCGTGTTGCGGTTGCCCACCCTTGGCGCTGGCTGGAGCCAGGCATGGCCGCTGTATGCCTGGAGCCTGGTGATCGCCATGATGTCCACCGTCGTCGGCGCCTGGGCCTGGAACGCCGCGACGCGGCGCCTGCCCATGGTATTGAGCGGCCAGTTGATTGCCCTGGAATCACTCTTCGCCAGCCTGCTGGGCTTGTGGTTTCACCAGCGCTGGCCAACGCCCATGGAAACAGCGGGCCTGGCCGCGGTATTGATCGGCGTAGTAATGGCAGTTCGTATCATCTTGGCGGACGTAAAGACCGTCACAACCCACGATGCTTTAGGGGAGATTCAATCATGACCCACGCGAGTGATGCCTTGGCACTGCGCGAAACTTTCGACTTTCACGGGCAGGCGGTGCGCTGGGGCCAACTCGGCACTCAGGGCCCGGCCTTGGTGATGGTGCATGGCTCGCCCTTCTCTGCCCATGTGTGGCGACGCATCGCGCCATTGTTCGCCCAGCACTGTCGAGTGTTCTATTACGACCTGCTCGGCTACGGCCAGTCGCAAAAGGCACCGGGGCAGGACGTCTCCCTCGGCGTGCAAAACACCTTGCTGGCCGCACTGCTTGAACATTGGGGCCTGGAACGTCCTCATCTACTCGCCCATGATTTCGGCGGTGCCACGGCACTGCGCACGCATCTGCTGGATGGCTGCGACTACGCCAGCCTCACCTTGATCGATCCCGTTGCCCTGGCGCCCTGGGGTTCGCCGCTGATTCAGCATGTGCGTCAACATGAACGGGGCTTCAGCGATGCGCCGGCATACATCCATGAAGCGATCGTGCGTGCCTATCTTCAGGGCGCCGCTTTCAAGTCGCTGCCTGCCGAGGTATTGCAAGCTTATGTCACGCCATGGACGGGCGAGATTGGCCAGGCCGCCTTTTACCGACAGATCGTGCAAATGGATCAGCGTTATACCGATGCGATAGAAGATCAACTCGCCAGCGTCCGCTGCCCGGTGCTGCTGCTGTGGGGTGAAAAAGACCGGTGGATCCCGCTGGCGCAAGGCGATGCACTCGCTGGCAGATTGGCCGGGGCACGCTACCTGCGTATCCCCCACGCCGGGCATCTGGTGCAAGAAGATGCACCAGAAGCCATCGTTGCCGCGCTGATGGCGTTTCTACGGTTGCCTGAAGCGGCCCCTAAAGATCAGTAATTTCCTTGTGACGGGGCACCAATGCCTTCATCACGCTCCAGGCCACCAGGTAAGCCAAGGCGCAGATGGCAAACATGATCATGTAGCCGGTGTGGATGTCGTTGATGGACTTGTAGTAGTCGAACACCCAACCGCCGATCTTGGTCATGACCACACCGCCCAGGCCCCCTGCCATGCCACCAATGCCGACCACCGAGGCCACGGTTTTCTGCGGGAACATATCGGACACGGTGGTGAAGATATTGCACGACCACGCCTGGTGCGCCGAGGCGCCCACGCCAATCAGCAGCACCGGTACCCAGAAGCTCAGGTAACCCAGGGGCTGTGCCAGCAACACCACCAGCGGGAACAGCGCAATCACCAGCATGGCTTTCATACGCCCGTCATAGGGTGCATCGCCGCGCGCCATGAAGTAGCTCGGGAACCAGCCGCCACCGATGCTGCCGACCATGGTCATGCTGTACAGCACCGCCAGCGGCATGACGATATCGGGGCCTTTCATGCCGTACTGCGCCGACAGGTAGGTGGGCAACCAGAACAGGAAAAACCACCACACACCGTCAGTCATGAACTTGCCAAAGGCGAACGCCCACGTCTGGCGGTAAGTCAGCAGTTTGAACCAGGAGACTTTCTTTGCGTTGGCGCCCGTAGGCTCAGGAGTGAAAGGCTGTACGGTCTCATCGCTGCGGATATAGGCCAGTTCTTCAGCGGACAGTCGTTTTTGCTGTTCCGGTTTTTCGTACACGGCGGCCCAGACTGCCACCCACACAAAGCCCAACATGCCAATGACTATAAATGCCGCTTCCCAACCCCACCAGCCTGCGATCAACGGCACGCAGATCGGCGCCAGGATCGCGCCGACGTTGGCACCGGAGTTGAAGATGCCGGTGGCCAGTGAGCGTTCCTTCTTGGGAAAATATTCAGCGGTGGCCTTGATCGCGATAGGGAAATTACCCGCTTCGCCGATCGCCAACACGGCACGCGACAGCATGAACCCGGCAATCGACACCGGAATCACCACCAGGCCGACAGCGCTGCTGACCGCCGCAATGCCCTCGCCCATCGGCACCGAAAACGCATGCATGATCGCCCCAGTGGACCAAATGCCGATCGCCACCACATACGCGGCCTTGGTACCGATCTTGTCGACAAACCGCCCGGCAAACAGCATGGAAATCGCGTAGACGAACTGGAACACCGCGGCGATGTTGGCGTAATCGGTGTTGCTCCAGCCAAATTGTGTCGAGAGTTGCGGCGCCAACAGGCTCAGCACCTGACGGTCGAGGTAGTTGACCGTGGTCGCGAAAAACAGCATCGCGCAGATCGTCCAGCGATAGCTGCCGACCGCCTGGCCGACACGATAGGCACTGATGGGCTCGTTCAGATTCATGGCATCACTTTTTTATTTTTGTTAGGTAGGACACATGTAACGTCATATGTCGTCGTACAACTGTGACTTTTATATCGGGACGCCTGCGCAGTGTCAATCTGAACAAGCACCGTTTATCGAGGAATTACATAAGTACGAAAAACGTCAGGTGCCAGCAGTTGTAGGATGACAAACCCGCAACACCAAGCTGGGAGCTTGGCCAGGTACGTCGTCCAGCAGGCCGAAGGGCTGCATGCCAATCTTCTCCAGTACGCGGATCGACGCAGCATGATCGGGTCGTACCAGACCGAAAACCTCGGGCAAACCCAAGGTTACAAAAGCCAGCTCCAACGCGTCACGGCCCACCTCGGTGGCGTAGCCCTGCCCCCAGGCTTCGACGGCAAAGCGATAACCGAGGTTGATGCGTCGTTGGGTCAGATAGTTAAGCGGTGCAATGCCGCCAAACCCGATGATGTGTTCGGGCGCTTCTTTACGGGCAATCGCCCACCAGCCGTAGCCGTGAGTGGCCCATTGCGCCATCCAGTGAGCCAACAAGCGTTGAGCCGTCGCAAGATCGGGCATGGGCCCGGCCGGGTTGAACAGATTGGTCTGCGGATCACCGAAGATCGCAAACAACCGCTGGACATCGGCCATTCGTGGTTGGCGGTAGATGAGGCGTGAATAGCGGTTTGGCATACAAATGACGTCTCCATTTGCGGCATGAGCCTGCGAGCGGAGTTTAGCCAATATCGCTATCGTCGCCGCAGTCAGTTAAGCGAATGAAATGCTTAAAGCAGCGACGACCCAATGTGGGAGAGGGCCTGCCCCCGATGGCGGTGAGTCAGTTAATAAATAAGCGTCTGGCAGCACTGCTATCGGGGGCAAGCCCCCTCCCACATTTAAATTTGGTTGAGGCGTGGATTTGCACGCCGCCGCGAGGGCACTCACACGATATTTTCGCTAATGCGAGAAAAAACACCCGATGCGGTGAATTTTTTCGTGTCCACTTGTATCTGAACTGACAGAGCGGTGCCATCGTAGCGATGGCACCTCCCCGTTCAGCTTTAGAGTGGCCCGCATGAAACTACGGAAAAAACGCGTCAAACCCATCGGCTTGAAAGACATCACCATTGTCGACGACAACAAGATGCGCAAGGCGATCACCGCCGCCGCCCTTGGCAATGCCATGGAATGGTTCGACTTCGGCGTGTATGGCTTTGTCGCCTATGTGCTGGGCAAGGTGTTCTTCCCCGATGCGTCCCCCAGCGTACAAATGATCGCCGCATTGGGTACCTTCTCGGTGCCCTTCCTGATTCGCCCATTGGGCGGTCTGTTCTTCGGTGCCTTGGGAGATAAGTACGGGCGGCAAAAAGTCCTCGCTGCCACCATCGTGATCATGTCCCTGAGCACCTTCGCCATCGGCTTGATCCCCGGCTATGCCTCCATTGGCATTTGGGCGCCAATCCTGCTGCTGCTGTGCAAAATGGCCCAGGGCTTCTCGGTAGGCGGCGAATACACCGGTGCGTCAATCTTCGTGGCCGAATACGCCCCGGACCGCAAGCGCGGCTTCCTCGGCAGTTGGCTGGACTTTGGCTCGATTGCCGGTTTCGTCCTCGGCGCGGGTGTGGTGGTACTGATCTCCACCGTGCTCGGCGAAGCGGAATTCGAATCCTGGGGCTGGCGCCTGCCGTTCTTCCTTGCCCTGCCCCTGGGCATCATCGGCCTGTACCTGCGCCACGCACTGGAAGAGACCCCAGCGTTCCAGCAGCACGTCGACAAGCTTGAACAGGGCGACCGCGAAGGCCTGAGCCATGGCCCTAAAGTCTCGTTCAAGGAAATCGCCACCAAACACTGGCGCAGCCTGTTGACCTGCATCGGTATTGTCGCGGCCACCAACGTGACCTACTACATGTTGCTCACGTACATGCCCAGCTACCTGTCGCATAACTTGCACTACGCCGAAAACAGCGGCGTGTTGATCATCATCGCGATCATGGTCGGCATGTTGTTCGTGCAGCCATTCATTGGCTTTGTCAGCGACAAGATCGGCCGCAAGCCGTTCATCATCGCCGGCAGCATCGGCCTGCTGTTTCTGTCGATCCCGGCGTTCATGCTGATCACCAGCGGCAAGACCGGCTTGATCTTCAGCGGCCTGCTGATCCTGGCGATCGTGCTGAACTTCTTTATCGGCGTGATGGCCTCGACCTTGCCAGCAATGTTTCCAACGCACTTGCGCTACAGCGCCCTGGCCAGTGCATTCAACGTCTCGGTGCTGATCGCCGGCGTCACGCCAACCGTCGTCGCCTGGCTGGTGGAAAGCACCAACGACCTGTACATGCCCGCCTACTACCTGATGGTGTTTGCCGTGGTTGGCCTGGTCACCGGCCTGACCATGAAAGAAACCGCCAACAAGCCACTGCGCGGCGCGGCCCCGGCGGCTTCCGACATGGAAGAAGCCAAAGAACTGCTGCAGGAGCATCACGACAACATCGAGCAGAAGATCGAAGACATCGACGCCGAGATTGCCGCGCTGCAAGCCAAGCGTGAAAACCTGGTGCAGCAGCATCCACGGATTAACTAAGACCTGACTGTGCGTGGTCGCGCCAAGCGACCACGCCACTGGAGTGCCCAGCATGGTTTCAAGCGTCACCGCACAATCGTTACTCAGCGCAGACGAACGCGCCGCTATTGCAGAAATCGAAGCGACTACCAACATCCTCAAGCTGGTCACGCGCCTGACCGGGATGAGATTTGCCGGCATTGCCAAATTCACCGACCTGGAATGGGTGGTGTGTTCGGCCTACGACCCTCTGCAAATGGGCATCAATGTCGACGACGTACTCGACCTGGAAACCACCCTGTGCAGTGAGTTCTGCATCGACCCTCAAGCCCTGTTCATCCCGCAGATCAGCCATAACGGCCGCTTTGCCTCGCGCCCGGTGGTCAAGCAATACGCCATCGAAAGCTATGCCGGTGCACCGATCTTTTTACCCGATGGGCGCCTGTTCGGCGCGCTGTGCGCGCTGGACTCACGGGCAATGCTGTTCGATGACCCCAACCTGCCCGAAACCCTGAGCCTGTTTGCGCGGCTGATCGGCTGCATTTTCTACGCTAACCTGGCCCCGGATCAGTAACCCCCGCCCTGCCCCGCAGGGCGACCATGTCGCGCCTCGTTCAAACGCAGCGATTTCGGTTATTGCAACTGGATCCCCGAATTCAGTTGCCGGGCATTATTCGTGCAAGGGTAGGATGCTTGCCCTCTGTTTGAACCCTAATAAAAAAGCGGCGACAACTGTCGTTCAAACGCATTAACCAACACCCTCAACTGCACAATCATCGACCAATCCAAAGTGCACCTCAACACTGTCCCCCGGCACGTAAGGGATATAGTCCAATAAAACAGCAGTTTCACCAATATTTTTTATTGAAACGAGAACAACAGCCGTCTTTAAATTAGCATTAGAAGGTTGCACACTCAGCACGCCTGCCAACCTTAGGGTAGTGCCCCAACGGGTCTCCTTGTGCAGCGCTTTAAGCATATAAATATCTTGCCCCTCGGACTGATAGTTCAAAATAATATCGTCAGGTTCGATCAACGTAAATTCCAGACTCACAGGTTTCATGATCAGCACTCCCACACTTAGACGTTAATGAATAACAAGAACAAACAATGATTTAACCTCAATTAAAATAATTGGTGTTAATGTGTTTGTCGACTGTCAATCTCGGCAGTTCTTTAGACGAATTCGCGACAATAACGACTGAAGCTCATAACTCTCAAATGATTCCAGCTAGAAAAACTCGCTCTTGAGCGTGCCGAAAAAGCTTTCCATGGCGGCATTGTCCAAACAATGACCCTTTGATGCTCTTTTCGGCCAGCATGTGTCGGTAGATCAGCCCTCACCGCAATCGACCGGCACTACTTAGCCAGCCGAACCAATAATGCCCGCCTTGGCTCACAAATATCTACACCTAATACCCTTTTACATTATTGACAAATGTATAATCGCTATAGAATTCAGAAGAAAATTCCAATTCATAACTCATCCCTGGCGCCACCTTTACTAGTCTCCCGTACGGAGCCAGATTATGTAATATCCAAATAGGCTGACTGCCCGATTTTTTAGCGGAAACCTTTACATCGTAGGGTATATGGTCACCCACTACATTATCGTCACCGGACTCTATAACAACCGGTATCGTCTCTAACGTACTGCCATAGGGCACAAAGGCATTATATTGCACTTTCGACGGGTCCAATTAGTCAAAAGTCGTTAACGTTGTGATAACGCCATCACCTTCGTCAGTTCCAGTGTAAAAATACCGGGCGTTTCCAGCTTAAGACTCAAAAATACATCACTCATCTCTATCACTCCTGATCATGATTTAAATAAAGTCCAAAAAAATCGATCAGGCATTAAGCTCAGCATCGATATGAGAAATGTACGTTTTTTCATCTGCCTGTCTACTGTCAACATTAACAGCTACTTAGAGGCGTTACTAATAACCGTTAGCAGAAATAGCTATATATGCCCTGTAAAAAACTCGGCAGGTTCGACTTCCCCAACCTGTCCAGCCCCTACGCCTGTTTGCATGACTGATGTTCTGTATTTTCCGCGCTGACTTGAGCCATGCTTCTGCCTCGCAACGTGGCAATATCACGCTTGGGCGGCCCCCCAAACAGCCGGCTGTACTCACGGCTGAATTGAGACGGGCTCTCATACCCAACTTTGAACGCGGCACTGGAGACATCCTGGTGCTCGTTCAACATCAATCGTCGCGCTTCATTCAAACGCAGCCATTTCTGGTACTGCAGCGGGCTCATCGCAGTCAGTTGCCGGAAGTGATGGTGGAAGGTCGCCGCGCTCATTTGCACCCGCGCAGCCAGTTCTTCCACACGCAGGGCGGCATCGAAATTCAACTTCAGCCAGTCGATGGCCTTGGCAATCCGATAACCCTGCCCGTCCACCGAACAGATCTGGCGCAGGCGGCCGGCCTGGTCGCTTTTCAATAACCGGTAATGAATCTCGCGCTGGATTAACGGCGCGAGTACCGGGATTGCTTCGGGTTCATCCAGCAACGCCACCAGGCGCGCGAATGCGGTCAGCATGCCGTCGGTGACCGTGCCGATCCCCACGCCTTTCATGACTGCACGCTCACGAGCCGGCGGCAAACCACCCTGGGCGATCAGCTCGGCCAACATGCGCAAGTCCAGTTTGAACGTCAGCCCCAGGCAAGGTTGCTCGGGGCTGGCGACCAGCACCTCGGAATTGGCCGGAATGTCCAGCGATGTCACCAGGAACCGGGAAGTGTCGTAGGGGTAGCCCTCGCCGCCGACCCATAGCTGCTTCTCGCCCTGGGCCACCAGCACGATGCACGGCTCAACCATGCACACCACTGGCGCAGCGGGTTGCTCACGCCGATAAAACCCCAGCCCGGGAATCGGCATGGGGTAATCGCCGGGCGACGGGGTGCGCGACTCGATGGAGTGCGCGAGGGTTTGCAGGGACGCAGGGTGGATGCTCATAGCGGACTCGTTTGCCTCTTTGCGCAACTTTACTCCCGCACGCCTCGCGAGTCCCAGGTATACCGCGAGACTCAGAGGATCAGGCAAGTAATCTGGCGAATCGAACTATGGAACCTGGGGTTTGATCCGGAAAATGCGCAGGCCATTGACGCATTAACGGGTTTACGCCATGTCTGATACACCTACCAAAAGCAGTTGGGGCGCAGTGCTGGCGATGTCGCTCGCCGCGTTCGCCCTGGTCGCCTCCGAATTCATGCCCGTCAGCCTGCTGACACCGTTGGCCGCCGACCTGCACATCACCGAAGGCCAGGCTGGCCAGGGCATTTCCGTATCCGGGGTGTTTGCCCTGCTCACCAGCCTGGTGATCGCCTCGATCGCTACACGGGTGGACCGCAAGCGCCTGTTGATGGCGTTGACGCTGCTGATGATTATCTCCGGCACCGTGGTAGCGTTCGCGCCCAATTACCTGGTGTTCATGCTCGGTCGAGCCTTGATTGGCGTGGCGATTGGTGGTTTCTGGTCATTGTCGGCGGCCACGGCGATGCGCCTGGTGCCGCAAGCGCAGATACCGCGGGCCCTTGCCATCGTCAACGGCGGCAACGCGCTGGCAACGGTGATCGCTGCGCCGCTGGGCAGCTTTCTGGGCGGGATCATCGGCTGGCGCGGTGCGTTCTTCTGCGTGGTGCCGGTCGCGGTGGTTGCACTGGTATGGCTGCTCGCCAGCCTGCCTGCGCTGAAAAACCAGGGTGAGGCGAAAACCGCCAATGCCTTGCGCCTGATGAAAAACCCCAAGGTGGCCTTGGGCATGTTCGCCGTCAGCGTGTTCTTCATGGGCCAGTTCATGTTGTTCACCTACCTGCGCCCGTTTCTGGAAAGCGTCACGCGGGTTGAGGTTTCTACGCTGTCGTTGATGCTGTTGGTGCTTGGCCTGGCAGGCCTGGCCGGTACGTTTTTGATTGAACGTTTCCTCAAGCACAACCTGTACCCGACACTGATTGCCATCCCGCTGATCATGGCAGGCCTCGCACTTGCGCTGGTGGAATGGGGCCATTCAACGATCATAACCACGCTATTGCTCGGCAGTTGGGGCCTGGTGGCAACCGCCGCACCTGTGGGCTGGTGGACGTGGCTGGCGCAAACCCTGCCCGATGACGCCGAAGCCGGCGGCGGATTGATGGTGGCTATCATCCAATTGGCGATTGCTGCCGGCGCCACCGTCGGCGGCGTGGCGTTCGACCTGAGCGGCTACCAGGCCACCTTTGAACTCAGTGCCGGCTTGCTGGTAGTCGCCACCCTGCTCGCCTGCCTGACGTCACGCCGTGCTGTGCAAGCTCGTGTTATCAGCGGTGCTACCTGAAAAAATGACTCGGCGTCTTGCCAAACTGTTTCTTGAACATGCTGGTAAAGGCGCTGGGGCTTTCGTAACCCAGTTCAAATGCCACGTCGATAATCTTCTGCCCTACCGCTATGCGCTCCAGCGCCAGCAGCAGCCGCGCCTGCTGGCGCCATTGGCCGAAGGTCATGCCGGTTTCCTTGCGAAACAGGCGCTGAATGGTGGTTTGATCCAGCCCAAGGCGCGCGCTCCAATCGGCGACGGTGGAGGCATCCCCCGGTTCGTCCTGCAACGCCAGGCAAATCTGGCTGAGGCGCGGGTCGGCAGGCTGCGGCAGGGACAGCGGCAAGTCCGGCAGGATCGCCAGTTCGTCGAGGATCAGGTGCATGATCCTGGTATCGCGTGAGTCCTCGGCATACGGCGGCTTCAGGCTGACCGAGGCCTTGATCAGTTCACTCAACAGCGGCGAAACCGTCACCGTCTTCGGCTCGGCTGGCAGGTTCGGGAAGCTGTCCGGGCGCACGAACACGCTGCGCATCTTCAACGTGCCCACGCATCGTAGCGAATGGACTTGCCCGCACGGCATCCAGAAGCCACGGTTGGGTGGCACCGTCCATTGATTCAGCGCCGAATACACCACCATCACCCCGCCAATGGCATAGAGCAGTTGATGCTTGTTGTGGCTGTGTTCCGGGATCACCCAGTTTTCCGGATAATCGGTGGCCGAGCTGATGACGGCCCAATCGCCTTCATCGATCTCTTGGAGAAATTTGTCTAGGGATTTGATTGTTTCGCCCTTTTTGCGATGGTTTATGCCCGAATTTCGCGAGACAGGCATTTTCTTCGAATTTAGCATAGCTTTCGAAACAATTAGAAATGGCTGCCAGCTAAAGTACTGTCTGCCCCTGTTCGCTGCCTTGTATGGAATGCCCGCATGTCGAGCCTCACCGCGACACCCGCCGCTGCCACCACGACACCCCAGGTAAGCCCTCTGGTCATGCGCGTCCTCGGCGCCTGCGCCCTGGCGCATATGATCAATGACCTGATCCAGGCCGTGCTGCCGTCGATCTACCCGATGCTCAAGGCCAACTACGGCCTGAGCTTCACCCAGGTCGGCCTGATCACCCTGACCTTCCAGTTGACCGCCTCCCTGCTGCAACCGTGGATCGGCTATCACACCGACCGCCACCCCAAGCCTTGGCTGTTGCCGGCGGGCATGGTGTGCACCTTGATCGGTATTTTGATGCTGGCGTTTGTCGGCAACTTCCCGGCGATTCTGCTCGCGGCGGGGCTGGTGGGTGTCGGCTCGTCGACCTTCCACCCGGAAACCTCGCGGGTCGCACGCCTGGCGTCCGGTGGGCGCTATGGCCTGGCGCAGTCGACCTTCCAGGTCGGCGGCAACACCGGCAGCGCGTTCGGCCCTTTGCTGGCGGCAGCGATCATCATTCCCTACGGCCAGACCCATATCGCCTGGTTCGGCCTGTTTGCGGTGTTCGCGATCCTGGTGCTGTATGGCTTGAGCCGCTGGTACCGTCACCACCTCAACCTGTTCAAGCTCAAGCAGGGCAGCCAGGCGACCCATGGCTTGTCCAAAGGCCGCGTGACTTTCGCCCTGGTGGTTCTGGCCGTGCTGGTGTTCTCCAAGTATTGGTACATGACCAGCCTGACCAGCTACTTCACCTTCTACCTGATTGAAAAATTCCAGCTGTCGGTGGCCAGCTCGCAGATGTACCTGTTCCTGTTCCTTGGCGCGGTGGCGGTCGGCACCTTCGCCGGGGGCCCGATCGGCGACAAGATCGGCCGCAAGAAAGTCATCTGGTTCTCGATCCTCGGCGCCGCGCCGTTCACCCTCGCCCTGCCCTACGTCGACCTGTTCTGGACCGCCGTACTCAGCGTGGTCATCGGTTTCATCATCGCCTCGGCGTTCTCGGCCATTGTGGTGTTTGCCCAGGAACTGGTGCCGGGCAACGTGGGCATGATCGCTGGGATATTCTTCGGCCTGATGTTCGGTTTCAGCGGGATTGGCGCGGCGTTGCTGGGGTTGCTTGCCGATAACCACGGGATCGAATACGTCTACAAACTGTGCTCGTTCTTGCCGTTGGTGGGCATCTTGACGGTACTGCTGCCTTCGACCAAAGGCGTTTGAACGAAGGCAGGTGAGTATTTACCTGATCAAACTGTGGGAGGGACTTGCGCCCGGTAAGCATAGGTATCTTCACAACTTTGGTGCGACGCCGAAACTGTGGGAGGGGGCTTGCTCCCGATGGCGGCCTCAGGGCCGATCAGGATGCTGGGTCAGACCGAGTACATATCCGTTATTTGGGTAACGGCCACTATTGGTCCCGCTCTTACAGCGGCTCACTTTTGAAAAGCGCAAAATTAAGCAAAACGCTCTTGCCCCACCACTCGGCACCTCGCTTAGGCTCGGTGTGCCCGTAATCCGACAGGTATTTGGGGGGCCGCCGCCACGCGCCATCCATGGCGCGGGGCGGCTAAACCGGCATCCCTGCCGGTTTACCCCCCAAATCCCTGTCGAATTACGGCCAGCGTGGTTTGACGGGGCGCCTAAGATCAAAAGCAGATCAAGATCAAGAGCGGCTCGCTTCGCATCGTGGTTACTGTCGTTGGCATCTACCGTCAGGTGCGTCGCGAGAACCCATTAACGACGATATACAGCAGCGGCCCTACCGACACGAACACCGCCGTCAACAGGAAATACGGGATCAACGACGCCACGGAGCGCCCTCGTCCGCGCGCGTCCCGGTACATCCACACACACGCCAGCACCGCCATCAAATACAGGTCAATCACCACCTGTGCGGTATCAGGCCGCGACATCAGCTCGCGTCCAAATGCCAGCAGTGATTGCTCGGCCGTGAGCATCGTCGCCGCCGTGTAGAGGGTAAATCCCAGCAGGGCAACCAGAGCAATATAGGGTCTGTGCATGGTCTCTTCCTTGAAGCGCAATGGTAGTCATCGCGGCCACCTTAGCTGGTTTTGTGAAATATCTGTACGTAGACTGCCGCCATCCCCCCACGTGAAGGCGGCGAAAAAACGTGATGCAAGTTACTGAAGTCTCCATTGCCCAATTGCGCGCTGCGCTTGAAGCCGGGCAGACCACGGCCGTTGAACTGGTCCAGGCATACCTGGCACGGATCGATGCCTACGATGGCCCGCAGACAGCTACGGCGCTGAACGCCGTGGTGGTGCGCAACCCTGACGCCCTGAAAGAAGCCGAGGCGTCGGATGCGCGCCGCGCCAAGGGCCAGACCCTGGGACCGCTGGAGGGTATTCCCTACACGGCCAAGGACAGTTACCTGGTCAAAGGTCTGACGGCCGCATCCGGCAGCCCGGCGTTTGCCAAACTGGTGGCCCAGCGCGATGCCTTCACCATTGAGCGTCTGCGTGCCGGTGGCGCGATCTGCCTGGGCAAGACCAACATGCCGCCGATGGCCAATGGCGGTATGCAGCGTGGCGTGTATGGCCGCGCCGAAAGCCCTTACAACGCCGACTACCTGACCGCGCCATTTGCGTCCGGTTCTTCCAACGGCGCGGGCACTGCCACCGCCGCCAGCTTTGCAGCGTTTGGCCTGGCTGAAGAAACCTGGTCGAGTGGCCGCGGCCCGGCCTCCAACAATGGTTTGTGTGCCTACACGCCTTCCCGTGGGGTGATTTCGGTACGCGGCAATTGGCCATTGACCCCGACGATGGACGTCGTGGTGCCATATGCGCGCACCATGGCCGACCTGTTGGAAGTGCTCGACGTCGTGGTGGCCGAAGACCCCGACAAGCGCGGCGACCTGTGGCGCCTGCAACCCTGGGTGCCGATCCCCAGCGTCACCTCGGTGCGCCCGACCTCATACGCCGCACTGGCCACCAGCAGCGAAAGCCTGGCCGGCAAGCGCTTTGGCGTGCCGCGCATGTACATCAATGCCGACCCCGACGCCGGCACCAGCGAAAAACCCGGTATCGGCGGGCCCACCGGGCAAAGGATCAATACCCGCGCCACGGTGATCGAGTTGTGGCAAGCCGCCCGCCAGGCGCTGGAGGCCGCCGGCGCCGAAGTGATCGAGGTGGATTTCCCGCTGGTATCCAACTGCGAAGGCGACCGCCCCGGCGCGCCAACGGTGTTTACCCGTGGCCTGGTGTCCAAGGAGTTCCTCCACGACGAACTGTGGGAGCTGTCTGCCTGGGCCTTCGATGACTTCCTGCGCGCCAACAACGATCCGGCGCTCAACCGCCTGGCGGATGTGGACGGACCAAAGATCTTCCCCCACGACCCCGGCACCCTGCCCAACCGTGAAGACGACCTCGCCGCCGGCATGGATGAATACGTGCGCATGGCCCAACGCGGCATCACACCGTGGGACCAGATCGGTACCGTGCCCGATGGCCTGCGTGGCCTGGAAACAACCCGGCGCCTGGATCTGGAAGACTGGATGGACAACCTCGGCCTCGACGCCGTGCTGTTTCCGACCGTAGCCGATGTAGGCCCGGCCGATGCCGACGTTAACGAAGCGTCTGCCGACATCGCCTGGAGCAACGGCGTGTGGGTGGCCAACGGTAACCTTGCGATTCGCCACCTGGGCGTGCCCACCGTCACCGTGCCGATGGGCGTGATGGCGGATATCGGTATGCCGGTGGGGCTGACGTTTGCCGGGCGTGCTTATGATGATTCGGCGCTGCTGCGCTTTGCCGCAGCGTTTGAAGCCACCGGCAGCAAACGCGTGATACCGCCACGCACACCACCGCTGCCCAGCGAATAAAAGCAATTCAAATATGGGAGGGTATCTACACAACTTTGCAGTCGCCAACAGTAACCACGATGCGAAGCGAGCCGCTCTTGATCTTGCTCTTGATCTGCTTTTGATCTGAGGCGCCCCGTTAAACCACGCTGGCCGGAATTCGACAGGGATTTGGGGGGTAAACCGGCAGGGATGCCGGTTTAGCCGCCACGCGCCATGGATGGCGCGTGGCGGCGGCCCCCCAAATCCATGTCGGATTACGGGCACACCGAGCCGAAGCGAGGTGCCGAGTGGTGGGGCAAGAGCGTTTGGGTTACTTTTGCGCTTTTTGTACGGACCGGACACATGGTTGACGGGTGTGCGGGGACATGGTGGACACTTTTCGGCGAGC
>NZ_SPKL01000038.1:0-3075 GCF_023127755.1 Pseudomonas sp. W2Aug9 | reverse complement strand
TCGTTCTTTAAAAATTTGGGTATGTGATAGAAAGATAGACTGAACGTTACTTTCACTGGTAACGGATCAGGCTAAGGTAAAATTTGTGAGTTCTCTTAATCGAGAAATTCGAATTTTCGGCGAATGTTGTCTTCACAGTATAACCAGATTGCTTGGGGTTATATGGTCAAGTGAAGAAGCGCATACGGTGGATGCCTTGGCAGTCAGAGGCGATGAAAGACGTGGTAGCCTGCGAAAAGCTTCGGGGAGTCGGCAAACAGACTTTGATCCGGAGATGTCTGAATGGGGGAACCCAGCCATCATAAGATGGTTATCTTGTACTGAATACATAGGTGCAAGAGGCGAACCAGGGGAACTGAAACATCTAAGTACCCTGAGGAAAAGAAATCAACCGAGATTCCCTTAGTAGTGGCGAGCGAACGGGGACTAGCCCTTAAGTGGCTTTGAGATTAGCGGAACGCTCTGGAAAGTGCGGCCATAGTGGGTGATAGCCCTGTACGCGAAAATCTCTTAGTCATGAAATCGAGTAGGACGGAGCACGAGAAACTTTGTCTGAATATGGGGGGACCATCCTCCAAGGCTAAATACTACTGACTGACCGATAGTGAACTAGTACCGTGAGGGAAAGGCGAAAAGAACCCCGGAGAGGGGAGTGAAATAGATCCTGAAACCGTATGCGTACAAGCAGTGGGAGCCCACTTTGTTGGGTGACTGCGTACCTTTTGTATAATGGGTCAGCGACTTATTTTCAGTGGCGAGCTTAACCGAATAGGGGAGGCGTAGCGAAAGCGAGTCTTAATAGGGCGTCTAGTCGCTGGGAATAGACCCGAAACCGGGCGATCTATCCATGGGCAGGTTGAAGGTTGGGTAACACTAACTGGAGGACCGAACCGACTACCGTTGAAAAGTTAGCGGATGACCTGTGGATCGGAGTGAAAGGCTAATCAAGCTCGGAGATAGCTGGTTCTCCTCGAAAGCTATTTAGGTAGCGCCTCATGTATCACTGTAGGGGGTAGAGCACTGTTTCGGCTAGGGGGTCATCCCGACTTACCAAACCGATGCAAACTCCGAATACCTACAAGTGCCGAGCATGGGAGACACACGGCGGGTGCTAACGTCCGTCGTGAAAAGGGAAACAACCCAGACCGTCAGCTAAGGTCCCAAAGTTATGGTTAAGTGGGAAACGATGTGGGAAGGCTTAGACAGCTAGGAGGTTGGCTTAGAAGCAGCCACCCTTTAAAGAAAGCGTAATAGCTCACTAGTCGAGTCGGCCTGCGCGGAAGATGTAACGGGGCTCAAACCATACACCGAAGCTACGGGTATCACGTAAGTGATGCGGTAGAGGAGCGTTCTGTAAGCCTGTGAAGGTGAGTTGAGAAGCTTGCTGGAGGTATCAGAAGTGCGAATGCTGACATGAGTAACGACAATGGGTGTGAAAAACACCCACGCCGAAAGACCAAGGTTTCCTGCGCAACGTTAATCGACGCAGGGTTAGTCGGTCCCTAAGGCGAGGCTGAAAAGCGTAGTCGATGGAAAACAGGTTAATATTCCTGTACTTCTGGTTATTGCGATGGAGGGACGGAGAAGGCTAGGCCAGCTTGGCGTTGGTTGTCCAAGTTTAAGGTGGTAGGCTGGAATCTTAGGTAAATCCGGGATTCTAAGGCCGAGAGCTGATGACGAGTTAACTTTTAGTTAACGAAGTGGTTGATGCCATGCTTCCAAGAAAAGCTTCTAAGCTTCAGGTAACCAGGAACCGTACCCCAAACCGACACAGGTGGTTGGGTAGAGAATACCAAGGCGCTTGAGAGAACTCGGGTGAAGGAACTAGGCAAAATGGCACCGTAACTTCGGGAGAAGGTGCGCCGGTGAGGGTGAAGGACTTGCTCCGTAAGCTCATGCCGGTCGAAGATACCAGGCCGCTGCGACTGTTTATTAAAAACACAGCACTCTGCAAACACGAAAGTGGACGTATAGGGTGTGACGCCTGCCCGGTGCCGGAAGGTTAATTGATGGGGTTAGCTAACGCGAAGCTCTTGATCGAAGCCCCGGTAAACGGCGGCCGTAACTATAACGGTCCTAAGGTAGCGAAATTCCTTGTCGGGTAAGTTCCGACCTGCACGAATGGCGTAACGATGGCGGCGCTGTCTCCACCCGAGACTCAGTGAAATTGAAATCGCTGTGAAGATGCAGTGTATCCGCGGCTAGACGGAAAGACCCCGTGAACCTTTACTATAGCTTTGCACTGGACTTTGAATTTGCTTGTGTAGGATAGGTGGGAGGCTTTGAAGCGTGGACGCCAGTCTGCGTGGAGCCAACCTTGAAATACCACCCTGGCAACTTTGAGGTTCTAACTCAGGTCCGTTATCCGGATCGAGGACAGTGTATGGTGGGTAGTTTGACTGGGGCGGTCTCCTCCTAAAGAGTAACGGAGGAGTACGAAGGTGCGCTCAGACCGGTCGGAAATCGGTCGTAGAGTATAAAGGCAAAAGCGCGCTTGACTGCGAGACAGACACGTCGAGCAGGTACGAAAGTAGGTCTTAGTGATCCGGTGGTTCTGTATGGAAGGGCCATCGCTCAACGGATAAAAGGTACTCCGGGGATAACAGGCTGATACCGCCCAAGAGTTCATATCGACGGCGGTGTTTGGCACCTCGATGTCGGCTCATCACATCCTGGGGCTGAAGCCGGTCCCAAGGGTATGGCTGTTCGCCATTTAAAGTGGTACGCGAGCTGGGTTTAGAACGTCGTGAGACAGTTCGGTCCCTATCTGCCGTGGACGTTTGAGATTTGAGAGGGGCTGCTCCTAGTACGAGAGGACCGGAGTGGACGAACCTCTGGTGTTCCGGTTGTCACGCCAGTGGCATTGCCGGGTAGCTATGTTCGGAATAGATAACCGCTGAAAGCATCTAAGCGGGAAACTAGCCTCAAGATGAGATCTCACTGGAACCTTGAGTTCCCTGAAGGGCCGTCGAAGACTACGACGTTGATAGGTTGGGTGTGTAAGCGCTGTGAGGCGTTGAGCTAACCAATACTAATTGCCCGTGAGGCTTGACCATATAACACCCAAGCAATTTG
>NZ_SPKL01000037.1:310327-431587 GCF_023127755.1 Pseudomonas sp. W2Aug9 | reverse complement strand
CAAATGTGGGAGGGGGCTTGCTCCCGATATAGGTAATCCGTTCTTTCCTTTTCCATACTGATACCACTGAAATATCAGTAATCGACGAGGAAGGAACATGCACCTACGGGCTACGAATCTGCTCCCGTATCATTCGATGATCATGCAATCACATTCGAGCCCATAGGTGCGCTTGCGGCCGTAACGAACACTCAGGGGATGCTCCCATAGCTCTCTATATCGCCTTCGCTGGACGCAAGCTTGCATGTTCCCAAGTGCAACTTTAGCGCGAGTGGAGGTCTGCGATGAAAACACTCTTGCATGAAAAATTCAGTGCTTATATCTCGATGGACTGGGCTGATAGCAAGCACGATGTGAGGTTGCAGGCCGCTGACGGTGGCCAGTGTGAACTCAGTGTCATTGACCACACCCCGCAAGCGATAGAACGCTGGGCGCTTGATCTACACAAGCGCTTTCCGGGGTTGATCGCGGTGGCGGTGGAGCTAAGTAAAGGGCCGCTAATTGCTGCTCTGTTGAAATATGATTTCGTGCGTATCTTCCCCATCAATCCGGCCACCGTCGCTCAATACCGCAAAACGTTCGTACGCAGTGGCGCGAAGGACGATCCAACCGACGCGCGATGGATTCTTGAGTTGCTGCTCAAGCATCCGGAGAAATTTCCCCAATTAGAGCAGCAGAGCCCCGCCATGCGTTCGCTGGCGAGCTTGACCGAGCATCGCCGCACGCTGGTTCAGGAGCGAGTCAAAATCAGTAATCGCCTGGTCAGTACGCTCAAAGAATATTACCCACTGGCTCTCGAACTGTTCCATGACCATGGAACAGCGGTGTTTTGTGATTTCCTGATTCGTTGGCCGACGTTTGAAAAGATCAAGCGCGTGCAGCCTGAAAGGCTTCAGAGATTTCTCAACGAGCATAACGTCCGCCGTTCGCGGTGCAATCAGGCACGTATGGACCAGATCGCCAAGGCCATGCCGCTGACCGAAGACCGAGGCATTATCGAGCCGATGTCGCTGTATACCGTCGTTCTGGCAGAGCAATTGAAGGCGATGGTGAACGCAATCAAACGCTTCGATACACAGATTGAAAGCGTTGCAGCAGCGCTGGCTGACTACCCCATTTTCCAAAGTCTGCCAGGGGCTGGACCGCAGTTGGCACCACGCTTGATGACCGCTTTGGGTGAGCAGCGTAATCGCTTCGAAAACGCCAGCGCAGTCCAGAAATACGTTGGTGTAGCGCCAGTCATGGAGCGCAGTGGCAAGACGAAGATTGTTCGCTGGCGTTATCAATGCTCAACGTTTATCCGCCAAACCTTTGTTGAATGGGCAGCGCAAAGCATCAACAAATCAGCTTGGGCCAGGGCTTATTACGATAAACAGCGGGCGAAAGGGTGCTCATATCAGGCGGCGCTCAGAGCGTTGGCGTTCAAATGGATCAGGATTGTGTACAGGTGCTGGAAAACCAGCACCCCGTACGATGAAGCCGCTCATATACAGAATTTGAAACGGCGCGGGTCCTCTCTAGCTGAGGCGTTTGACGAGGCTAAAGCGGTTTGACGGATGGACTCAGGGCGTTTGACGAGGCTAAAGCGGTTTGACGGATGGACTCAGGGCGTGGTTGCAGTGGGTCAGCTATCTGTAAGTTGACTGACCCACCGCTATCGGGAGCAAGCCCCCTCCCACATTTTTTAACCGTGCCCACTTTACCCCTGCTAGATTGACCACTTTCCATCGCCAGGGAAGCACCATGGGACATTCACTGAAAATCTTGGGCCGCACGTCCTCCATCAACGTGCGCAAAGTGTTGTGGACCTGCCAGGAACTGGGCATCGACTACGTGCGTGAAGACTGGGGCATCGGCTTCAAGCCCACCCAGTCCACCGAGTTCCTCGCTCTGAACCCCAACGCGCAGATACCTGTGCTGATCGACGACCACGGCGTGCTGTGGGAGTCCAACACCATCTGCCGCTACCTCGTCGGCCTGTACCAACGCCACGACTTGCTGCCTGTCGAACCGGCGCCACGGGCCCGCGTCGAGCAATGGATCGACTGGCAAGCGGTCGAACTCAACCGCGCCTGGGGCGACGCCTTCACCGCGCTGGTACGCAACAACCCCGATGGCCTCGACGCGGCGCAAATCGCCGCCGCGGTACAGCTATGGAACGACAAGATGGGCATTCTCGAACAGCAGTTGGCCAAGACCGGTGCCTATGTTGCCGGGGAGGAATTCACCCTCGCCGATATCTTGATCGGCCTCTCGGTACACCGCTGGCAGGCAACGCCCATGCAGCGTCCGCCCTACCCCGCCATTGCCGCCTACTATCAGCGGCTCAGCCAGCACGCCGGTTTCAAGACCTTCGCCCTCGACGGCCACAACTAAGCACAGGGACCCCACGTGAACGGACTCAACGTACTACTCACCGGCGCCTGCGGCAGAATCGGCAAGACATTTTTCCAGGCCTCGCAAGACCGCTACCGCTTCACGCTCACTGACCGCATCGCGCCGGATTTCGACCTGGGTGGACACCGTTTCGTACACGCCGACCTCAGCGATAAATCCAGCCTGGCGACCCTGCTCGAAGGCATCGACGTAATCGTGCACCTGTCGGGTATCCCCCACGCCAGTGCCTCATTCAACGAATTGCTGCCCAACAACATACTCGCTACCACCTACCTGTTCGAAGCTGCCGTGGCCGCCGGCGTGCAGCGCCTGGTATTTGCCAGCAGCGCGCAAACCATCGAAGGCTACCCGGTGGATCGCCAGATCACCCCCGGTATGCCGGTGATGCCCGCCAATATGTATGGCGTGAGCAAATGCTATGGCGAGGCGTTGTGTGGCTACTACGCAGCCAAGACGCCGCTGTCGACCATCGCCCTGCGCATCGGCGCTTTTGAATTCCCCGAAACCCACGACCTGAACAACGCCCGCGACCTCAGCGCGTGGCTCAGCCCGCGGGATGCCGTGCAACTGCTGCAACGCTCAGTGGAAACCGTCGGCGTGAAGCACCTGATCGCCCACGGCATCTCCAACAACCGCTTCAAGCGTCTGGATTTGAGCGAAACCACACGTGTGCTGGGCTACCAACCGCTGGATGATGCATTCCAGGTATTTGAAATCCCCATCACTTACTGAGTTTTCACCATGCCCGCCCAATCCACCACCGACGGTATCGACCCGCTCCGCGCCGCCCATATCAGCGCGCGCATCGATCGCCTGCCCGCCGTGTCCACCGTCTGGCGCCTGGTGGCGCTGCTGTCCATCGGTGGTTTTTTCGAGCTGTATGACCTGTTCCAGACCGCCTATATCAGCCCCGGCCTGATCAGCGACGGCATTTTTAATACCGGCAGCCAGGGCGTGTTTGGCTTCTCGGACCAGGCTGCGTTCGCCTCGGCAACCTTCCTCGGCCTGTTCCTCGGCGCCAGCCTGCTCAGCCCCATCGCCGACCGCTACGGGCGCCGGGCGATCTTCACCTTTGCATTGATCTGGTACACCGTCGCCACAGTGCTGATGGGTATTCAAACCTCCGCCCTGGGCATCATCTGCATGCGCTTTGTGGTGGGCATCGGCCTGGGCATCGAACTGGTGACTATCGATGCCTACCTCTCGGAACTGGTGCCCAAGCGCATGCGCAGTTCGGCGTTTGCCTTTGCGTTTTTCATTCAGTTTCTGTCGGTGCCCGCCGTGGCCTTGATGTCGTGGTGGCTGGTGCCCCAGGCGCCGTTCGGCATCTCCGGCTGGCGCTGGGTGGTGTTGAGCAGCGCGGTGTTTGCGCTGTTTATCTGGCAATTGCGCAAGCGCCTGCCTGAATCGCCGCGTTGGCTGGCACAGAAGGGCCGTTTCGAAGAAGCCGGTGCGATCATGGACAACCTGGAAACACGCTGCCTGAAAGATCACGGCAAGCCCTTGGATGAGCCGCAACCCGAAGCCGTCAGCGTTCAAGGCAGCGGCCGTTTTGCCGATATCTGGCAACCGCCCTACCGTCGCCGCGCCTTGATGCTGATTGTGTTCCATGTGTTCCAGGCCATCGGTTTTTTCGGCTTCGGCAATTGGTTGCCGGCGCTGCTGTCGGGCCAGGGTGTCAGCGTGACCCACAGCTTGATGTACGCCTTTATCATCACCCTCGCCTACCCGCTGGGGCCGTTGCTGTTTGTGAAGGTGGCCAACCGCTTTGAAAACAAATGGCAGATTGTCGGTTCCGCCATGGGCGCGGTGATTTTCGGTAGCCTGTTCGCCCTGCAAACCAGCGCACTGGGGCTAATTTTCTGCGGGGTGATGATCACCTTCTGCAATGCCTGGCTGAGTTTCAGTTATCACTCGTACCAGAGCGAATTGTTCCCCACCAATATCCGCGCACGGGCCGTGGGGTTCTGCTATTCGTTCAGCCGCCTATCTACGGTGTTCAGCAGCCTGTTGATCGGCTTTATCCTCGAACACCTGGGCACGCCAGGGGTGTTGGCGTTTATCGCCAGCAGCATGCTGGTCGTGATGATTACCATCAGCTGGTTCGGGCCGCGTACGCGTAACCTCGCGCTGGAAAATATCGCCCACTGACGGCAATGCTTGGCCGCCTGCGGCAGAGTGCTTGCCGCAACGGCCACACGACCCCCAGTAAATAGAGGGTATCGCAACCGGCACACTATTTGCTCCAGCTGTGGAACCGAACATTTACACAGGTGACCGATCATGCTGGTTAACAACAACACCCAAGCCATGTCGACCGTCCAACAGATCAAGCGACCCGATATGGACCCCGCCAACGCCGCCGCCAGCGCGTTGTACAGCGGCGCCCTGCAGGCTGCGCAGCAGAGCATCACGGTGCCATCTGCGCAGAAGGAACTGGACAAGGCCAGTGATCGCATTGACGAAGCGTTCGCCAAGACCCGTGTGCAACTGCAAGCCACGGCGTCCAGCGACGTGCCGGCATCCAGCGCTGCCGGCTCAGCCCGCAGTGAGTTCACCGATTACATGACCAAGACCCCGGCCGAGCGCATTCGCGATCAATTGCTCAAAGAACGGGGCCTGACCCTGGAGCAACTGAACGCCCTGCCGGTGGAAGAGCAAAACGCCTTTGCCAAGCAAGTGTCCGAGCGGCTTCAGCAGCAGCAACAGCAGCAGGTAGCAGCAAAGACGGTTGACCCACAGGCGCAGACGGTGAAAGAGACCCTGGCTGCTATCTAAGCTGCACAGTAGACCAATGTGGGAAAGGGCTTGCCCCTGATGGCATTGGGTCAGCCACCCAATGCAGTGACTGACACTCCGTCATCGGGGGCAAGCCCCCTCCCACATTTGGATCTCCTTTGACATGGGATCAGCAGAGTTTTCGACTATTGCAGTTGCAGCGTCGAATTGAACTGACTGATTGCATCCACCACATGCCGCGAGCCTTCCTGAATTTCAAGAATCACCTGCCCCGCTTCGTTGGCCAGTTCCACCCCAAGCCCCGTGCGGCTCAAGCTCGACTGCATGCTCGTCACCGCACTCAATGACAGGTCGTGGTTCTTGCGCACCACATCCACTATCTCCACCGTCGCCTGGCTGGTGCGGGCCGCGAGGCTGCGCACTTCATCGGCCACCACAGCGAACCCGCGTCCATGCTCGCCGGCTCGCGCCGCTTCAATCGCGGCGTTGAGCGCCAGCATATTGGTTTGTTCGGCAATGCTGCGGATGGTCTGCACGATGGCGCCGATGATGTCGGACTGTTTGTTGACCGCATCGATGCTGTGGGCAGCCTGGTTCAAGTCGCTGGAGATGGCCTCGATGATCTGTACCGTTTGCTGCACCACCTGCGAGCCCTTGCGGGCGCAGGCGTCGTTTTGTACGGAGGTGGCGTGGGCCGAATCAGCGGCGGTGCGCAGGGTGGTGACCTGGTCGGTGATGTCGCTGGCAAATTTCACCACTTTGTACAGGCGCCCATTGGTATCGAAGATCGGGTTGTAGGACGCCTCCAGAAACAAGGTCTTGCCGTATTTGTTTTTACGCTCGAAGCGATGGGAGTGGTATTCGCCGCGATTGAGGGAGGCCCAGAATGCCTTGTAGGCCGGCGACTCCACTTCACTGCGATGACAGAACATGCTGTGGTGCTGGCCGATGATTTCCTCCCGTGAGTACTGCACGGTGCGCAGGAAATTGTCGTTGGCATTCAGGATCTGGCCCTGGGGCGTGAACTCGATTACCGCCATGGAACGGCCAATGGCGTCGATCAGGCTCTGGTTTTCGTGTTCATGGTGCACCCGTGCAGAAATATCCGACGCCACTTTGATCACACTGCGTACCTGGTTGTCGCTGTCCAGCACCGGCATGTAGCTGGCTTCAAGCCATACCTCTTCACCGCGCTTGTTCAAACGCATGAAGGTGCCACTGAGCGCCTCGCCCCGCGCCAGGTCACGCCACAACTTGCTGTATTCGTCGGTGTGGGTGTAGGCCTCATCGCAGAAAATGCGGTGATGTTTACCGCGGATCTCATCGACGCTGTAACCCATGCTCTTGCAGAAATTTTCGTTGGCTTCGAGGATCACGCCTGTGCGATCAAACTCGATCATCGCCATGGAACGGCTGATGGCTGCGAGCTTGGCATTGGCTTCGGTGAGGGCACAGGAAAAACGCTGGATTTCTTGCAGGTCGGATTTGTGATGGCGGTTGAACATGGTCAGATCACCCTTGAGTCCCGGCGCCTGAACGGCGCATTCCATTCTTGTGTTGGTAAACCTTCACGGGGAAATAACCATTCAAAACGCTTTATAGGCCAAGCATCATTAACGGTCCTGGGTGAGCATAGACAGGGGTTGGCGCTATGCAAGGCCACTAATCAGCCAGCATTGCCAACCGGGCGCTGGCGGCGCGCACCCCATGTTCTGAAATGCGCTCAATCGATGAGAGGGGCTTATTCGGGCTTGAAGACAATCTGCTGCACGTCGACCTTTCTAGGGATCAGGCCGTTGGCAAAAAACAGGTCCGCCGTGCGCTGCTGATTGGCGACGTCGATCGCCTGCAACGGACGGATCGGCGCGGGCGAGCGATGCTCGAAGTAGCTTTTGACCACCGCCGGTGGCAGGCCAAGGGTGCCGGCCATCAATGCGATGCTTTCATCGGGTTGGTCGAGTGATAGTCGCTGCGCCTTGCCGAGGGTCTGGATAATGGTGGCGATGGCCTGGGGATGTTGCTGGGCGAACGGGCCGTTGACCACAAAAAAACTGCCGGCAGGGTTAAGGCCCTGGCCATCACCCAGCACGCGAGCAGAGCCGTCGACTACGGCGGCCGAGTAGTACGGGTCCCAGACCACCCAGGCATCGACCTTGCCTTGTTCGAAGGCCGCACGGCCGTCAGAAGGCGACAGGTACACCACGTTCACGTCCTTCCATTGCAAACCGGCGCGCAGCAGGCTCTTGAGGAACAGGTTGTGTGCACTGGAGCCCTTGAGCAACGCCACGCGCTTGCCCTTGAGCTCCGCGACGTTCTGCACGGTGCTGGCCTTGGGCACCAGCACCGCTTCGGTCTTGCCGTCGTTGGGCTCGACGGCGAAGTACTGCAAGTCGATGCCTGCCGCCTGGGCAAAGATCGGCGGGATGTCGCCGATATTGCCGATGTCCAGGCTGCCGGCGTTGAGTGCCTCGATCAGCGGCGGGCCGCCGAGGAATTCGGTCCATTGCACCTGGGTGCCGGGCAGCGCAGCTTCGAAGAGCTTGTGCTCACGGGCGAGCACCATACTCACCGAGCTTTTCTGGTAGCCGATGCGCAGGGTGGGAGGTTCGGCGGCGAGCGCAGGCTGGGCCAGGACGGTGAGCGCCAGCAGCGAACCCCCTAGTAGTTTTTTCAGTTTTTTCATGGGTTGCCTCATGGTCGTGATCGTGAGCGGGTTGGCCGTGTGCAGTGAGTCAGGCGTGGCGTTCATTCCAGGTACAACCGCAGGCGGCCGTTAAGGGCGCGGGCCATGTAATCACTGACCGAGCGCTGGGAAACTCCTAGTTCGGCCGCGATCGCGGGGTACGTCAGGCCATTGAGTCGGGACAACAGGAACGTCGCTCTGACCTTGGCCGGCAGGCCGTCGAGCCACTGGTCGACGGCCTGCAGCGCCTCGCACGTCTGGGCCAGGTTTTCGGGGGACGGCACGCTAAAGGCTTCATCGTTATCCAGGGCGTCGAGATAGGCGCGCTCCAGGTCACGTCGCCGCCACAGCTGATACATCAGGCGCTGGGCAATGGTGGTGAGCAAGGCGCGAGGCTGACGGATCGGGGCGACGTCGAGTGCGCTCAGGAGCTGGACAAAGGTGTCGGCGGCGATGTCTTCGGCATGTGCACGGGAATCGAGTTGACGATACAAGCGGCTGCACAACCAGGCGTAATGGCTGCGGAACAGTGCGCCCACGTAGGCGGGGTGAGAGGTGTCGGCGCCGGACATAGTGGCTCCTGTCGAGTAGGGTGCGCGTTATGTCCGGTGTTCCGGTAGAGCGATCCTAGCAATGCCTCTTATTCTTTAATAATATTTAAAATGCATTTTTATATAGCTTTATTGAATATCCGTATAGCCAAGGCTGGCGGCTTGCCGTTGGTAATCCAACAGCACCTGATAGTCGTCTTCGCTAGCGGGGAGCACGGCTTGCACACCAAGGGTTTGCGCCACCTGCGGCAGGTCTTGCAACGCCAGGTTCATCGCTTCGCGGACCTGCTTCAGCTGCACATCGCTCAAGCCCGGCGGGCCGATATAGGGCAAGGTCGGGCTCGGCGCGCTGCGGGTAACCATGCGCAAACCCGCGACCTCTTCGGGCGCGAAACGCGCCAGGTAGTCGTAGGTCACGCTGTCGATGGCAGCAAGGTCCGCGCGATCTTCACGCAGCCAGCGCAGGCTCTCACGGTGGGCACCGCTGACGGCGACGCTGGCGAAGAAACGCCCGTCGCGCTGCAACGGTGCCAGGCAGTGGCGCAGTAGGTTCATGCCACTGTTGGAGTCGTGGCCGTTGATCACCCCGCGGCTGTTGTAGAACTGCGCCAGGATAGTACGTGGGTTGTCAACGCGGCTCAGCAACAGGCTGCAGTGTTCGCCATTGCTGCTATGGGGCAGCTCGTAGCGGGGGCGACCGACGACGCGAACCTGGCCACGCAGTTGGGTCATCAGCGGGTAGCCGCAGGTTTGGGTGACGAGCAATTCTGGCGCCAGCCACAGGCCGGGCAAGTCGAGGTGGTCGGCGTTACGCCGATGCAGGCCCAAGCGCTCAAGGATGCGCGCAAGCCACTGTTGATTGGCTTGCTCGATGGGCTCCGGGGCGACATACATGCGCAACTCGGCATAGTGCTCACTCATGGGCATCTCTCAGGCAAAGGGGTGCCGAGGGCTGTCGATAGCCTTGAGGCCATGGCGGCCGATCAACTGGCCGTAGCCTTGTACCAGGAACCCACCGCTGCGCGTCAGCCACTGCTCGCGGCGGGCGCGATACACCCTCGGCAGCAAGAACCAGGGAAGTTTCGGCAGGTCGTGGTGCACCAGGTGCAGGTTGTTGTTGAGGAACAGCCAGCGCCAGGGCCAGGACGCTTCGTTGAGCACCGTGCGCTGTTCCGGCCGCGGATGCGGGCGATGTTCATAGTAGGAACGGATCGACGCCAGCGACAAGGCCGGCACGCTCACCAGCAGCAGGTAATGCCACACCGGCAAGGCACTGTAATGGGCGATAAAACCCAGCATCAACAGGGTCACGGCGCCGTGGGCCAGCCACATCGGCCAAACCTCTGGCAGGCGTTGCCATTGATCGTGCACCAACCGGCTGATGGCCAGGGGTGCCGCCAGCAGCAAGCGACCGAATACGGTCTTGGTCAGCCAATGCACGCTGCGTTGCAAGCGCGAGCTGGCGTCCCACTGCTGTTGGTTAAGGTAGCGGCTTTCCGGGTCGATGCCGGGCAGGGTCAGGTCTTCGTCGTGATGATGCAACAGGTGGCTGTCGCGATACAGGGTATAGGGGTACCAAACGGCAAACGGCGCGTAACCGAGCAGTTTGTTCACCAACGGCAAACGGGTGGGATGGCCGTGTAGCAACTCGTGTTGCAGCGACAGCCAGAGGGTCACTAATGGGATCAGCAACAAGGTGCTGCACCACAGGCCCAGCCAGTGGCTGGCAAGCAACACACCGAACCAGCCGGCATACACGCCGAGCAACAGCAGCCAGGTCGGCCATTCGGTCTTCGCAGTAAAACTTGCAGCCAGGGCTTGAATTTCCCGGCGGTGGCTCAGGTCAAGGTAGTTGGCCATCGGCAGCTCAGAGCAGGTGTTTCCTACTCTGTGCCGCGAGACGCGCCAATCTTGCAGATCCTTTGGTTCTAAGCTTGTAACTCAGTGACCGAACAGGCCAGTCTCGGACTTCTTGGCTTTCTTGTCCGCACGCTTTTCATCGGCGGTCTTTGCCGGTTTTTTCTTCGCGGCTTTCTTTGAATCCATACCTTTGGCCATGATGCATGCTCAACTTAAGGGGATGTAGCACTGGGTATACCACCTATTGCCCGGCAGAAGGCGCTTATAATCCCCAGCCCTGACCCCGCTGGCCCAAAGACCATGCCCGAACTGCACATCGAACCGCTGGCAGAGCCTCTGTGGCCACTGTTGAACAAGTTTTACCGCAGCCACAACTCTTCGATGAAGGCCCTCAAGGGCGGCCGTTTGTGGGTAGCTCGCGACGGCGAGATCGTGGCTGGGTTGTGCTTGAGCCCGGTGGTGGGTGGGCAGTGGCTGACGGGGGTGTTTGTCGATCCGGCCTATCGCGGCCAGGGGTTGGCGGCACGCTTGATTGAGCAGGCGGTAGCCGCAGTGGAGGGTACGGTGTGGCTGCTGTGCCATCCGGATCTGGAGGGGTTGTATCAGCGTATGGGGTTCAGTCAGGACACGCTGCTGCCGCAGTCCCTCAGCGAGCGGTTGGTGCGCTACAAACGGAACAAGCCGATGATTGCGATGGGGTTCTCAATCACCTGAATGATGCCGGATAAAAATGTGGGAGGGGACTTGCTCCCGATGGCGGAGTGTCCGTCGCTGAAATGTCGACCGGTCCACCGCTATCGGGAGCAAGCCCCCTCCCACATTGGGACCTCAGGTAGCCTGGTGTTTATTCGTCAGCTGTCGGATCCAATTCCGGAAACATCACTTCGATAAACCCGAACTTGCTGAAATCAGTGATCCGCGACGGGTACAGCCGACCGATCAAGTGGTCGCACTCATGCTGCACCACCCGTGCATGAAAGCCGTCAGCAAAACGCACAATCGGCTCGCCCTTGGGGTCGAAACCTTCGTAGCGGATCTGTTGATAACGGTTCACGGCGCCGCGCAAACCCGGCACCGACAGGCAGCCTTCGAAGCCCTCTTCCAGCACCGGGCTCAGGGGCGTGATAAGCGGGTTGATCAGGATGGTCTGCGGTACAGGCGGCGCCTCCGGGTAGCGTTCGCTGGCCTCGAAACCAAAAATCACCAGTTGCAGGTCGACACCAATCTGCGGTGCAGCCAGGCCAACACCGCCCACGTGTTCCATGGTCTGGAACATGTCGTCGATCAGTTGCCACAACTCGGGGCTGTCGAACATTTCCGGCGGTACCGGTGGGGCGATACGCAGCAGGCGTTCGTCGCCCATTTTCAGGATTTCACGGATCATCGCGGCACTTCTTCAGGAGTGGGCTTGGAGTGGTCCCGGCCTAGGCCCGAGACGTGCTGTTTTTCATCGGTGTGACCGGGTTCGTCAAACTCCTTTTCACCTGGGTCCTTGCCTTCGGCCGACATGTGTTCGATCACGGCATTCATCTCCGCACCCAGCAGTAACACGGCGGAGGAAATATAGAAGTACAGGAGCAGGACAATGATCGCGCCGATGCTGCCATACATGGCGTTGTAGTCGGCGAAGGTCTTGACGTAATAACCAAAGCCCAGGGAAGCCACGATCCACACCACCACGGCCAACACCGAGCCTGGGGTAATGAAGCGGAATTTCTGCTCGACGTCCGGCATCACGTAATACATGAGTGCCACGGCGAACATCAGCAGGATCACGATCAATGGCCAGCGCAGGATGGTCCACAGGGTGACGACGAACTCCTGCATGCCGATCTGCCCGGCCAGCCACTCCATGACCTGCGGGCCAAGCACCATCAGCGCAGCGGCGGCCAGCAACATGCCGGCAATGCCGACGGTGTAGAAAATCGACAGGGGGAAGCGCTTCCAGATCGGCCGGCCTTCGACGACGTCATAGGCCGCGTTCATCGCACTCATCATCAGGCGTACGCCCGCAGAGGCGGTCCACAGCGCGATGACGATACCAACCGAAAGCAGGCCGCCCTTGGACTGTTGCAACTGGTCGATGACCGGGTTGACCTGCTCCAGCGCCTGGGGCGGCAACACCAGCTCCGACTGCAGGCGCAGCCAGGTGAAGAAGTCCGGCAGATGCAGGAAACCGATCAGGGCAATCAGGAACAGCAGGAAGGGAAACAAGGAGAACAGCATCTGATAAGCCAGTGCCGAAGCGTAGGTAGGCATCTCGTCATCGACGAATTCCTTGACGGTGCGTATCAGCACCTTGTGCAGCTTGAGACCATCGAGTACCGGAAAAATCATAGCGTCTCCTTTCGCCGCAAAGAGGTTGAGTTCGTGGGCGACTCAGGGGCCGTTTTCTACATCAAAGTAGCCCATTTGGCGACTTTGAAACAATTTCCAAAATTTAGTTGCAACAGTTCACACAAAAACGGCCATCCGTGGATGGCCGCCATACTGCTGGGCAAACCCAGGAGAACGCCTTATTCGGTGGCTTTTTTCACCGCGTCCTTGGTTTTCCCGACTGCTTGCTGCGCTTCACCTTTTTTCTCTTGGATCACGCCTTCAGCACGCAGCTTGTCGTTGTCTGTGACTTTGCCGACACCCTGCTTGATGTTGCCGACCGCTTCGTTCGCCAAACCTTTTGCCTTATCCGATGTGCTGCTCATGGTATTTCTCCTGGAACAATCGAGGGTTTTGGTCATTACGTAGAGGTTGACCCAGGGCGCTTCGGCAGAGTTTCAATTATTTTCGCGAGGCATTTTATCGCCTGCCGCAGGTTTGGCTTTATGTTTTGCGGCCAACCCACGAGAATGCCCGGCACATTCAGGCTGCAACGCTGAATAACAGATCCCGTAGGAAGGTTATGAAACTCAATAAAGCACAGGCTATCGCCCGCAGAAACCAGGAACTGGGCGGTGCCGTACTCGGCGTCAACAACTGCCATTTCACCGACCTGGACCACAAGCGCAACATCTGGTGGTTCGACCTGCCCGTTGCGCGGATTGCCGTGGGCCAGTACGAGTGGATCCATCTGCTGATGCATAACGCCGAGACGGACCAGTTGTTGCACCTGAAGGTGCCGACTGTGTTTCTGCGCGAAAAGCTGGAAGGGTTGGTGGTACGCAATGCGGGCAAGCGCAAGCCGGAGATTACCCTGGAACTGAGCGCCGACAAGGACTCGTTCCTCAAGGATGTGCGCCCGGCGGGTGCCGGCGTGAGCTTTGCCCAGTTCACTCTGTAACCATCGCCCCTAACCGGCGAGAGCGTGACTGCTGTGCCAGCAGTCAGGCTCTCGCGCACTTTCAGGCGGTTGCCACTGACCGACCGGCAATGCGCTGAGCCAGGGCGATGGCAAACAGGCAAAACAGCGACATGACCAGAATCCCCATCATCAGCCCCATGGCGGTGCTGGTGTGCCCCTCAGAGAAAAAGAACAGCGCCACTGCCGCGCCCGCCATCTTGATCGCGCCTTGCAGCGCACTCCCGGTACCGGCATGTTTTGCCTGGCCATGCAGACTGATCCCCAACAGCAAGGGTGAGGACAGGCCACAGCCGAGAGCGACCAAAAAGCCATACGCCACCAGCGCCGGGGCCGTGACCAGCTTGAATGCCTGGAGAACCAGCGGAGCGAGCGCCGCCAACACCGTCAGCGCCACCAGGGACGTCATCAGGATGCGCTCAGGCGAGTAACGATTCAAAAACCGCTTGGTCAGGTAAGAACCCAAGACGATACCCGCAGAGTAGCCAACGAACAGCAGGCCGTTTTCCTGGCTCTGCAGATGGAACTGCAATTGATAGATGAATGGGCTCGCGGTGAAGTAGCCGATGGTGATCGCAAACAGTACCGCAGAGACCAGGCTGTAAACCATGAAGTTGAAGTCGCGCAGCAGTACTTTGAAACCCTCAAGCCGTTTGGAAGGCACGCCCTGCAGCGGAGCTGTTTCAACCAGTGTGGCCTTGATAAATACGGCGCCGAGCAGCGTGATCAGGGTCAGTGCGTAGAAATTATATTGCCAAGGAAGTGCAGCAGTAATAAAACCACCCAGCACCGGCGCAAGCGCAGGCGAGACCTGGGACGCCATGGAGAACACCGTCAGCGATTTGGACAACTCGGTTTTATCTTTGAACGTATCGCTCAATATTGCCCGGCTTATCACGGGGCAACCGCCAGCACCGATACCTGTTAACAAACGAAACAGATAGAGCGCCTGAATACTGTCCGCCGTCGACGTCAGGTAATTGCCCAAGGCGCCGAGGGCAAGGGAGACCATAATCACCGGTACCCGCCCTTTTCTATCGGAGATCGGCCCATACACCAACTGGGACAGTGCAAAGCCTGCCAGATAGAAGACCACCAGGTTTTGGGACTGCGCGTCAGTTACTGAAAATACCCGTGCAATCTCCGGCAAGGCGGGGTTGTACAAGTCAATGGAAAACAACCCCAATACCAGGATCAGGCAGGAGTTGGTGATCACCATTCTAGAATTCACGACAGGCTCCTTACAGTAATGGATGGTCTTTCAAGCGTGTGCCGTATTCGCTATTGGGCGTGGTATGTCGCCCGTCGCATTTGATTTCAATCAGATGAGGTGCGGCGGTGCTCATGATGCTTTCAATACAATCTTGCAAGGCCTGTGGGGAGTCCACGCACGTCGCGCTCACGCCCAGGCTCTGGGCAAACAGGCACCAGTTGTAATCGGGAATTTGCGTCAGCGCGGCTAAGTTGTCTTTGTTATTGAAGTAACTTGCCGAATAGGACCGGTTATTGAAAACGACGAAGACGATATTCAACCCATGTTTCGCGGCGGTCGATAGCTCAAGGCCCTGCATCAGCATGCAGCCATCACCGGTAATCACCATGGTTTTGCCATCGGGGCGGGCGAAACTTGCACCGATGCCTGCCGGGATACTCCAGCCCATCGGGCCTAATGTGGTTGCCGATAAATAGGCCGCCGCTCCCCGCGCGGTCCAGTAGTGGCCGAAGAAGGATCGATGGGAGCCCGAATCGACACACACCACGCCATCACTGGGGAAAAACGCTTGCAGCACCGGGATATAGGCGGCGGGATGGTCGGCAAGATTGCCCGTAGCTTTGGCATCGACCGGGTAATGCAGCGGCACCCGTTGAAGATCATTCGACCATCTGGAGCGACTCTCCTGGCTGGCCTCCAGCTCTTGTGCGTGAACCTCGCTGACCAGCCTCAGGAAACCCTCCCCCGTCGCCACCACACCGTGATCAATATCAAGATACCGTCCCAGATAATCTGGGTTCTCATCCACCTGGATCGCGCCAAATTGAGGCCTTAGCTCATGGGACCAGAGCATGGTGCTCCATTGAGTGGTATCGAGCCCAAGGAGAATCACACCGTCCACACCGCCCTTGAACGCCTCGATAGCGCGCTTGTTTCCCGAATAACCGTAAACGCCCAAAGCGTTGGGATGGTCCTCCGGGAACAGCCCTTTGGCGCTCAAGGTGGTCGCGACCGGAATCGAAAAGCGCTCGGAAAATGCCAGGAGCGCAGCGCCAACCTTGGAGTTTTTGCAACGTAGCCCCGCGAGAATGACGAGATTGGTCGAGCGCTTGAACACGGCCTTGATCGCCGCGCTTTTGATCTTTTCAACGGCAAGCGCTTGGTTGCTCCACGACTCCAGTACGTTGGCAGCGATATCGGCGCGGCTCGTGGATTTCTCGTACAGTGCTTCCTTGCTGACGGCCAAGTAGGTCGGGCCTTTTTCCAGGCCTTTCAACAACCGCACCGATTCGCGCAAAAACGCCGACAAGGGTTGCCCTGCCTTGACCTCGAGGGCACTGCGGGTGATGGGTTTGAATACATCACACAGATTCACGCCGGTTTGGCTCCCGTCCTGCAGCACGTTTTGCATTTCCAGCGATGACGCAATCTGGCCCGACAAGAGCAAGACCGACTGGTGGTCCGTGTAAGCGGAAGCGATCCCGGTCAGCGCGTTGGTAACACCCGGCCCGCCTATCACCAGGCACACCCCGAATGTTTCACTGGCACGCGCATAGCCTTCGGCCATATAGGACGCGCCTGTTTCACACGCTGTAACCACCGGTTCAATGTCAAGCGTTGTAGAGCCATCACTGGGATAACAACGCATAAACGCATTGATCAACTTGCCAGGCACCATGAAGAAGTGCGTAACCCCCAAAGACTGAAGTTGGCGAAGAATGTAATGTGCACCGGTTTCGCCAGTACTTTGCAATTCCATTGCAAATCCCCTGTTCAGATCTCGATAAATGTGATGTTCTCGCCCTTCATCTTCAACACGGCATCTTGTGAAAAAGAAGAGGGGTAGCGCACATTGGGCATATCGGCAAAATATGGCTTGGGGCTGTTGGGCAAATAGTCCGAAACATGCAGACTGCGCTCAGCCCGGGCACGCAGGTAGGTAATGTAGGATGCGTTATGTTTGGTCGAAGCAGAAACAGTCCACTGAATGGCCAGCTTTGTTTCCACAGGCGTCTGATCCGGCGCACTGCTGCGATGAGTTACTCGATTATCCCAAATAACCAGATCGCCGGCCTTACTCATGATCGTGCGCTCGAATTTTACCGGCTCGGCGAGCCTGATCTTGACTTCATCTTTACTGAGCTTGTGCGACCCCGGCAGTAAGGTGATGCCGCCGCCCGACACAGGATCATTATCTTGAAGATAATAAGCACACTGTAAGAATTCGGGAAATGCGCTAGGCGAAATCACTTCGTCGGGAAGAAAGTACGCATCATTGTGCCATGGTATATAAACGCTCTCGCGCACCGTAAAATTCGGTAACAGCGAAAAATCCGACTGAAAAATATCCTTTATCGCCTGAATAGCACCAGGATGGAGCAGTGCATTGACCATATCACTAAATTGCAGAAACGCCGTTGGCAACAGCGTGCTCTGCTCGGTCTCTGCCAAACTATGGACATACGTTTTACGCAACTTTTCCACCTGCTCGCTGCAGAGTACTCCTGGAATAACGACGTACCCATCCCGCTCAAGCTTTTCTCGAAAGTTCATGATCTATAATCCGTTATATAGAGGGTGACCCAGGCCACCCTCCCTTTAATTCAAAGATAAAAAGTCAGACTTCAACATGCTTGGCAGCTGTCGAGCTTTCTTCAAACGACACGCCCAGACGTTCAAACTCCTGGAAGAAATCCGGAAAGGAACAATGAACGTCCTGATAACCATCCAACTCATTAAGCTGTTGGCACCGCAAGGAAGCCACAAACAATGACATGAAAATTCGATGGTCACCCCAGGCTGACAACACTGCATCACCGGCGTAACTCGGTTCACCACGAATAACGAAGCCATCGTAGACGCCGTTTTTAAACAACGGCTGTATGTCCACACCCATTTTCACCAGCTCGGTCACCATCGCCTCAATGCGTGGCGACTTGTGCAAGCGCGTAATGGAGCCGCCGGTCACTTTGAACTCACCCTGCACATAAGCACCGATCGCCGCCAGTGTCGGCACAATATTGGGGTAATCACTCGCATCGAAATGATACTTGCCTTTTAACTCAGCCAACTTATTAACAATGCGTACTTCATTGGCAGCGTCATTGAACTCAACATTGACGCCCAGCGCCTCGGCCACTTTGAGAATCGCACGCTCGCCCTGCAAACTCTTGCTGTTCATGTTCTTGAGCGTCAACTCGCCCGGAAAGATGATGCCGGCCGCGATCAAATAGGACGATGAGGTGTAGTCACCGACGATCGTATAGTTCGCGCTGCGATAGTGGCCGGGATACACCGTAATTTGTGAATAGTCAGCGTTCACCTCATAGCTGATCCCCGCAGTGCTGAGGGTTTCCAAAGTCTGCTTGATATACGAAAGCGACAGAATTTCACCGCGGATATTCACCACCGTAGGTTGTTTGGCGAGGGGGGCGCAGAACAGAATCGCAGTGATGAATTGCGAGCTGATATTGCCCTCAATCGTACACTCTCCCCCTTTATAACCCCCCCAGTTCACAATCGGGGCCTTGCCACTGTGGTTGATGCATGAAATATGGGCCCCCAGCCCTTCCAGGGCGACAAACAAAGGCTCCATGACACGCCCCCGCAGAACTTCATCACCGGTAATAACCGCCGGCGTCGTTGTAAAGCACGTCAACGCAGCAAACACTCGAAATACCAACCCGGAGCCTAGAGCGTCGATCACCTTCTTTTCGGGCTTGATCAAGCCGCCTGTGCCAGTTACCACTAATCTGCCTGGTTGCTCCTCAATAATTGCACCAATACTACGACATGCCTTTTTCATTGTTTCGGTTTCAAGGCAACGAAGGTCGTTGTAAATATAAGAAGTTCCCGAGGCGAGGCTGGCGGCAATAATTGCCCGTTGTGTTTCAGGTTTTGAGGACGGGATGGTGGCGATAGTGCCGATCGATGAGGTAGGAAAGACTTTCAAGCGTTTTTGGGTCGACATGCATTGCTCCCTAAGACAGTAGATCCAATGTGATCGGCGAGCGGGCATTACGCTCACCGACGCGACAGAAATATCTTGTTACAACCACTAAAAACCTATCCTAGGGTTTAACGCGTTTCAAATAACAAAATGGAATAAGATTGGATCCAATCTATGACTCATTGAATTTTTTCGTTTTACTTCAATCCGTTACGGCACACAAAAAAAAGCAAAACCCATAAAAAAACCGCCATCGCTGGCGGTTTAAATTTGAAAAATTCTAATATTTCATATGGCACAACGACATCTTTGGCTATCCATTAGAAGATACCCGGGTAGGCGCCGCCATCGATAAGGATGTTCTGACCGGTCACATAGGCAGCCTGATGACTGCATAAAAAAGCGCACAATGCAGCGAACTCAGCCGGGTCACCAAAGCGCCCCGCCGGAATGGTTGCCAGTCGACTTTCAGCCATAGCGTTCGCTGTTTTTCCTGAACGCTCTGCCGCCACTTGAAAGGTATTTTCCAATCGCTCGGTTTTGAACGCACCGGGGAGAATATTATTGATCGTGGTGTTTCTCGACGCGAAGTCTTTCTGACGCGCCAAGCCCGCCACAAAACCGGTAAGCCCACATCGGACTGAGGTTGAAAGCCCCAATGCATCCAGGGGCGCTTTAACCGCGCCGGAAGTTATATTGATTATCCGGCCGAAGCCTCGACCTGCCATGGAATCGATCACTGACTTGATGAGTTCGATAGGTGCCAACATATTGGTATCAATTGCTGCACGCCACTCTTGATCGGTCCAATCACGAAAGTTCCCAGGCTTGGGCCCCCCGGCATTATTGATCAATATATCAACTTGCGGGGCAGCATCGACCAATGCCTGGCGAATCGAAGGGTCAGTAATATCACCTACCACCGTGATGACTTCTCCCTCAGGGTTTCTGAGTTTCAAACGCTGTGCGGCAGCCTCTAAGTCAGGCGCGCCCCGTGCGTTAATCACGATGTTTACCCCCTCGTCCGCAAGCGCCTGGGCACAGCTATAACCCAACCCTTTACTGGCAGCGCAGACGACAGCCCATTTACCTCTAATCCCTAAGTCCATCATCACTCCTCGATCAGCCGTCAACTTGCAAGCGTCGCGTATTTAGCGAGCGTGCGTCGTTATTAGTCGATATCACACAAGCCCGTGGAGTGACAAGCCGGGCATTACGCCGCGCCAGAGGCAAAAAAATACCCCTCAGCGAGGGGTACTTTTCAATTCACGCTTTACCGGGCTATTTCTTCACACCCAGCTTTTTCAGTTCTTCATCACGCAATTCACGCCGCAGAATCTTGCCGACGTTAGTTGTAGGCAACGCATCACGGAACTCAACAGCCTTGGGCACCTTGTAGCCGGTGACGTTGGCGCGCATGTGCTCCATCACCTGGTCCTTGGTGAGGGTGGCGCCTGGCTTGACCACGATGAAGATCTTGATGTGCTCTCCGGACTTCTCGTCCGGCACACCGATGGCTGCGCACTGCAACACGCCCGGCAGGCCTGCCAGTACGTCTTCCAGTTCGTTGGGGTAGACGTTGAAGCCGGAGACCAGAATCATGTCTTTCTTGCGGTCGACAATGCGCATATAGCCGTCTGGCTGGATGATCGCGATGTCACCGGTTTTCAGCCAACCTTCGCTGTCGAGCATCTCGGCGGTGGCGTCTTCGCGCTGCCAGTAGCCCTTCATGACTTGCGGGCCCTTGACGCACAGCTCGCCGGTTTCACCCAGCGCCAACTCGGTACCGTCGTCGGCGATGACTTTACACACTGTGGACGGTACCGGAATGCCAATGGTGCCGATCTGGATATGCTGGATCGGGTTCACCGTGGCCACCGGGCTGGTTTCGGTCATGCCGTAGCCTTCGCAGATACCACAGCCGGTCACGGCCTTCCAACGCTCGGCGGCCGCCAATTGCAGGGCCATGCCGCCCGACAGGGTGACTTTGAGCGCGGAGAAATCGAGTTTGCGGAAGGCTTCGTTGTTGCACAGCGCCACGAACAGGGTATTCAAGCCGACGAACCCGCTGAACTTCCACTTCGACAGTTCCTTGACCATCGCCGGCAGGTCACGCGGGTTGCTGATCAGGATGTTGTGGTTGCCGATCAGCATCATCGCCATGCAGTGAAAGGTGAAGGCATAGATGTGGTAAAGCGGCAGCGGTGTGATCAGGATCTCGCAGCCTTCGTTGAGGTTGGACCCCATCAGCGCCTTGCATTGCAGCATGTTGGCGACGAGGTTGCGGTGGGTCAGCATCGCGCCCTTGGCCACACCGGTGGTACCACCGGTATATTGCAACACCGCCACATCGCTGCTGGCCGGGCTGACATCATTCACCGGCTGGCCATGGCCCTTGGCAAGCACGTCATTGAACGTGATGGCCTGGGGCAAGTGATAGGCCGGGACCATCTTCTTCACGTACTTGATCACGCTGTTGATCAGCAGGCGCTTGAACGGCGACAGCAGGTCGGCGACTTCAGTGACGATCACATGCTTGACGGCGGTCTTGGGCACGACTTTTTCAGCCAGGTGCGCCATGTTGGCCAGGCAAACCAGGGCCTTGGCCCCGGAATCATTGAATTGATGTTCCATTTCCCGCGCGGTGTACAGCGGGTTGGTGTTGACCACGATCAGGCCGGCACGAATGGCGCCGAACACGGCGACCGGGTATTGCAGGACGTTGGGCAGTTGCACGGCGATTCGATCGCCAGGCTTCAAGTCGGTATGCTGTTGCAGATACGCGGCAAATGCCCCGGACAATTCGTAGAGTTCACCGTAGGTGATGGTCTTGCCCAGGTTGCTGAAAGCCGGTTTGTTGGCGAAGCGCTGGCAGGACTGCTTCAGTACCGCCTGAATATTCGGATACTCGTCTGGATTGATCTGTGCAGCAATCCCGGCGGGGTACTTATCCTTCCAAAAGTCTTCATTCATGGAAGCCCACTCCTCAGCGACGCGAATTCATCATCGCATTTGATGCGATTATTATTGGTGTATGTTTTTAGGTGAATCTGGCGCTTTCAAGCAGGCCGAGACGTCACAAAGCGCGCCGAGAGTAGCAGCTTTGCCGAGGGCCGCCTAGAGCCAAAAGAGGGCCCTACAGTCATAAACATGACTCAAGAATATCCAATGGTCACTTTTAGAGCAAAAATTCTATATCAATGAAATACGCTCTGGAATGGGCTTTCCTGGGCGACGGATAACAAATGTGGGAGGGGGCTTGCTCCCGATAGCAGTGTGTCAGTCAACAGAGTCTTTGGCTGATCCACCGCTATCGGGAGCAAGCCCCCTCCCACATTTTGACCCTATTTCAATTCAGGCGATGTCGCGAAGCTCGCGCCGCAGAATTTTCCCCACCGGCGTCATCGGCAAAGACTCCCTCAGCACAATGTGCTTGGGCACCTTGTACCCCGTGAAATTGGCCTTGCAGTACGCCTTCAGCTCCTCAATGCTCACCCCTTGGGCCCGCGCTACCACGAACAGCTTCACCGCCTCCCCCGTGCGCTCGTCCGGCACGCCGATCACCGCGCAGCTGGCTACGGCCGGGTGGGCCATCACCACATCTTCGATTTCGTTGGGATAGACATTGAAGCCGGAGACGATAATCAGGTCTTTCTTGCGATCAACAATGCTGACATAGCCGTCGGTGTCGATCACGGCAATGTCACCGGTCTTGAGCCAGCCTTCAGCGTCCAGGGTTTCGGCGGTGGCCTGGGGTTGCTGCCAGTACCCCTTCATCACCTGCGGGCCCTGGATGCATAACTCGCCGCGCTCACCCAACGGCAGTTCGTGCCCTTGATCATCAACCACTTTCATGGCGGTGCCCGGCACCGGAATGCCCACGGTCCCCAGGCGCGACAGGCCGCCGTATGGGTTGGTGCTGGCCACCGGTGAGGTTTCGGTGAGGCCGTAGCCTTCGCCGATGGAGCAACCGGTCAGCGCCTTCCACCGTTCCGCCGTGGCCTTGACCAGAGCTGTGCCGCCGGAGTTGGTGATCTTGAGATGGGAGAAATCCAGGCTCTTGAAATCCGGGTGATCCATCAACGCCACAAACAGGGTGTTGAGCCCCAGCAGCCCGGTGAAGCGCCACTGCTTGAGCTCCTTGATAAAGCCGCCAATGTCCCGTGGGTTGGTGATCAGCACGTTGTGGTTGCCGGACACCATCATGCACATGCAGTTCGCCGTGAATGCATAGATATGGTACAGCGGCAGCGGTGCGATCATGACCTCCTGCCCTTCCTTGATCAGCGGGTGGCCGTCTTCACCCAGTTGCGACATGCACGCCCGCACCTGCTGCATGTTCGCCACCAGGTTGCCATGGGTGAGCATCGCGCCCTTGGCCAGGCCGGTGGTGCCGCCGGTGTATTGCAGCACGGCAATATCGTCCAGGGTTACCGGATGGCGCGTCACCCCAAGGCCCGCGCCCATGCGCAACGCACGCTTGAACGACACAGCCCGTGGCAGGTGGTAGGCCGGGACCATCTTCTTCACCTTGTCGACCACGGTGTTGACCAGCCAGCCTTTGGCGGCGGGCATGAAGTCGCCCATCCTGGCTTCGATCAAGTAGTCGATCTCGGTGTCGGTGCAGACCTCCTGCACCCGCGAACCGAACAGGTTGAGGTACACCAGCGCCCGCACACCTGCGTCCTTGAACTGGTGGCGCATCTCGCGGGGGGTGTACAGCGGGTTGGTATTGACCACGATCAGCCCGGCGCGCAATGCGCCGAATACCGCAACCGGATAATGCAGCACATTAGGCATTTGCACCGCGATGCGCTCGCCAGGCTTGAGGTCGGTGTGCTGTTGAAGGTAACCGGCGAACGCCGCACTCTGGCGTTCAAGCTCGGCGTAGGTCAGGGTAATGCCCATGTTGCTGAACGCCGGACGGTCGGCAAAGGTCTTGCAGGAACGCTCGAAAACTTCGATCACCGACTTGTAGGTTGTGAGGTCGATGTCATTGGGAACGCCCGCTGCGCGTTTGTCATTCCAGAAATCAGGTTGCATTATTCTTGTCCTCTTACCTGAGTATGTCCGGCCGCTTTAAGCGTTTATAAAAAGCGGAGCTTTGGGGACGTTAGCAGCTATGAGCAAACAGGCAAATACGCTAAATCGTGTCATTGATTGTATGAATCTTGCGTCTAACGTGTAGGCAGATACCCCGCAACTCTGCGAATGAGCTATACACTGCAACGACCCTGAGCAAAGGAAGCCGCCATGACCCACAGCACCTTCTGGCTGACCGCGAATGACCACAGCCGCCTGTACGTCAATCAATGGCTGCCAGACACCCCGCCCAAGGCGGTGGTGATGCTCTCCCACGGCATGGCCGAACACAGTGGTCGTTATGCTCGCCTGGCCGACGCCTTGTGCAGCGCCGGCTACGGGGTGTATGCGCTGGACCAGCGCGGTCATGGGCGTACTGCCGATGAGGGCACCCTGGGGCTGTACGCTGAAAAGGATGGCTGGAACAAAGTGGTCGGCGACCTGGCCAGCCTCAACCAGCATATCGGCCAGCAAAAACCGGGCCTGCCGATTATTTTGCTCGGCCACAGCATGGGCAGCTACATCGCCCAGGGCTATTTGCTGCACCACAGCGCCAGCCTGCATGGCGCGATTCTCAGCGGTTCGAATTTCCAGCCGGTAGCGTTGTATAGCGCGGCACGGCTGATCGCACGTATCGAACGCATGCGCCAGGGGTTGCGCGGCCGCAGTGCGTTGATCGAGTTCCTGTCATTCGGCTCGTTCAACAAAGCGTTCAAACCCAATCGCACCGCCTGCGACTGGCTGAGCCGCGACCCGGACGAAGTCGACAAGTACATCAACGACCCGCTCTGCGGTTTTCGCTGCACCAACCAGTTGTGGATCGACCTGCTGGGCGGCTTGCAGCAAATCAGCAAAGCGTCCAATCTCGCGCAGATCGACCCGGGCTTGCCGATCCTGGTGATGGGCGGCGAATGTGATCCGGTAAGTGAAGGCAAGCGTCTCAAGGACCTGGCCCATGCCCTGCGTGAGGCCGGCTGCCAGAACATACAATTGAACCTCTACCCGCAGGCGCGGCATGAAGTATTCAACGAAACCAACCGTGATGAAGTCACCGCCGACCTTCTGAGCTGGCTGGAACAGGCGCTGACGTTGCGCAGGCCAGCCCGCTGCGAATAGTTTTTGCTTTAAAATCAGCCGATTAATTACCGATAAGCCACAGGATGCACCTTTAGATGACCCAGGTAACCAACACCCCGTACGAGGCGCTCGAAGTGGGCCAGACCGCCAGCTTCAGCAAGACCGTCGAAGAGCGTGATATCCAGTTGTTTGCCGCCATGTCCGGCGACCACAACCCGGTGCACCTGGATGCCGAATACGCCAAGGCAACCATGTTCAAGGAGCGCATTGCCCACGGCATGTTCAGCGGTGCGCTGATCAGTGCGGCCGTAGCCTGCGAGCTGCCTGGGCCGGGCACTATCTACATCGGCCAGCAAATGACCTTCCAGAAGCCGGTCAAGATTGGCGACACCCTCACCGTGCGCCTGGAAATTCTCGAAAAGCTGCCGAAGTTCCGTGTGCGCATTGCCACGCGGGTGTTCAACCAGCGTGATGAGCTGGTGGTGGATGGCGAGGCAGAGATCCTCGCGCCGCGCAAGCAACAGGTTGTGACCCTGACAGAGTTGCCGCCGATCAGCATCGGCTGAGGCTAAGCGCAACCTTAAAAGTCACTCAATGCAAAATGTGGGAGGGGGCTTGCCCCCGATGGCGGTGAGTCAGTCACTGAATAGGTCGACTGATTCACCGCCATCGGGAGCAAGCCCCCTCCCACAGTTGCTACAGTGCGGGTCTTACGACTGAGCACGAGCCTGGTTACGCAGGGCTTTTACCTGGTCGTGGTTGCGCTGTACGCCGTGGTACTGACGCTCCACCAGGTCACGAATACCCAGCAGGTTGTGCTTGTTGATCTTCTCGATCGCTTCACGGTAAGCCTTCAGTGCGTGGTCTTCACCGCGCTCGGCTTCGTTCAGTACCGCTTCTTCATCCTTGCCAGTGACCATCGACTTCACGTCGACCCAGCCACGGTGCAGAGCACCCGCTACGCTGCCGGAATCTTCCGGATCGCCACCCAGGGCACGCACGGCGGTTTTCAATTCAGCGGCGGCAGTGGCGCAATCAGCAGAGCGCTTGGCAAACAGAGCCTTGAGTTCCGGATGCTTGATATCTTCAGCGCATTCCTTGAAACCCTTTTGGCCGTCGATGCTGGTTTCGATCAGGTCGTTCAGTACGGAGATCGATTCTTTATTGATGTCAGTCATTTTTCAATTCCTTGTACGGGTTAGAAGGGTGTCTTGGTTATTGCAGCGCCCGTGCCAGGTTTTTAAGAATTAACTTATCCTTTAATTTCAATAAGTTATGAAATATTGAACCATCTGTATGTGCGTTATTTGCATGATCTGTCATTTGGCCTTCATGCAGAATGCCTGTATTTTCGAAGACCTCGCCTCAATCCCGCGAAGCTCATGAATCCTGAAAAACTCGAACTGCTGATCACCCGCGAAATGCCCTTCGGCAAATACAAGGGCCGGATCATCGCCGACCTGCCTGGCCCCTACCTGAACTGGTTTGCCCGTGAAGGTTTCCCCCACGGCGAATTGGGCGGTCTGCTGGCCTTGATGCAGGAAATCGACCACAACGGCCTGGCCGAACTGCTCGAACCACTGCGGGCCAAACACGGCAAACCTGCCCCCCGCCATTAAGAGACTCGCCATGCCAAGGAATGCCGACAACGAACGCCACTGGCACACCATCGCCCAGTGCTATGACCTGCAACCCGGGCCGATCAACCTGGAAAACGGCTACTTCGGGCGTATGAGCCGTGCAGTGCAGGCGCAATACCTTGAGCACATCAGCTTTATCAACCGCAGCAACTCGGTGCATGTGCGCCAACGTTTCGAGCAAGGTGAAAACGTCGAGATTCGCCGCACGCTGGCGGCATTGATTGACGTCGACCCCGAGTCGATCGCCTTCACGCGCAACGCTACCGAAGCCTTACAGTCGCTGATCCGCAACTACAACCGCCTGCAACCCGGCGACCAGGTGCTGATCAGCGATTTGGAGTACGACACGGTCAAGGGCGCCATGCGCTGGCTTGCCGATGTTCGCGGCGTGGAGGTGATCGAGGTGTCACACACCCACCCGGCCAGTTTCGACAGCCTGGTGCAGACGTATAACAAGGCGTTCGCGCAGTATCCGCGTCTTAAACTGATGGCCCTGACGCATGTCACTCACCGCACCGGCCTGGTGATGCCCGTTGCGGCCATTGCCAAGGCCGCACGCGAACAGCATATCGACGTGATCCTCGACGGCGCCCACGCCCTGGGCCAGTTCGAGTTCAACCTGGCTGAACTGGGCATCCAATTCGCGGGCTTCAACCTGCACAAATGGATGGGTGCACCGCTGACCCTGGGCTTTTTATATATCGCCCCCGAGCGCCTGGCCGATATCGACCCGGACATGGGCGAGTTTCACTACCCGGCCACGGATGTGCGCGCTCGTACGTCCTACAGCACACCGAACTTTCCCGCGCTGATGACCTTGCCGTTGGTGTTTGAAGAACATCGGCAATTGGGTGGCGCCGCGGCCAAGGGTGCGCGGGTCAATTACCTGCGGGATCTGTGGGTAAACCAGGTGCGCCCCTTGCCGGGCATTGAAGTGCTGACCTCGGATGATCCGCGGCTGTATTGCGGGATCACCGCGTTCAAGTTCCTCGGGCGGGATCAGCAGGTGATGGTGGATCGTATGCTCAGGGACTACGACTTGTTTACCACCACGCGTGTGGGTGCGTCGTTTGGCACCTGTATTCGGGTGACACCAGGGTTGGTGACATCGGCAGCGGACATCGACGTGCTAGTCAACGCCATTAACCAGTTGAGCACAGATTAAACATGTGGGAGCTGGCTTGCCTGCGATGGCGGTGTATCAGCGCAAGAGATGTCAGCTGACCCACCGCTATCGCAGGCAAGCCAGCTCCCACAGTTGAACATCGGTGTTCTTGAGGTTTCTGCAGGCAAAAAAAAGCGGCACACCGACCAAGTGCACCGCAAAAATGCCGTTAAGCACAGCAACAACGATTCTGTAAATCCGCTCAGTCCAGCAGCGCCAGCGCCTGTGCGGTAACTTCCTGGATGCGTGCCCAGTCGCCGTTCCTGACCCACTCAGGATCAAGCATCCAGCTACCGCCCACGCACATCACGTTTTTCAACGCCATGTAGCTTTTGATATTGGCCGGGCCAACGCCGCCGGTCGGGCAGAATTTCACTTCGCCAAACGGGCCGCCCAGCGCCTTGATGGCCGCGACGCCGCCGCTGACTTCGGCCGGGAACAACTTGAAGCGGCGGTAACCCAGGCCGTAGCCTTCCATGATACCGGAGGCATTGCTGATGCCCGGCAGCAGCGGGATCGGGCTGTGTACCGAGGCTTCCAGCAGGTCGCGGGTAATGCCAGGGGTAACGATAAATTGCGAACCTGCCACTTCGGCCGCTTCGAGCATGTGACGATCAAGCACGGTACCGGCACCGGTGCACAGTTCAGGACGTTGCTCGCGCAAGACCTGAATGGCCTTGAGGCCGAACTCGGAACGCAGGGTCACTTCCAACGCGGTCAAACCGCCAGCTGCCAGGGCATCGGCCAGCGGCAGGATGTCCTGCTCGCGGGCGATGGTAATCACCGGCAGGATCCGCGCCTTGGCGCAGAGACTGTCGATCAAGGCAACTTTATCCGCCATGGACACGGTCGGTTGAGGGCTTTTCATAGCGGCTGATCCTTGGCTCATGGGCACCAGTAAATCTCTAGAGTAGGTTGCAAAAACGCGCGAATCGGCATGGCAGCAACATCGTCGCTGGCCAGCGCGGCGCTCAAGGTGGTCAATTTCGAACTGCCGGAAATCGACAGCACGGTGTAGTTGGCCGTCGCCAGCAGCGCACGACTCATGGTCAGGCGCTGGTGCGGCACGGTTGGCGCCAGCATCGGCCAGCAACGGCGAGTACCGTCGGCCTTCAGTGCGTCAGACAGGTTGGGGCTGTTGGGGAACAGCGAGGCGGTGTGGCCGTCATCGCCCATGCCCAGCACCAGCACATCAATGCCGGGCAGTTCGGCCAGCAGGCGATCGGCCTGCTCGGCAGCGTCTTCAAGGTTGGCGGCGGCACTGTACAGGCTGAGGAACCTGGCCGCGGCTGCCGGGCCTTGCAGCAGGTGCTGCTTCAACAGGCCGGCATTGCTGTCGGCGTGTTCGACCGGTACCCAGCGTTCATCGGCCAGGGTGACAGTGACCCTGGACCAGTCCAGCCCCTGCTTGGCCAGGTTCTGGAAAAACGCCACGGGGCTGCGTCCACCGGACACCACCAGCGTCGCCTCGCCACGGGCGCTGATGGCAGCGCGCAGTTGTTCGGCCACGTCATGGGCCAGGCCATCGGCCAGCAGCGTGGGCGTACGGTACTCATGGGCAGTAACGCCCTGAGGCAGTTTCAATTCAGATATCGCCATACCACGACCTCCCATCCCGCGTAATCAGTGCAATCGAGCTCATCGGCCCCCAGGACCCCGCCGCATATGGCTTGGGTGCATCACCGGACTTTTTCCAGCCGGCGATCAACTGGTCACACCACTTCCACGCAGCTTCGATTTCATCTTTGCGAACAAACAGGTTCTGATTGCCGCGCATCACTTCCAGCAACAACCGCTCGTAGGCATCCGGGATGCGTGCGCTGCGATAGGTGTCGGAAAAATTCAGTTGCAGTGGCCCGCTGCGCAGTTGCATGCCCTTGTCCAGGCCCTGCTCCTTGGTCATCACGCGCAAGGAAATACCTTCGTCCGGTTGCAGGCGAATGATCAGCTTGTTGCTGATCTGCAGGCGCTGCTCGGGGGCGAAGATGTAGTGGGACGGTTCCTTGAAATGGATGACAATCTGCGACAGCTTTTGCGGCATACGTTTGCCGGTACGCAGGTAGAACGGCACCCCGGCCCAACGCCAGTTGCGAATATCGGCACGCAGGGCGACGAACGTCTCGGTGTCGCTCTGGGTGTTGGAATTGTCTTCTTCCAGATAACCCGGCACGGCTTTGCCGGCACTGTAGCCGGCAATGTATTGGCCGCGTACCACCTGGGTGGTCAGGCCCTCGGGGCTGATCGGCGCCAGGGCCTTGAGCACCTTGACCTTCTCGTCGCGGATGCTGTCGGCGGACAGGTCGGCCGGCGGGTCCATGGCAATCAGGCAAAGCAACTGCAGCAGGTGGTTCTGGATCATGTCGCGCAGCTGGCCGGCCTTGTCGAAGTAACCCCAACGGCCTTCGATGCCGACCTGCTCGGCCACGGTGATTTCCACGTGAGAAATGTAGTTCTGGTTCCACTGGGTTTCGAACAGACTGTTGGCGAAACGCAGGGCGATCAGGTTCTGGACGGTTTCTTTGCCCAGATAGTGGTCGATACGGTAGGTGCGGTTTTCCGGGAAAAACTGCGCCACCGCATCGTTGACCTTGCGCGAGGATTCCAGATCCGAACCGATGGGCTTTTCCAGGACCACGCGGGTGTTTTCCGCCAGGCCCACCTTGGAAAGGTTCTCGCAGATAGCCCCGTACACCGCCGCGGGGGTAGCGAAGTAGGCGATCAGGCGTTGCTCGCCGCCGACCTTCTCGGCAAGGGCGACGTAGTCGTCAGCCTTCATGAAGTCGACATGCACGTAGGCCAGGCGCGCAAGGAAGCGCGCGGCCACGGCCTCGTCGAGTTCCTTGCCGACGTATTTACGCAATTCTTTTTCGATATGGGCCAGATGTTGCTGCTCGCTGCCGGCTTCACGGGCCAGGGCCAGGATGCGTGTATCGTCGTGCAGCAGCCCGGCGCCATCGAGTTGATAGAGGGCAGGAAATAACTTGCGCAGCGCCAGATCACCCAAGGCGCCAAACAGGGCAAAGGTGCAGGGTTCTACGGTTATCGAAGGCATGATGTTTGTTCTTTTATCAAGTTAAGCTACAAATACCTTTTTTCAAGGCATCACTCAAGGAAAAATGTAGTAATAACCACAACATTTTCCGGAAATACGCATTGCGAGTGGTGGTGTTCAGCTACCCTCAGTAGGATAGGCCACCGCGAAAAGCCAGTCGTCGATTGGTTGCCGCCCTTTATTTGCATCGTCGCCCGAAGGAAAGACTGAATGGACCGCGTGCGAAATCTTCTGGAACAGATCCGGAACCGCCTCGAAGAATTAAACAAGGCCGAGCGCAAAGTCGCTGAAGTCATCCTGCTCAACCCGCAGCAGGCTACACGCTTCTCGATCGCCGCCCTCGCCCAGGCCGCCTCGGTCAGCGAACCGACGGTCAACCGCTTCTGCCGTTCGTTCGGCGTCAGCGGTTACCCTGAACTTAAATTGCAGCTGGCGCAAAGCCTGGCCAGTGGCGCCGCGTATGTCAGCCGTGCCGTGGAGGCCGATGATAACCCCGAGGCCTACACCCAGAAGATCTTTGGCAGCGCCATTGCGTCCCTGGACAGCGCTTGCCAGGCCCTGGACCCGGCGCTGATCAGCAAGGCCGTGGATCTGTTGATCCAGGCGCGCCAGATCCACTTCTTCGGCCTGGGCGCCTCGGCGCCGGTGGCCATGGATGCGCTGCACAAATTTTTCCGCTTCAACCTGGCGGTGACCGCTCATGCGGACGTGCTGATGCAGCGCATGATCGCTTCGGTGGCGCATACCGGCGAGCTGTTCGTGATCATTTCCTACACCGGGCGCACACGCGAACTGGTGGAAGTGGCGCGTATCGCCAGGGAAAACGGTGCGTCAGTGTTGGGCGTGACCGCCGAAAACTCGCCGCTTGCCAAGGCCAGTACAGTAAGCCTGAACATCCCGTTGCCGGAAGACACCGATATCTACATGCCGATGACTTCTCGGATCATCCAATTGACCGTGCTGGATGTGCTGGCGACCGGCATGACCCTGCGCCGCGGAGTGGATTTCCAGCCGCATTTGCGCAAGATCAAAGAGAGCTTGAATGACAGCCGGTATCCGGTGGGGGATGAGTTCAACTAAGCCTGGACCTGTGTTGGCTGCACTGGCCTCATCGGGAGCAAGCCCCCTCCCACAGTTTGATGTGTGAATACCTTCAAATGTGGGAGCTGGCTTGCCTGCGATAGCGCCATCAGCCACACCGCTAAGCTCCAGCCCGAGCCTGCAGACTCAAATGCGCCCTCTCCCCCGGCGCCAGGCTCGCCCCGGCCATCGCCGATTCCACACACACAAACCCCGACGCCTCGTTAAAGCTCACGCCCAGTAATGGTCGGCTGCCCGGATGCCACACCACCGTGTCGGCGCTGTCGCCGGTGTCGATGCACAGTTCGCGCTGCCAGGCGTGATCCTTGAGTTGCAATTCACCCTCGTGCTGGAACACCCGCTGACAACCGCCGTCGACCCGCAGTTCACCTTCCTGCTGGCAGACCTGACGGTTGAGCTGATCATAACCTTGCGCGCCGTCGAGCCCAGACAGCGCTACCTCGTCAACGTGACCAATACGCCAGTAAGCGTGCAAAGCATGGCTCAACTGGCACGGCAACTCGTCCTGGTGCTCGGTGCTCAGGCGCAGTTCCAGGGTTTCGCCCAAGTGCGCGTGCAAGTCCACCTGCCAGTCGCACAATTGCAATTGCCAGTGCAGGCGCACGCCATCGTCATCGGTGCTGCTGTCGAGCAGCTTCCAGTCAATCAGGCGCGCCCAGCCATGGGACGGCCACGCATTTTCGCTGGGGTGACGGCCATACCACGGCCAGCACACCGGTACGCCACCACGGATAGCCCCGACTTGCGGCCATTTGGCGGCGCACCACAGCCACGGCTTCTGGCCCGTCGGTTGAAAGTGCAGCAATTGCGCACCCTGGCGACTGAACACCGCCTGGCACAGGGGGTGGTCGATCACCAACACATCGCGCATCTGAAAGCGCTCCCAGGCGAACACCGGCCGCTCGCGCAGGGATTTGAAAAAGCGTTGCAGCGGTTGCTCATGCATGTGCACAGGTTCCGAATATCACAGTGCAAGCCAAAAAAAAGCGGATAGCCATGGCTACCCGCAAATGCGCACAGAGAGAGGAGCTTATCGCAACAGCGTTAGAAGGTAGACTGAATTTTCAGGCCGGCGACCAAGGCGTTGTCGATCTCGTCATTGCCACCTGGGTGGGTAACGTATTGCAGGTTGGGGCGCACGGTCAGCCAGTTGGTCACGTGGAAGCCGTAATTGATTTCGTAGTTGTATTCTGTGCTGCGCACCGGCGTGAAACCGGCTTGGTCGTAGTCGGTGAAGCCACCACCTGCGTTCAGCAACTCAGCGTTTTTCTTCACATCATCGTTAACGTGGATACGGGCGAAACCAATACCGACGTCATCTTTTGGACGCGCATCGAAGGGGCCTTTGTACACAAGCATCAGCGACTGATAGTTATCGATGAAGTTAGTGTCTTTATCGTGGAACGTCGCGTTGGCGGCAATATTCAGACCACGAGAGGCGTCGCCGTTATGTGTAGTGAGTTGCTGTTGAAGGACGCCCCAGTAGCCGTGTTTGCTGCTGTGAACGCGATAACCGTCACCGCTGATCGCAGCGTCATTGCCATTAGCATCTTCGCGCACGTCACTGGCGTCAGCCGTGCTCTTGTAGTAACCCACACGGTATTCGCCCGGCAGGCCGTTGACCTTGGGTGACCAAACCAGTTCTACCGGCAATACAGTGCCCTTGGTGCCGCTGCCGCTGAGCTTGAAGCCGTTGCCGTGTTCAAGCTGCGAGGGGTTCTGGTTGTACGCGCCAATTTGCGCATACAGCTCAGGCGTGATGTGGTATTTCACACGCAGAGCGGCCTGGCTGACCGGCCAGTTGTACCAGATGTTGGTGGCCCAGTTACCCACTTGGGAGCCGCAGAACGCCAGGTTCTGAAAATCGCAGGGGAAAGTGTTGAAGTCTTCGCCTTCACCGAAGTAACCGGCTTTAACGTCCAACTTGCCATCGAGGAATTGGTGCTGGATCCACAATTGGGTCAGTCGCACCATGTGGCCGCGACCGTAGACTTCTTGAGAGGAACTCAAAGTCGCCGGACCTCTGCTGGAATCACCAACACGGTCATTGGAAATGTTCTGGCCATTACGATTGGTCAACTGGATCTTGGCCTGGGTGTTATCCCAGCCCCACAGTTTTTGCAGGTCCAGTGCCACGCCAAGACCAAACTGGTCAGAGTAGCGACCGGTCTTGTCGTCGTTGTAGCCACCGTGAGCGTTGTAGCCCATCTCCCCAACGTAGTCGGCCTTGATGTCGATACCTTGCTCGATCAGCTTGGTACGCTCGCCGCCCCAATCGCCGGTCATCCACTTGGAATCGGCACTGAAGGCTTCATCCGCCATCGCATTGGCGGACAAAACCAGGGCTGCTACCGCTGACAGCTGGCAGATCAGCCGGGTGTTGTTGTGTTGCTTTTTCATCCCTACATCCTCGTCTTTATTGTTATTAAACTGTTTTTATCTAACGCGGGTTACATTTTTTAATTAAAACAACTGGTTATCTTCTTTTTCCTGTGGGAGCCGGGCTTGCCCGCGATGCAGGCGCCTCAGTCCTGCAGTTACAACGCGGTGACACCATCGCGGGCAAGCCCGGCTCCCACAGATGCCCCCAGTGAGCCAGCAGTCCCCAATCGCTCACCGGTCTTGGCGTCAAACAGCAACACCTTGGTCGGGTCGAATTGCAGCGTCAGGGTCTCGCCCACCTGCGGCGCGACGTCCGGCGCCAAGCGGCAGCAGACCTTGGTGTCGTTGAGCTGCACAAACACCAGCGTGTCCGGGCCGGTGGGCTCGGTCACCTGTACTTCGGCACGAATACTCGAGGAGCCATTGCCCTCGCCCGCCGCCAGCACGATCTGCTCCGGGCGCAGGCCGAGGATCACATCGCGGTCTTCAAGCCCGGCGTCGTTCATGCTCAGCGGCAGCTCGCAACGGGCCTGGCCGCTGTCCAGCAGCGCGACCAGACGACCGTCCTTGCGTTGCAGGCGCAAAGGCACGAAGTTCATCGGTGGTGAACCGATAAAGCTTGCCACAAACAGGTTGGCCGGGTCGTTATAGATTTCTTTCGGCGTGCCGAATTGTTGGATGATGCCGTCCTTCATCACCGCCACCTTGTCGCCCAGGGTCATCGCTTCGATCTGGTCGTGGGTGACGTAGACGGTGGTGGTTTTCAGACGCTGGTGCATCAGCTTCATTTCGGTGCGCATCTCGACGCGCAATTTGGCGTCGAGGTTGGACAGCGGTTCGTCGAACAGGTAGATCTTCGGCCGCCGCGCCAGCGCTCGGCCCATGGCCACACGCTGCTGCTGGCCACCGGACAGTTGGCCCGGCTTGCGGTTGAGCAGGTGTTCGATCTGCAGCAGCTTGGCCACGCGTGCGACTTCGGCGTCGATGTCGGCTTGCGGCATCTTGCGGATCTTCAGGCCGAATTCGATGTTCTCGCGCACGCTCATGGTCGGGTACAGCGCGTAGGACTGGAACACCATGGCGATGTCGCGGTCCTTGGGGCTCATGCCGCTGACATCCTGGTCGCCGATCATGATCGCGCCGCCGGTGATGGTCTCAAGGCCGGCGATGCAGTTCATCAGCGTGGACTTGCCGCACCCCGAAGGGCCGACCAGGATCAGGAATTCGCCTTCCTTGATCGACAGTTCGATGTTCTTCAAGGTGTCGGGCAGGCCGGCGCCGTAGGTTTTGTTTACATTGCGAAGTTCAAGCGTAGCCATGATTACCCCTTGACCGCGCCGGCCGTGAGGCCGCGCACGAAATACTTGCCTGCGATCACATAGACCAGCAGGGTCGGCAGCCCGGCGATCATCGCCGCCGCCATATCCACGTTATATTCCTTGGCCCCGGTGCTGGTGTTGACCAGGTTGTTCAGCGCCACCGTGATGGGCTGCGAGTCGCCACTGGAGAACACCACGCCGAACAGGAAGTCGTTCCAGATCTGCGTGAACTGCCAGATCAGGCAGACCATGATGATCGGCGTCGACATCGGCAGAATGATCTGCCGGAAGATGGTGAAGAAACCCGCACCGTCCAGGCGTGCCGCCTTGATCAGCGCATCCGGGATGCTTACGTAGTAGTTACGGAAGAACAGCGTGGTGAACGCCAGGCCGTAGACCACGTGGATAAACACCAGGCCGGTGGTGGTGCTCGCCAGGCCCATCTTGCCGAGGGTGAACGACGCGGGCAGCAGCACGGTCTGGAACGGCAGGAAGCAGCCGAACAGCAACAATCCAAAGAACAGTTGCGAACCTCGGAAGCGCCAGAACGACAACACATAGCCATTCAAGGCCCCAATGGCGGTGGAAATCAGCACGGCTGGAACGGTGATCTTGATCGAGTTCCAGAAGTAGCCATCCACAGTGGCCCAGGCCTTGACCCAGCCGATGCCACTGACCACGGTCGGCCAGCTCAGCAGGTTGCCGCTGCTGATGTCTTCGGGAGTCTTGAAGCTGGTGAGCAGCATCACCACCAGCGGCACCAGGTACAGCAGCACGGCGAGGATCAGCACCGCATAGATCGCGATACGACTCAGGCTGATGGCAGGTTTGGAGGCGAGACTAGTCATTACGTTTGGTCCTCAGCTCGGAGTAGAGGTACGGCACGATGATCGCGAGGATCGCACCGAGCATCAGGATTGCACTGGCCGAGCCCATGCCCATCTGGCCACGGCTGAAGGTGAACGAGTACATGAACATCGCCGGCAGATCGGACGAATAGCCCGGGCCACCCGCGGTCATCGCCGCCACCAGGTCGAAGCTCTTGATCGCAATGTGCGCCAGGATCATCACTGCACTGAAGAACACCGGACGCAGGCTTGGCAGCACCACGCTCCAATAGATGCGCGGCAGGCTGGCACCGTCGATCTGGGCGGCGCGGATGATCGATTGATCAACCCCACGCAGGCCAGCCAGGAACATCGCCATGATAAAGCCCGAGGCTTGCCACACAGCGGCGATCACCAGGCAGTAGACCACGCGGTCGGGGTCGATCAGCCAGTCGAGACGGAAGCCTTCCCAGCCCCAATCCCGCAGAAGTTTGTCCAGGCCCATGCCCGGGTTGAGCAGCCATTTCCAGGCGGTACCGGTGACGATCATCGAAAGCGCCATCGGGTACAGGTAAATGGTGCGGATAAAGCCTTCGCGGCGGATTTTCTGGTCGAGGAAAATCGCCAGCAGCACACCGATCACCAGGGTGATGCCGATGAACATGCCGCCGAATACGGCCAGGTTCTTGCTCGCCACCCACCAGCGGTCGTTGTCGAACAGCCGCTGATACTGCGCCAGGCCCGCCCATTTGTAGCTGGGCAGGAACGTGGAAGTGGTGAACGACAGCACGAACGTCCACAGGATGTAGCCGTAAAAGCCTACCAGCACGATGAACATGCTCGGCGCCAGCACCAGTTTGGGTAGCCAGCGTTGCAGCACATCGAACGGCGAGGCCTTGCTGAACACAGCAACAGAACTCATGGGAAAATCCACTACAGGGAAAAAGGACTACAAGGTGAGTCTCTTGTCGAACGCGGTTTGTGTGGGAGCTGGCTCGCCTGCGATGGCATCACCTCGGTGTCACCGGTACACCGAGTTGTCTGCATCGCGGGCAAGCCCGGCTCCCACAAAAATCCGCTACCAAGTGTTACTTGGCCGACTTGATCGCAGCACCCAGCTTCTTGGCGGTGTCGGCCGGGTCGGCTTTCGGGTCGTTGATGTAGTTGGTCACTACGTCAAAGAACGCACCTTGCACCGCCAGGGTAGTGGCCATGTTGTGCGCCATGCTTGGCTGCAGGCCGCCCGTCTTGGCGTCGGTCAGGAAGTCCTTGGCGGCGGTCTGGGCGCAGGAGTCGAAGCCGTAGGAATCCATCTTGGTCAGCATGTCGTTACGCACAGGGATCGAGCCCTTGTTGATGCTGAACACTTTCTGGAAGTTTTCACCCAGCACGACTTTGGCGATGTCCTGCTGGCCAGCAGCAGTGCCTTTGTCTTTCTGCTTGAACACCGCCAGGGAGTCGATGTTGTAGGTGAAAGCTTTGTCGGTGCCCGGGAACGCTACGCACTCGTAGTCCTTGCCGGCGACTTTCTTGGCGGCAGTCCACTCGGACTTGGCCCAGTCACCCATGATCTGCATACCGGCCTTGCCGTTGATGACCTTGCCGGCTTCGAGGTTCCAGTCCTGGCCTTTGCCGTCGACATCCATGTAGGTCGCGACTTTCTTCAGCTCGGTGAGTGCCTTGACCATTTCCGGGCCGGTCAGCGCGCCGTTATCCAGGTCGACCAGGGCTTTCTTGTAGCCATCAGCCCCCATGACCGAGAGCACTACCGCTTCGAAAACGGTGCTGTCCTGCCAAGGCTGGCCGCCGTGGGCAAGCGCAATGAAACCTGCAGCTTTGAGCTTGTCGCCGGCTGCGTAGAATTCTTCGAGGGTGGTTGGGTTCTTGGTGATACCGGCTTTCTTGAAGACTTCCGGGTTGATCCACAGCCAGTTCACGCGGTGAATATTCACCGGTACGGCTACGTAGTCACCGTCGTACTTCACGGTGTCGGAGACTTTCTTGTCGAGCAGGGAATCCCACTTTTCTTCTTTGGCGACGTCTTTGAGCACGTCGGTATCGAGCAGGCCAGTGGACGCCCATTCCTGAATGTCGGGGCCTTTGATCTGGGCTACGCCCGGTGGGTTGCCGGCAACCGCACGGCTTTTCAGCACGGTCATGGCCGTGGCGCCACCGCCACCTGCAACGGCACCGTCTTTCCAGGTGAAGCCGTCTTTCTCAACTTGGGCCTTCAGGACATCCACAGCCGCTTTTTCACCACCGGAAGTCCACCAATGCACCACTTCCACCGTACCTTTGGAGTCGGCGGCAAATGCACTGAGGGGAAACAACGAGGCAATGGAAATAGCGACGGCGAGGCGATTAATCGCGTTCATCTGAGTACCTTTTCTTGTTGTTATGCATGCAAGTCTAGAGCTTGCGCTGCACGGAGTTTAAACAGGGATTTTCCAGGCGCAGGTAACAAAGGGACGCACAAATGTCACCACTTGGTGACATAACGCCCGTTGCCCAATGCACTGGCCAGGCTGGGTGCCAAGGGTAACGCAGGCAGCACGACCGCTTGCCAGGCATGGTACAGATCAGGTTTGCCGCCCCAGATTTTGCTGCTGGGTTGGTTGTGCGGGCTGAGTTCGTGGTGCCAACTGCCATGGAGCCGATCGATGAAGTGGGTTTCACAAAACTCCCAGATGCGTCGATACCAGATCTCGTAATGCAGTTCACCGGTACGTTTGAGCAGTGCCTGAGCAGCGGCGCTGGCTTCTGCGTGGGTCCAGTGCAAGCGCTCGCGTACAACCGGGCGCCGACTCCAATCCAACGTGTAGACAATGCCCGGTGCACCATCCACGGCCCAGGCATATTCACAGGCGCTGGCAAACAGCCCTTTGGCGTCGTCAACCAACCAAGCCGGCGTATCCAGCCCGGCCTGCAGGCGCGCAGCTTCCAGGTGCAGTAGCAGCCGCGCCCATTCGAAACCGTGGCCGGGGGTTATGCCGTAAGGGCGAAACCCATCAGCGGGGTTATCTTCGTTGTAGCCCAGTAGAGGTTTCCACTGCGCATCAAAGTGCTCGATCACCATGAACTGGTTGCTGGCGGCGTGGGTGTGGATCACCCGCTCGACGATGCGCAGCGCACGGTCCAGCCAACGGCTGTCAGCGGTGACATCGGCCAGGGCCAGGAAGGCCTCGGTGGCGTGCATGTTGCTGTTGGCGCCGCGATAGCCTTCGACACCACTCCAGTCTTGGGCGAAAGATTCAAGCATGACGCCCTCCTCCTCGCTCCAGAAGAACTGGTCGATGATATGAATGGCGTCGTTCAACAAGGTTTGCGCACCCGGCGCGCCAGCCACCACCGCAGAGCTGGCGGCCAGGGCCACGAATGCATGCAGGTACGCTGCTTTGCCGGTGTTGCCATCCAGGGCTTGGGGCGCGGCGAACCAGCCACCGTGCTCACTGTCGCGCAGCGGGCCGCTGAGAGCCGTCACGCCATGCGCCACCAGCTCGGCATAACCGGGCAGCCCCATCGCATGGGCCATGGCGAAGCTGTGGGTCATACGGGCGGTGTTCATGGTTTCGGCGCGGGCATCGGCGGGCAACTGGCCTTTATCGTCGAGGTTGCCGAACCCGTCCGGCAGGCGCGATGCCTTGGCGAACGCCAACAGGCGCTGGCCTTCAGCGGCGAGCCAGGCGTGGTGGGCAGGTGCATTCAGCCAACTGCTCGCAGGCAGTGGATGGGTGGTCATGGGTGGCCCTTATTGTTTTTTGTGGGATGACCGGAGTCTAAACAAGGGCGCGGTAGGGGCAAGTAACGAAGGGGAGAAGAAATGTCACTATCTGGTGACAATCAATCTCCAAGTGAAAATCCAAAATGTGGGAGGGGGCTTGCTCCCTCCTACATTTAGATCTCATTCAAAGGCCATAACTTCGTTCATTGACCCAGCGGTGTGGCCGCAGCAGGCGCATTGAGGCGCTGGTTCAGATTCTGCACCTGGCTCTGCAAGGTGGTGATATTGCGCGTGGTCTGGATGCGGAACACATCAAACTCCTTGTTGGTCGGCGCATCGACGTTGGCAGGCTGGTTTTCCTGGGCACTCTTGAGTACCAGCAAATCCTGCTCAAGACGGGCGATGGCGGCGCCTGGATTGCCCTGCTTCTTCAAGGCTGCCACATCAGTGGACAAGTCCTTGATCTCACCTTGGGCCGCCTTGAGGCTGGCGACAGCGTCGGTCAGGGCCTGCACCTGGCCTTGCAGCTTGGCATTGGCAGCCGTCAGTTCGGTGGTACTGGCGCTCATCTGGGCCAGGCGACTGTCCAGCTCGGTGGCTTGGCCGGCGACGCCCAACTGTTGCTTGCCCTGCTCCTGCAACTGGGCTTGCAACTGCTTGATCTGCAATTTCAGCGCCTCGCTGCCGTTGTTCACGCTGGCTTCGCTGGCCACGACCTTGCCGGAAATATCCTGCAGGCGCCCCGCCGCTTCCTCGCTGATGCGGGCGAAGCTTTCCTGGGTGGCGACCAGTTGCTGGCCCATCAGGGAAATCTGCTGGAAGCTCCACCAGGCCAGGCCGGCGAAAGCAATCAGCAATGCGCCTACCAACGCCCACAACGGGCCGGTGCTGGCACTTTTAACTTTGACCACTGGTGTGGTTCGCGAGCGCACCGAAGTGGCGGCAGTCGGCACGAAATCATCGTCGTCCCCGAGGTCTGCCCGCAGGCTGGGCACGTTGTCGAAGTCGTCTTTTGCATCGTTACGCATGAATCTACCTTGAATCAATGAGGTGGCTGCTCAGAGGCCGAGCGGCGCAAGTATAAACCGTGCCCCAGACGCATAGGTCGACACGGTCCGGCGAATTCGGTTCCCGATGTGTTGCTGGTTATGAACTTACTTGAGGCCCGGATCCTGGGCTTTCCACCAACTGCAGAACTCATCGAGCGCGGCCCACAGGGTGACCTTGGGGTCGTAGTCCAGATAATGCCTGGCACGGCTGATGTCGAGGGTGAAATCTTTGTTCATCACCTGCATGCCCAAACGCGATAACGAAGGCTCCGGCCGCCCCGGCCACATCGCACAGAACGCCTCATTCAAGGCCGCCACGCTGTAGGACAAACCGTAAGACCGATAACGGGTCACTTGGGGCAGCTCCATTTGCCGCATCACATAATTGACCACATCCCATATAGGCACCGGTGCGCCGTTACTGATGTTGTACGCCTTGCCCAGCGCCGAGCCGGGTGCGAGCAGGCTGCTGAGCAGCGCTTCATTGAGGTTGTGCACGCTGGTGAAGTCGACCTTGTTCAGGCCGTCGCCGACAATGGCCAGGCGGTTCTTGCGCTGCATCTTCAACAGCCGCGGGAAGATGCTCATGTCGCCGGCACCGGTGACAAAACGCGGGCGCAACGCCAACACCTCAAGACCGAACTCCTGGGCACCGAAGACCTTCTGCTCGGCCAGGTATTTGGTGGCGGCATAAGGATGCTTGAAACGTTTGGGCACCTGCTCTTCGGTGATGCCTGAATGGTCGCGGCCGTCGAAGTAGATCGACGGCGACGACAGGTGCACCAGGCGCCCCACGCGCTGCTTGAGGCAGGCTTCGACCACATTTTCAGTCACCAGCACATTGCCTTGGTGAAAGTCCTGATACTTGCCCCACAACCCGACGGCGCCGGCGCAATGCACCACGGCTTCAACGTCGCGGCACAGGTCACGCACCAGGTCGGCATCATTCAAGTCACCCTGGATAAACTCGGCACCGCGCCGGACCAGGTGTTCGACACCCTCGGCGCGTCGCCCGTTGACCCGCACATCCAGGCCCTGTTCAAGGGCAAAACGCGCAAAGCGCCCGCCGATGAAGCCGCTTGCGCCGGTGACCAGAATTTTCATGTAGTACTCCGTGTTCTTTCGTTTTTCATCGCTGTGGCCTTGACGCCCACCATCACTTCAACGGCACCAACCAGTGGCCACAAACCTGGGCCAGATGGTCGGTCAACAAGCCCAACAGTTGCCCGCCACTGCGCCAATGATGCCAGTACAGCGGCACATCGATGGGCTTATCTGGCAATAACTCCACCAATACGCCGGTTTCCATCTGGTCGCGCACCTGTAACTCGGGCACCAGGCCCCACCCAAGACCGGCTTCCGTCAGGCGAATAAAACCTTCGGACGACGGGCATAGATGGTGCTCAAAACCTCCGTTCACCCCGAGGGAAGCCAGGTAACGGTGTTGCAGGAAATCATCCGGGCCGAACACCAGCGCCGGCGTGCGCGCCAATTGATCGGCGCGCACGCCCGCCGGAAAATGCCGGGCAATAAACGCCGGGCTGGCCAGCGCCCGATAACGCATGGCGCCCAGTAACAGGCTGCGAGCGCCAGCCACCGGGCGCTCGCTGGCACAGATACAGGCCGCAACCTCACCGGCGCGCATACGCTTGAGGCCCACGGTCTGGTCTTCGACCACCAGATCCAGCAGCAAGTGCTGTTCGGCGCAGAAGTCGCTGATGGCCTCGGCCCACCATGTGGCCAGGCTGTCGGCATTCAGGGCGATGCGCAAGCGCTCGGGCATACCCTCCTCGTCCAGCGCCGGCACCTGGCTTTGCAGGTCACGCTCCAGCAAACGCACCTGTTGCACATGGTTGAGCAGGCGTCGGCCGATGGCGGTCGGGGTTGGGGGCGAGGCCCGTACCAGCACCGGCTGCCCGATACGCGCCTCCAGCAGCTTGATGCGCTGGGAGATCGCCGACTGCGACAGCCCCAGCACCTGGGCACCGCGCTCGAAGCCGGCTTGTTCCACCACCGCCGCCAGGGCGGAAAGCAACTTATAGTCGAACATCAGTTTTCCTAATGAGCGATCAGCAATATTGGTTTTTCTTATACAGGTCCGACCCGCACCATAGCCAGCATCGTTTAAGCATCAACAAGGATCCTTCAGTATGTGGCAGAGCTATATGAACGGCTTGCTGGTGGCCCTCGGGCTGATCATGGCAATCGGCACCCAGAACGCGTTCGTCCTCGCGCAAAGCCTGCGCCGCGAGCATCACTTGCCCGTCGCGGCCTTGTGCGTGATCTGCGATGCGCTGCTGGTGGCCGCCGGGGTGTTCGGCCTGGCCACCGTGCTGGCCCAGAGCCCGATACTGCTTGCGGTGGCACGCTGGGGCGGCGCGGCGTTCCTGCTGTGGTATGGCGCATGTGCGCTGCGCCGGGCCTGTTCGAAACAGAGCCTGGATCAGGATGCCAGTCTCAAGACCCGCTCATTGCGCGCGGTCCTGTTGAGCGCGCTGGCGGTGACCCTGCTAAATCCCCATGTGTACCTGGACACCGTGCTGCTGATCGGTTCCCTGGGCGCGCAACAAACGCAGCCGGGGGCTTACGTGGCCGGTGCCGCCAGCGCTTCGTTCCTGTGGTTCACCACCCTGGCACTCGGCGCGGCGTGGCTGGCACCCTGGCTCGCACGCCCGGCCACCTGGCGCCTGCTGGACTTGCTGGTGGCGGTGATGATGTTCTCGGTGGCCTACCAATTGATCAGCGCCTGACCAATAGTTGAAAACGCGCTGGAACCTCTATCCCACACAGTTGTTGCGTGGTTATGCCGCACCCCCGGTGCTATGATCGGACCCCTGCGCCGCAAAGAGTACAAACTCCCCGGCGCATGTTTGGCCGCCCGTGATCGGCCTTGCGCTCACCGCAACTGACCTGATTAGGAGAATCATCATGGCTTTCGAATTGCCGCCGCTGCCCTACGCACACGATGCCCTGCAGCCGCACATCTCCAAGGAAACCTTGGAATACCACCACGACAAGCACCACAACACCTATGTCGTGAACCTGAACAACCTGGTGCCTGGCACCGAGTTCGAAGGCAAGACCCTGGAAGAAATCGTCAAGTCTTCCTCGGGCGGCATCTTCAACAACGCCGCTCAGGTCTGGAACCACACCTTCTACTGGAACTGCCTGGCGCCAAACGCCGGCGGCCAACCAACCGGCGCACTGGCTGAGGCCATCAACGCCGCGTTCGGTTCGTTCGACAAGTTCAAGGAAGAGTTCACCAAGACGTCCGTCGGCACCTTCGGTTCCGGTTGGGGCTGGCTGGTGAAAAAGGCTGACGGTTCCCTGGCCCTGGCCAGCACCATCGGCGCCGGCAACCCGCTGACCAGCGGCGACACCCCGCTGCTGACCTGCGACGTATGGGAACACGCCTACTACATCGACTACCGCAACGTGCGTCCAAAGTATGTGGAAGCGTTCTGGAACCTGGTCAACTGGAAGTTCGTGGCTGAGCAGTTCGAAGGCAAGACCTTCACTGCCTAAGCAGCGCGTTCAGTAAAAAGAGCCCGGCGATTGCCGGGCTTTTTTGTGCTCGCCAGGCAGACCGCCCAGAAATAGCGGAACTCAACAGTAACAATTCACCACACAAACGCCAGGAGGAATAAACCTCCTAAACCAATGTGGAGAATGACGATGGATCCTATTTCGATGGCAGCAGGGGTTATGGGTGCAATCCCAATGGTGGCGGGTATTGCTGATAAAGGGATGGATCTGGCAAACGGCGCAATGGGCGCGGGACACAAAGTCCTGGACATGGCAAACAAAGTCCTGGACATGGTCGGTGAAGGCGCCAGGATCGGTGGGGAACAGCCAAAGCCTCAGGGTCAGATCAATTTTTCTTAAATCGTCACCCACTCGAAGGCGGATCTCCTCCGCCTTCTCTCCTGCCGAGCGTGCAGCCCCTAGCCTTTCCTGTTTACGACAAGCCCGAATATCCGCGGGCGCCCACCTGCGTTTATCCAGCTCAAACCTCAATTGAGCTCAGCCCCCAATGTCCCTTTGACTGCCATCCTCAGATTGCCAATACTCATGGCATATTGACGGCCACCCGCATGAGACAAGGAATGCCCCTTTGAAGCTGGAACTCAAAAACAGCTTGTCGGTGAAGTTGCTACGGGTTGTGCTGCTGTCGGCCTTGATCGTCGGCGTGGCGTTGAGCGTGGCGCAGATTGTTTTTGATGCCTACAAGACGCGCCAGGCTGTGGCTGGCGATGCGCAACGTATCCTCGACATGTTTCGCGACCCCTCGACCCAGGCCGTCTACAGCCTGGACCGCGAGATGGGTATGCAAGTGATCGAAGGGTTGTTCCAGGACGACGCCGTGCGCATGGCCTCCATCGGTCATCCCAACGAGACCATGCTGGCGGAAAAAAGCCGCGCGTTACAGCAATCCCCCAGCCGCTGGTTGACCGACCTGATTCTTGGCCAGGAACGCTCCTTTACCACCGCATTGGTCGGCAAAGGCCCCTACAGCGAATATTACGGCGACCTCAGTATCACCCTGGATACCGCCACCTATGGCAGAGGTTTTCTGGTCAGCTCGGTCATCATCTTTATCTCGGGCGTATTGCGCGCCCTGGCCATGGGGCTGGTGCTGTACCTGGTGTATCACTGGATGCTGACCAAACCGCTTTCACGGATTATCCAGCACCTGACATCGATCAACCCGGACCGCCCCAGCGCACACAAGATCCCTCAGCTCAAGGGCCACGAACGCAACGAACTGGGGCAGTGGATAAACACCGCCAACCAGTTGCTCGAGTCCATCGAGCGCAATACCCACCTGCGCCACGAGGCCGAATCCAGCCTGTTGCGCATGGCCCAATATGACTTCCTGACCGGCCTGCCCAACCGCCAGAAGCTGCAGGAACAGCTGGACAAGATCCTCACTGACGCCGGCCGCAGGCAGCGCCGGGTGGCGGTCTTGTGCGTTGGGCTGGATGATTTCAAGAGCGTCAACGAACAATTCACCTACCAGGCCGGCGACAAACTGCTACTGGCCCTGGCCGATCGCCTGCGCGCCCACAGCGGACGCCTCGGCACGCTTGCCCGCTTGGGAGGCGACCAGTTCGCCCTGGTGCAGGCCGATATCGACCAGCCTTACGAAGCCGCCGAACTGGCGCAAAGCATTTTGGATGACCTGGAGGCGGAGTTCGCACTTGAGCATGACCTGATCAGGCTGCGTGCCACCATCGGCATCACGCTGTTCCCTGAAGATGGCGACAGCACCGAGAAGTTGCTGCAAAAAGCCGAGCAGACCATGACCCTGGCCAAGAGCCGCTCGCGCAACCGCTATCAGTTCTACATCGCCAGCGTCGACAGCGAAATGCGCCGGCGCCGCGAATTGGAAAAGGACCTGCGCGATGCGCTGAGCCGCGACCAGTTCCACCTGGTGTACCAGCCGCAAATCAGCTACCGCGACCATCGCGTAGTCGGCGTAGAGGCCCTGTTGCGCTGGCAACACCCGGAACACGGCCTGGTACCGCCGGATCTGTTTATTCCGCTGGCGGAACAGAACGGCACCATCATCCCGATCGGCGAATGGGTGCTGGACCAGGCGTGCCGGCAACTGCGCGAATGGCATGATCAGGGCTTCACCACGCTGCGCATCGCCGTCAACCTGTCCACCGTGCAACTGCATCACACCGATTTGCCGCGGGTGGTCAACAACCTGATGCAGATCTATCGCTTGCCGCCCCGCAGCCTGGAACTGGAAGTGACCGAGACCGGCCTGATGGAAGACATCAGCACCGCCGCCCAGCACCTGCTGAGCCTGCGTCGCTCCGGGGCGCTGATCGCCATTGATGACTTCGGCACCGGTTATTCATCCCTGAGCTACCTGAAAAGCTTGCCGCTGGACAAGATCAAGATCGACAAAAGCTTCGTCCAGGACCTGCAGGATGATGACGATGACGCAACGATCGTGCGCGCCATTATCCAACTGGGCAAAAGCCTGGGTATGCAGGTGATTGCCGAAGGCGTGGAGACCGCCGAACAAGAGGCGTACATCATCTCCGAAGGCTGCCATGAGGGTCAGGGTTATCACTACAGCAAACCGCTGCAGGCGCGGGAGCTGGCGGCTTATTTGAAGCAGTCCGAGCGTAATAACGCGGTGAGTCTGTGAATTAACCAACCAATACCAAATATTTCCCGCGTATAAGCCTTTACACAAAATGCAAATCTTTCGCATTATGTCGCAGCTTTTGCGCTCCCCGCGCGCCCTATTCACACTCGAAGCAGGATGTTCGCCATGATTCGTATGCCCCTGGCCACCGCCAGTCTGCTGGCCATTGCCATTTCTCTCGCCGGTTGTGGCGAAGGTAAAGACAAGGCCGCCGCGCCTCAAGCACCCGCCGCCGCCAGCACAACCGCACCGGCTGCCGGCCAGGTCGACGAAGCAGCCGCCAAGGCGGTTGTCGCGCACTACGCAGACATGGTGTTTGCGGTATACAGCGATGCCGAATCCACCGCAAAAACCCTGCAGACAGCGGTCGACACCTTCCTCGCCAACCCGAACGACGAAACCCTGAAAGCGGCCCGTACCGCCTGGATCGCCGCGCGCGTCCCGTACCTGCAAAGTGAAGTGTTCCGCTTCGGCAACACCATCATCGACGACTGGGAAGGCCAAGTGAACGCCTGGCCCCTGGACGAAGGCTTGATCGACTACGTCGACAAGTCCTACGAGCACGCCCTGGGTAACCCGGGCGCCAACGCCAACATCATTGCCAACAGCGAGATCCAGGTCGGCGAAGACAAGATCGACGTCAAGGAAATCACCCCGGAAAAACTCGCCAGCCTCAATGAGCTGGGCGGTTCCGAGGCGAACGTTGCCACCGGCTACCACGCCATCGAATTCCTGCTCTGGGGCCAGGACCTCAACGGCACCGGCCCAGGCGCGGGCAACCGTCCGGCCTCTGACTACCTGACGGGTGACGGTGCCACCGGCGGTCACAATGAGCGCCGCCGCACTTACCTGCGCGCAGTGACTCAACTGCTGGTCAGCGACCTGGAAGAAATGGTCGGCAACTGGAAACCCAACGTCGAAGACAACTACCGCGCCACCCTGGAGTCGGATCCGGCTACCGACGGCCTGCGTAAAATGCTGTTCGGCATGGGCAGCCTGTCTTTGGGCGAGCTGGCCGGCGAGCGCATGAAGGTGTCCCTGGAAGCCAATTCGCCGGAAGACGAACATGATTGCTTCAGCGATAACACCCACAACTCGCAGTTCTACGACGCCAAGGGCATCCGCAACGTTTATCTGGGTGAATACACCCGCGTTGACGGCACCAAGCTGACCGGCGCCAGCCTGTCGTCCCTGGTGGCCAAGGCCGATCCGGCTGCCGATGCCGCCCTCAAGGCGGACCTGGCGGCAACCGAAGCGAAGATCCAGGTCATGGTCGACCGCGCCAACGCCGGCGAGCACTACGACCAGTTGATCGCCGCAGGCAACGACAAGGGCAACCAGATCGTACGCGACGCGATTGCCGCCCTGGTCAAGCAGACCGGTTCGATCGAGGCCGCTGCCGGCAAGCTGGGCATCAGTGACCTGAACCCGGACAGCGCTGATCACGAGTTCTGATCCCTGCGGTACTGAAAAAGGCGACCTTGTGGGAGGGGCGGTGCGACGGTTCGACTTGCTCCCGATAGCGGTGGATCAGCAGATACATTCTGCGCTGATCAGCTGCTATCGGGAGCAAGTCCCTCCCACATTTTGCTCCGGGTAACCTCAAGCACTCTGGTTTACATGCCCAGCACCGTCGGTAGAATGGCGCCTCTGCCCAATCACCCGAGCGAACTTCATGGCGTTGCCGACCCTACGTATCATCGGTTTCATCATCGGCATCTTCCTGATCACCCTTGCCGTCGCCATGGTCATCCCGATGGCCACCCTGGTGATCTTCGAACGCACCAGCGACCTGCCCTCATTCCTGTGGGCCAGCCTGATCACCTTTATCGCCGGGTTGGCCCTGGTCATCCCCGGTCGCCCGGAGCATGTGCACTTGCGCCCCCGGGACATGTACCTGCTGACCGTCAGCAGTTGGGTGGTGGTGTGCATCTTCGCCGCCCTGCCCTTTTTGCTGACCCAGCACATCAGCTACACCGACTCGTTCTTTGAAAGCATGTCCGGCATCACCGCCACCGGCTCCACCGTGCTGAGCGGCCTGGACAGCATGTCGCCGGGCATCCTGATGTGGCGTTCGCTGCTGCACTGGCTCGGCGGTATCGGCTTTATCGGCATGGCGGTGGCGATCCTGCCGCTGCTGCGTATTGGTGGTATGCGCCTGTTCCAGACCGAATCCTCGGACCGCTCGGAAAAGGTCATGCCCCGCTCGCACATGGTGGCGCGGCTGATCGTGGCCGCGTATGTGGGCATCACAATCCTCGGCAGCCTGGCATTCTGGTGGGCCGGAATGGGTTTGTTCGATGCGATCAACCACGCAATGTCGGCGATTTCCACCGGCGGGTTCTCCACCTCGGATGAGTCCCTCGCGCACTGGAAACAACCGGCCGTGCACTGGGTCGCGGTGGTGGTGATGATCCTCGGCAGCTTGCCGTTCGCCCTGTATGTGGCCACGTTGCGCGGCAACCGTCGAGCGCTGATCAAGGACCAGCAGGTGCAAGGCTTGCTCGGCCTATTGCTCGTGACCTGGCTGGTGCTCGGCACCTGGTACTGGTGGACCACCGACCTGCATTGGCTCGATGCCTTGCGCCATGTGGCGCTGAATGTGACTTCGGTAATGACGACCACCGGATTTGCACTGGGGGACTACAGCCTGTGGGGCAACTTCTCACTGATGCTGTTCTTTTACCTGGGCTTTATCGGCGGCTGCTCGGGCTCCACGGCCGGCGGCATCAAGATCTTCCGTTTCCAGGTCGCCTATATCCTGCTCAAGGCCAACTTGAACCAGTTGATCCACCCACGTGCGGTGATCAAGCAAAAGTACAACGGTCATCGCCTCGACGAAGAAATTGTGCGGTCGATCCTGACCTTTTCATTTTTCTTTGCCATTACCATCTGCACCATCGCCCTGGCCTTGTCACTGCTGGGCGTGGACTGGATGACCGCGCTGACCGGTGCCGCCAGCACCGTGTCCGGCGTCGGCCCGGGCCTGGGTGAAACCATCGGCCCGGCCGGCAACTTCGCCACCCTGCCGGATGCAGCCAAGTGGATTCTGTCGCTGGGCATGCTGCTGGGTCGACTGGAGATCATTACCGTGTTTGTGCTGTGTATTCCGGCATTTTGGCGCCACTGACCGACGACATTTCCTGCAGCCGTGCCCGGTACTCGCCGGGCGTGGCATTGAACCAGCGGCGAAACGCGCGGAAGAAGTTGCTCGGGTCGGCGAACCCCAGCAGGTAGGCAATTTCCAGCAAGGTCATGTTTGGCTGCGCCAGGTATTGCTCGGCCAGCTCGCGGCGGGTGTCATCGAGCAAGGCCTGGAAACTGGTGCCCTCCTCCTGCAAACGTCTTTGCAAGGTACGTTGGGACAGATGCAGTGTCTGGGCCACCGCTTCGCGCTTGGGCTCCCCCTGGGGCAGCAGGCGGCACAACACCTGTCGCGCGTTGTGGGTGACGCGACTTTCAGAGAAACGCGCCAGGTACTCACCGGCAAAACGATCATGCAATAGCGCCATGGCCTCGTTGGCCGTGGGCAGCGGTGCATCCATGTCGGCTTGCTCGAAGATCAGCGCGTCATAGGGCGCATTGAATTGCAGCGGCGCATGGAAGGCCTGTTTGTACGGCGCCAGGTCCGCTGGTTGATCGCCTTGCAGCAGCACTTTGCGCGGTTGCAGGGTGCGCCCGGTAAGCCAGCCGCACAGCGCCAGCGCACTGGCCAGCGAGGCTTCGGCGCTTTGCCGGGTCGGCGGCAGATGATCGCCATGCACTGTCAGAATCAACGCATAGCCTTCGGGTAAGAGTCGGAAGCTCAAGTCGGCGCTTTCGGCGATGATGCGCTGGTAGCGCACCAATCGCATAAAGCCTTCAGCCAGAGTGTTGCTGGACATCAGTGCATAACCGGCAACATGGAACGAGGCCGGCCGCACCACCTTGCCCATGTTCAAGCCAATCGCCGGGTTGCCTGACACCTCCACCGCCCGCTGCCACAGGCGGGTCATGGAATCCTGGGGAAAACGCGCGTCCGGGTCACTGAGGGCGGCATAGTCCAGGCCCAGTTGCTTGAACAACGCACGGCAATCCAGGCCGTCCATTTCCAACGCCTTGACTATCCCCATCGCCCAGCTTGCAGAAGTTGTTCGTTCGCTCATGGCGTCTTCTTATTGAAAGCAGGCTCAAACGGCAGCCAGGAAGCCAAGGATACTAAAGTGGCATCTATTGTCACTGGCTGATACCACTGATCACTCTAGACTCAAATAAGCTCCCCGCCGAACACCTGTTGGGCGGCACAACAACCAGAGGGCCGGCCACCGTGGAAAACACCAGGAAATTCAACAGCTTTGCCGAGTTTTACCCGTACTACCTGAGCGAACATGGCAACAGCACCTGCCGGCGCTTGCATTTCATCGGCACCACCCTGGTGATCGGTATCCTCGCGTACGCCATAGGCCGGGGGTCACTGCTCCTGTTGCTGGCCTTGCCAATCGCTGGCTACACCTTTGCCTGGATTGGCCACTTCTTTTTCGAAAAGAACCGTCCGGCGACCTTTCAGCACCCGTTCTATAGCTTGCTGGGGGATTTCGTGATGTACCGCGACATGATCCTGGGCAAGGTACCGTTCTAGGGGGCGTTCTCATGTCACTTGCGTCGCAAGTATTAAAAATTGTGCGTCCGCCGAGATAAAAGTCTTTTTGTCATTTACGGTGCTGTATCCTGCCAAGGCTTTTTGAGAGCGCGCAATCACCTGCGATTGAAAACAGACCTTGCGAGGAGCGACGACGATGCACGAGATACCTAATCTCCCCTTCCCAAGCCTGCACCCAACCGAGCAGCCAACACCGCAGCAGGCCAGCAACAAGCAGCCTGCGACCAAAGAAGCAAAACCAGTCGACAGCAAACGCCAAGACTGACGCCGTACCAGACCGTGTGGAAAGCGCACCTTTGAGCGCTTTCCACACTGCCTGAATCATTCGAGACGCTCATCATGACCACAACCCTTCCCGATACGCCGGATGCCGCCGTGCTCGACGCTGCCTTGCAGATGGTCGAAGTCTGGAACCGCCTCAGTGCAGACAAGCAAGCCGCACTGCTCAAGCGCTTCGGCACCCAGGAAAATGCCCTGGCAGCCCTGGTGACGACTCAATTGCTGGCTCCCGCCCAAGCCTGATGCATCTTTGCTCCGAGGTTTTACATTTTTGCCGCCCTGCCCGGCCTGCGCGCCGGTATCATTAGCAGCCTATCTTTACCTGCTGCGACAGTGGACCTCTCCCATGCCAGATACCCAGCGACCCATGGCCGTCACGCTGCAAGTCGTCTCCATCGTGCTGTTTACCTTTATCGGCTACCTGAATATCGGCATCCCCCTGGCTGTATTGCCGGGCTATGTGCATAGCCAATTGGGCTATGGCGCCGTGATCGCCGGGCTGGTCATCAGTGTGCAATACCTGGCGACCCTGTTGAGCCGCCCCTATGCCGGCAAGATTATCGACAACCTGGGCAGCAAGCGCGCCGTGCTGATTGGCCTGGTGGGCTGCGGTTCAAGTGGCCTGTTCATGTTGCTGGCGGCGTGGTTTTCCAGCCTGCCGGCAGTGAGCCTGGGCAGCCTGTTGATCGGTCGACTGGTGCTGGGCAGCGCCGAAAGCCTGGTGGGTTCAGGCGCGATCGGCTGGGGCATCGGCCGCGTTGGCGCGGCGAACACCGCCAAAGTCATCTCCTGGAACGGTATCGCCAGCTACGGCGCGCTGGCGGTCGGCGCACCATTGGGGGTGCTGTTGGTCAGCCGGTTCGGGCTGTGGAGCATGGGCGTGAGCATCATTCTGCTCGCCGTGCTGGGCGTGTTGTTGGCCTGGAAAAAACAAGCCGCGCCGATTGTACCCGGCGTACGTCTGCCGTTCATGAATGTGCTGGGCCGCGTGTTGCCACACGGTTGCGCGCTGGCGCTGGGCTCCATCGGCTTTGGCACCATCGCCACCTTTATCACCCTGTATTACACCACCCAGCACTGGGATAACGCGGTGTGGGCCTTGAGCCTGTTCGGCGCCAGTTTTATCGGCGCACGCTTGCTGTTTGGCAATTTGATCAACCGCATTGGCGGCTTTCGCGTCGCGATTGCCTGCCTGTCGGTGGAAGTCCTCGGCCTGCTGTTGCTGTGGCTGGCGCCGGATGCCCAACTGGCGCTGGCTGGCGCGGCGTTGAGCGGCTTCGGCTTTTCTCTGGTATTTCCGGCGCTGGGCGTGGAGGCGGTCAACCTGGTGCCCGCCTCCAGCCGTGGCTCGGCGGTAGGCGCCTATTCGCTGTTTATCGACTTGTCCCTGGGCATCACCGGGCCACTGGCGGGCGCCGTGGCAGCAGGTTTCGGCTTTGCATCGATCTTCCTGTTCGCCGCCCTCGCCGCCGCCGCCGGTTTGCTGCTGAGTCTGTACCTGTACCGCCAGGCACCCAAGGCCCGGGAAACGCGCGATGCCTAGAAGTCGACCTTGCCTCGCCCGGCCTTGATGCTGCCGCGCTTGGTCTTGGACTCCAGGCGGCGCTTCTTGGACCCCAGGGTGGGCTTGGTCGGACGGCGCTTTTTCTCGACCTTGGTGGCGCTCTGGATCAACTCCACCAGGCGCTCCAACGCATCGGCACGATTCTGCTCCTGGGTACGGTATTGCTGGGCCTTGAGCACCAGCACACCTTCGCTGGTAATACGGCTGTCGCGCAGCGCCAGTAGGCGCTCCTTGTAGAACTCCGGCAAGGACGAGGCAGGAATGTCAAAACGCAGGTGCACTGCGCTCGACACCTTGTTGACGTTCTGACCACCGGCACCCTGGGCGCGAATGGCGGTCAGCTCGATCTCGGCATCGGGCAGCTGTACGTTATTGGAAATCACCAGCATGAGTAACACGGTCCTCCGGAAGAAGCCCTAGGATACGCGAATGCACCTTGGCCATCCCCTCAAACAACAAACCCGGCACAAGGCCGGGTCTGCTTAACAACATTGACGCTTACTTCACCGCGGGGACCGCCATATCCATGGACTGCTGCGCCCGCTTGTTCTTGATCCAGTAACACACCCCCATGAACGCCACCCACACCGGGATCGCGTACACCGAGCGGTCAATGCCCGGAATCATCAACATGGTGCCCAGGATAAACACCACGAACGCCACGCAGATAATGTTGCCATACGGATACCACAGCGCCTTGAACAGCGGCACCTGGCCGGTGCGGTTCATGTGCTGGCGGAACTTGAAGTGCGAGAAGCTGATCATCGCCCAGTTGATCACCAGCGTGGCCACCACCAGCGACATCAGCAGTTCCAGCGCGTTATGGGGCATCAGGTAGTTCATCAGCACCGCCACCAGGGTTATCGCCGCCGAGGCCAGGATCGACCGCACCGGCACGCCACGCTTGTCGATCTTCGCCAGGGCCTTGGGCGCGTCGCCCTGCTCGGCCATGCCCAGCAACATACGGCTATTGCAGTAGGTGCCGCTGTTGTACACCGACAGCGCTGCCGTCAGCACCACGAAGTTGAGAATATGCGCGGCGGTATTACTTCCCAGCATCGAGAACACCTGCACGAACGGGCTGCCACTGTAGGCATCGCCGGAGGCGTTGAGGGTCGCCAGCAGGCTGTCCCACGGCGTCAGCGACAACAGCACCACCAGGGCGCCGATGTAGAAAATCAGGATACGGTAGATCACCTGATTGATCGCCTTGGGGATCACGGTGCGTGGTTGATCGGCTTCGGCGGCGGTAAAACCGAGCATTTCCAGGCCGCCGAACGAGAACATGATGATCGCCATGGCCATCACCAACCCGCCAACACCATGGGGGAAAAACCCGCCGTGGTCCCACAGGTTGCTCACCGAGGCTTGCGGGCCGCCGCTGCCACTGACCAGCAGGTAGCTGCCCAAGGCAATCATGCCGACAATTGCCACCACCTTGATGATGGCAAACCAGAACTCGGCTTCACCGAAGACCTTGACGTTGGCCAGGTTGATCACGTTGATCAGTACGAAGAAGGCCGCCGCAGACACCCAGGTCGGGATCTCCGGCCACCAGTAGTGCACGTATTTGCCGACAGCGGTCAGCTCCGACATGCCCACCAGAATGTAAAGAATCCAGCAGTTCCAGCCCGACAGAAAGCCGGCGAAACCGCCCCAGTATTTGTGGGCAAAATGGCTGAACGAACCGGCTACCGGCTCCTCGACGATCATTTCGCCAAGCTGGCGCATGATCATGAAGGCGATAAAGCCGCAGATGGCATAGCCCAGGATCATCGACGGGCCGGCGGATTTGAGCACCCCGGCCGAGCCCAGGAACAGACCGGTGCCGATGGCGCCACCGAGGGCGATCAACTGGATATGCCGATTTTTCAGGCCGCGTTTCAGCTCGCCTGAAGAGGAATGGGTTCCACTCATGAAAGGGTCTCACGCAAGGTTTGAGGATATGAATGCAGGTTGCTGCCTTGAATTACCAACTCAAGCAGCGCCGTTCAAACCCCAGCGCAGGCACCAGGAGTACAGCGTCTTTCTAATGGTCATACGTCACCTGTTTGTTTTTATCTGTGACGAAATCGAACCCGTCCGGCTCGTGGCCAGGCGGAATGATCAGGGGGATCGAACCCTGAGGTCTTGGCCTTTTGCGTGGGTACGCAAGGGGGGTCACAGTAAAACGCGGCGCATTGTACACCGCTCGACAGCTTCGGCACGCCCCAACAGAGTGCACGCGACAAACTGTCAGCCAATCCTTACAGCTACAGGTCGCCCAAGACTCCCGGGGCAAATTCGTAAACTTATCGTTACAATGCGGAAACACTGCGTTACAGCCAGGTTTTATGGACAGCCAACGGAAAATTGTCAGTGGGGATTTTCTGAATAAACGGTTCAGCCAATACGCTGTTTTTTCTGAATAAAAAATAGCTCGCCAAAAACAGAAGAAAAAATCCAAATGAAACCGTGTCAATATTTTTTTTGCATTTTGAAACACTCTCTTCTAGGTTCTTTCCACTTGCCCACGAAGCCCGCGGGCAAGCCGTTCTCAATCAACGTCCTCTAGGAGATGCACCATGCAAGCACTGGAAAAAGACCTGGAAACCGAACTGCAACTCGACGATTGGTTTGAAGCGCCGACCCATGAGGCCGCCGTTGAAATGATGCAAGCCGATGCCGTTGTGCCTTTCGGCACCGCGATGTGGCCTTTCTAATACCCGGCAGGCATCCGGCAGGTGCTGTGCACGGCACCTGCCCCCTTACCCAAGGCACAGAAGGACACCCGTCATGGACAAGGCCCGCGCCGTCGAACACTTTCTCTACTACCTCGCACACCACCCAGCCCTCAGCGGCCTGAGTCGCCCCACCGTGCTGCTGGGCCATACCGAACGCTACGACGCCATCGCCCAGGCAATCACCCACGGCAGCGCCGCCCGCTTCAACTTCCAGTTGCAACGCCTGGACCTGGCTCCCAGCGAAGCCCTGGTGCAAGCCATCGAAGACTGTGACCTGTACCTGTTTCTCTACGACTCCTCCACCCTGCCCAACCCACGCGCCGAAGGCCCGGACTTTATCCGCGCCCTGCACGGCGTGATGGCCGAGCACTGGAAGAAATCCCTGCTATTCAAGGATTATGGTGATTACTTCTACGACACCTTCAGCGTCGAGCCACAGCGTATTGCCGACCTTAACGCCACGCTGATCCGACGCATGTCCCAGGCCAATGTACTGAGCTTTACCGACAAGCACGGTTCACGTCTTGAAGCGCCGATGAGCAGCATCAAGAAGTGGACCAATATCAACGGCGTCGGCAACCACGACCTGGCCCCCGGCGAAATCGCCACCCACAGTGAAGCCATCAACGGCCAGGTGCGGTTTGTCGGTACCTTCCTCAGCACTATTCCGTTTGCGCGCAAATACGGCGTGCTGCAATCACCGCTGGAATTGTGGATCGAGAACTCGACCATTTGCAGCGTGGCCAGCGACGTGCCGGGGCTGGCGGATGATTTCAACAAGTACCTGAATGCCAACCCGTCCAACCGTCGGGTGGAGGAGCTGGGGATTGGCACCAACGAAGGGGTCAAGGATCTGTATGCGCGCAATGCCGGGTTCGAGGAGCGCCATTGCGGGCTGCACCTGGGCCTGGGCGGCGGGCAGAAAGGCAGTCATCACTTGGATTTGATCTTTGCCAGTGGGGTGTTGGCGCTGGATGACAAGCCAGTGTTTGATGGCTCCTTTGCCTTTTAAAAGATCATCAGACGTGTAGATATCCCTGTGGGAGCCGGGCTTGCCCGCGATAGCGGTGGGTCAGTTAGCACAAAGGTGACTGGCTCACCGCTATCGCAGGCAAGCCAGCTCCCACAGTTGATTGCATTTCAAATTCAGATCAAAAAAAACGCCAACCCTAGGGTTGGCGTTTTTATGCAGCGCTTAACGCATCACTGCGGCTTCTTGCGACCAAAACCAGGACGCTGACCCGAACCTGCCGGGGCGCCACGGCGCTTGCCAGATGGTTCATCAGCTACCAGTTTCGGGCCAGGGCGCTTGTTCGCCGCTGGCTTGGCTGGACGCTTGGTACTGGCATTGTCGGCCGGGCGATCGGCTTCACCACGGTTGCTGCGACCGCCGCTTGGCGCTTCGCCACGGGCCGGGCGCGGTGTGCGTGGTGCACGATCACCTTCCTGGCGGGACGGTGCGGTTGGGCGACGCTCACCTTCGATCTGCGGCTCGCGAGAAATACGACCGCCGGTTGCCGGTGCATTCAGCGCCGGGCGCAGGGTGCGAGCCACGCGCTCGGTACGCGCAACAGGGCGCGACGATTTACGCTGCATACGCTCAAGCTTGTCTTTGCTCTTGGCGTTCATCTGCGGCATGGCGACCGGCGTCAGGCCAACTTCGGCGCTGAGGATGTCGACTTCGTACTGGCTCATTTCGCGCCAGCGGCCCATCGGCAGGTCGGAGTTCAGGAACACCGGGCCGAAACGCACGCGCTTGAGGCGGCTGACCACCAGCCCCTGGGATTCCCACAGGCGACGCACTTCACGGTTACGCCCTTCCATCACCACGCAGTGGTACCAGTGGTTGAAACCTTCGCCGCCTGGCGCCTGCTTGATGTCGGTGAACTTGGCCGGGCCGTCTTCCAGCACCACGCCGGCCTTGAGGCGTTCGATCATCTCGTCATCGACTTCACCGCGTACACGCACGGCGTATTCACGATCCATCTCGTAGGACGGGTGCATCAGGCGGTTGGCCAGTTCGCCGTCAGTGGTGAACATCAGCAAGCCGGTGGTGTTGATGTCCAGACGACCGATGTTGATCCAGCGGCCTTCCTTGGGCTTGGGCATCTTGTCGAACACGGTCGGACGGCCTTCCGGGTCGTCACGGGTGCAGATTTCGCCATCGGGCTTGTTGTACATGATCACGCGGCGCACCGATTCGGCGGCCTCTTCACGCTTGATGACCTTGCCATCAATGGTGATTGCATCGTGCAGGTCGACGCGCTGGCCGAGGGTAGCCTCGACGCCGTTGACCTTGATGCGCTTCTGGGTAATCCAGGCTTCGACGTCGCGGCGCGAGCCCACGCCGATACGCGCCAGCACTTTTTGCAGCTTTTCGCCTGCTGGGCCGATTTCCTGGTCTTTCTGGTCTTGGTCATTCATCGTAAGCACCTCCCGGTGGGTCGATTCAGGCGTGGCCTGAGGGGTCTTGAAAGCGGGGCCTTGGCCGAATAGGTCGGCAAGGGGTCGCGAATCATACGCGCATGGCGCGTGTTGCGCATCACAGACTAGTCGATAACGCCCAAGTCATTTGCTTTTCCGCCGACCGGTGGCACCCAGCGCCAGCAATCGCAGCTCGGCTTCAGCCAGCACCGTGCGCTTGTCGACTTTGTCGAGCTTCTTCCAGGCGCGGATTTCGCGCTTGCTGCGGCCACAACCGACGCAGATGTCGTCGGCGAACTTGCAGATGCTGATGCACGGGTCTTTGGTGGAACTCATGTTTTCTCCCAGACAGTGGAGATCCAATGTGGGAGGGGGCTTGCTCCCGATAGCAGTGGATCAGTTGATGCATCTGCTGCCTGACACTCCGCTATCGGGAGCAAGCCCCCTCCCACAGTTTTTATTGCGTCAGTCTTCGAGTTGGCGGCGTTCGTTTTCGATGGCTTCGGCCAGCGCCCGGGCTTCGTCTTCTTCGTCGCTGAGCGGCGGCTGTTCCAGGGCGGCGACGGCGGCCAGCAGTTTTTCCCGGGCATCGGCGACGCCGAGGATGTCTTCTTCGACTTCGGGCTCGGGTTCAACGTTCACCTCGGTCTGCGGCTCGTCGGCAGCATCACGCAAGAGGTCGTCAAAATCAGTCTTGATCCCTTGCTCCATATCATCGAGCTCCAACAGCAGCGTATGGAAGCTGGTTTCGTCCTTGGGCTCCTCCGGCTCGGCGCTGGCATCGGCCAGTTCCTGCAGGCTTTGCGGCACCGGCGCATCGTCGAAGTCGAGCACCGGCTCGGCCTCCATTTCGCGCAGTTCAGCCAGGGGCGGCAGGTCGTCGAGGTTCTTCAGGTTGAAATGATCGAGGAACACCTTGGTGGTGGCGAACATCGCCGGTTTGCCGGGCACGTCGCGGTAACCCACGATGCGGATCCACTCGCGCTCCAGCAGGGTCTTGACGATATGGCTGTTGACCGCCACACCACGCACGTCCTCGATTTCGCCACGGGTAATCGGCTGGCGATAGGCGATCAGCGCCATGGTTTCCAGCATTGCCCGCGAATAACGCTGCGGCCGCTCTTCCCACAAGCGCCCCACCCACGGCGAAAACTTCTCACGGATCTGCAGGCGATAACCCGACGCCACTTCGCGCAACTCAAAGGCACGGCCGTCGCAGGACTTGCGCAGGATCTCCAGCGCCTTCTTGAATACCGGCGGCTCCGGGCGTTCAGCTTCTTCAAAGAGTTCGAACAGGCGCTCCAGGGATTGCGGTTTACCCGAGGCCAGGAGAAAGGCCTCCAGCAAGGGTGCCAGTTCGCGGGGTTCAGTCAGATTCATCGATTCAGCTCGTTATTCGGCTCGCGCCCGCACGTGGATAGCCGCAAAAGGCTCATTCTGCACCAGCTCGACCAAGGATTCCTTGACCAGTTCGAGGATCGCCATAAAGGTCACCACCACACCTAGTCGGCCTTCTTCGGCGGTGAACAGCTCGACAAACGGCACAAACCCACCACCCTTGAGGCGCTCCAGCACATCACTCATGCGCTCGCGGGTAGACAGCGCTTCGCGGCTGACCTGGTGGCTTTCAAACATATCGCCACGGCGCAGCACCTCGGCCATGGACATCAGCAATTCTTCCAGGCTCACGTCCGGCAGCAATTTGCGCGCACGGGCCTCGGGTGCGTCGAGCTTGGGCACCACCACATCACGGCCCACGCGGCTCAGGCCGTCAATGCCTTCGGCGGCGGCCTTGAAGCGTTCGTACTCCTGCAAGCGGCGGATCAGTTCGGCGCGCGGGTCATCCTCTTCGGCTTCGACGGTCTCCGAACGCGGCAACAACATGCGCGACTTGATCTCGGCGAGCATGGCGGCCATCACCAGGTACTCGGCGGCCAGCTCCAGGCGCACCGACTGCATCAGCTCGACGTAGCCCATGTACTGACGGGTGATTTCTGCCACCGGGATGTCGAGGATATTGATGTTCTGCTTGCGAATCAGGTACAGCAGCAAGTCCAGCGGGCCTTCGAAGGCTTCCAGGAAGACCTCCAGGGCATCCGGTGGAATGTACAGGTCCAGGGGCATTTCCATGACCGCCTGGCCATAGACCATGGCGAACGGCAGTTCCTGCTGGGCGCCGGCCTGGGGATCAGCGGTTTCCACGGCCGACATTCAGGCCTCGACCATAAATGGCGCCGGATCGCCACAGCCCACACGCACCACTTCAGGCTCGCCGTCAGCCAGGTTGATCACCGTCGAGGCTTTGTTGCCGCCGTAGCCGCCATCGATGATCAGGTCGACATGCTTTTCCAGCAGGCGCCGCATTTCGTAAGGGTCGTACAACGGTTCGGTTTCACCGGGCAGGATCAACGACACGCTCATCAGCGGCTCACCCAGCTCGGCCAACAGCGCCAGGGCTATCGGGTGTTCCGGCACGCGCAGGCCGATGGTGCGCTTCTTGGGGTGCAATAACAGCCGCGGCACTTCGCGGGTGGCATTGAGAATGAAGGTATAAGGCCCCGGCGTATGGGCCTTGAGCAGGCGGAACGTACCGGTGTCGACCTTGGCGAACAGGCCCAGTTGAGACAAGTCGCTGCAAATCAGTGCGAAGTTGTGCTTGTCGTCCAGCTGGCGCAGGCGCCTTACACGCTCGACCGCGCCCTTGTCGCCGATCTGGCAACCGATGGCGTAGGACGAATCAGTTGGATAGATCACCACGCCGCCGGCTCGGATGATCTCCACGGCCTGTTTAATCAGGCGCGCCTGAGGGTTTTCCGGATGAATCTGGAAGAATTGACTCACGTGCTCTACCTGTTCAGACGGTGGCAATAATGGGGTCATGCTTGAATCGCCCCCACAACAGCGGCAGATCTTCCGGGACCTGGCGATACTCGCCAATCTCGGACCAGCCGCCTGGGCCATGAAAATCACTGCCGGCACTGACCAGCAGACCAAATTCGCGGGCAAGGATCGCCAGGCTGCCGACCTGTTCCGCCGGTTGATGCCCGTTGACCACCTCGATCGCGTGGCCACCCGCACCAATATAGTCGCTGATCAGCTTGCGGCGCTTGCTGCGGGTGAAATCGTAATGCCAGGGATGCGCCAGGCTGACCCAGGCCCCGGAAGCCCGCAAAGTCTGGACGGTGTCTTCCAGGGTCGGCCAATGCAGCTTCACATCGCCCAACTTGCCGGCCCCCAGCCATTTGCGAAAGGCTTCGGCGCGATCCTTGACATAGCCTTCGCGCACCATCCAGTCGGCAAAGTGCGGACGGGCCGGTGCGTTGCCGCTGTCCCCCAGTTCCTGCTGGATGGCACGGGCGCCGTCGAGGGCGCCGGGCATACCTTTAAGGCTGAGCTTGCGGCTTATTTCTTCGGACCGCAGCCAGCGGCCATCGTGCAATTGGGCAATGGCCGCCACCAACGGCGGGGCATTCTGATCGAAACCGTAGCCAAGTACATGAATGGTGGCGCCGCCCCAGGTGCAGGACAATTCCACCCCGTTGACCAGTTGCATGCCCAAAGAACGCGCGGCTTCGCGGGCTTCATCGAGACCCTCGAGGGTGTCGTGGTCGGTCAACGCCAGCACTTGCACGCCTTTTTCAAACGCACGCGCAACCAGTACCGCGGGCGCCAGGGCGCCGTCGGAGGCCGTGCTGTGGCAGTGCAAATCAACATTCACGTGGGTATGTAACCTCAAGTCAGCTGGCGCTATCGCAACCAAGGATGTTTGTTATTATGCCGCCACATCCAGCTTCTGGCTCTTACTGTGAAACAATTCATCGACTTCATCCCGCTGTTGCTGTTTTTCATCGTTACCAAACTCGACCCCAGGGTCATCGAAATCGCCGGTCACGAGCTGTCGTTCGGGGGTATCTACAGTGCCACTGCCGTACTGATCATCAGCTCCATCGTGGTCTACGGCGCCATCTTCATCTCCCAGCGCAAGCTGGAAAAAAGCCAATGGCTGACCCTTATCGCCTGCCTGGTCTTTGGCGGACTGACCCTGGCCTTCCACAGCGAAACCTTCCTTAAATGGAAAGCCCCGGTGGTCAACTGGCTGTTTGCCCTGGTCTTTATCGGCAGCCACTTCATCGGTGACCGCCTGCTGATCAAGCGGATCATGGGCCACGCGCTGACCTTGCCGGAACCGGTGTGGGTGCGCCTGAACGTGGCCTGGATCGTGTTTTTCCTGTTCTGCGGTGCCGCCAACCTGTTCGTGGCCTTTACCTTCCAGGACTACTGGGTCGACTTCAAGGTGTTCGGCAGCCTGGGCATGACCGTATTGTTCCTGATCGGCCAGGGGATCTACCTGTCGCGTCACCTGCATGACACCGCGCCTACCACGCCGAAAACCGAGGACTGACATGCTCTACGCCATCATTGCCACCGATATTGCCAACTCGCTGGAAAAACGCCTGAGCGTACGCCCTGCCCACGTCGAGCGCCTTAAACAGCTGCAAGCCGAAGGCCGTATCGTACTGGCCGGCCCGCACCCGGCGGTCGACAGCAATGACCCGGGCGACGCCGGTTTCACCGGCAGCCTGATTGTCGCCGAGTTCGCCTCCCTGGCCGACGCCCAGGCCTGGGCCAAGGCCGACCCCTATGTCGCCGCAGGCGTCTACGCTGATGTGGTGATCAAGCCGTTCAAGCAAGTCCTGCCTTGAACCCGGCTGCGTCGAACCTAATCGTTTCGGCGCACTCCTAATGGCTCACGGCGGCACCGGTGGGGTCGTCGCCGTCGACAATGGCTAAATCGAGTGAGTCATGAGCGAGCTGTTACTGATAGATGATGACCAGGAGCTCTGTGAGCTGCTGAACAGTTGGTTGAGCCAGGAAGGCTTCCAGGTGCGCGCCTGCCACGATGGCCTGAGCGCCCGCAAAGCCTTGGCCGAAGCCGCCCCGGCGGCGGTGGTGCTCGACGTGATGTTGCCCGACGGCAGCGGCCTGGAGCTGCTCAAGCAACTGCGCAACGACCACCCGGAACTGCCGGTGCTGATGCTCTCGGCGCGGGGCGAACCCCTGGACCGCATCCTCGGCCTGGAGCTGGGCGCCGACGACTACCTGGCCAAGCCTTGCGATCCGCGCGAACTGACCGCCCGCCTGCGTGCCGTATTGCGCCGCAGCCACCCGACCGCGGTCTCGACCCAGCTTGAGCTGGGCGACCTGTGCTTCAGCCCGGTGCGCGGCGTGGTGAGCATCGATGACCAGGAGTTCACCCTGACCGTCTCCGAAAGCCGCCTGCTCGAAGCCTTGCTGCGCCAGCCCGGCGAGCCCCTCGATAAACAGGAACTGGCGCAGATCGCCCTGGGCCGCAAGTTGACCCTTTACGATCGCAGCCTGGACATGCACGTCAGCAACCTGCGCAAAAAGATCGGCCCGCACCCGGATGGCCGGCCGCGGATCGTGGCGCTGCGCAGTCGCGGCTACTATTACAGCCTCTAGAGGCAGCCTTACCAAATCTTTACCCTCCGCTGACGGCGGCTGACCTTGCTCTGCGTAACCTACTCACATCCGGACTCACCGGAATAGAGACAGGAGAATCACCATGCGCAAGACCCTTATCGCTTTGATGCTCGCCGCTGCACTGCCTACCGTCGCCATGGCCATGCCTGAAGGCCCGGGCCCGATGGGCGGGCACGAAGGCCACATGATGGGCGGCCCTGGCCACGGCGAACACGGCCCGCGTGGTAAAGGCGGCCCGTTCAGCCAGCTGGACTTGAGCAAGGAACAGCGTGAGCAGATCCGCAAGCTGATGGGTGACCAATGGCACGCTCGCAAAGACCTGACCCAAAAGTACCTGGACAAACTCCCGGCCGCTGACCAGAAAGCCATGCAGGACGAGATCGCCGCCGGCAAGCAGAAAACCCAGGCCAATATCCGCGCCGTGCTCAAGCCTGACCAGCAGAAGCAATACGACGAGATCGTCAAAAAGCAAGCCGAGCGCCGCGCCGAGTGGAAGCAATTCCAGGAATGGAAAGCCCAGCAAGCGCAAAAAGCGCAATAATGCAAACGTAATGCCTACGGCCCAGTGGTTCACACCACTGGGCTTTTCCTGTTTGAGGGTTTCCTGTGCGTTCATTGTTCTGGCGTATCCTGGCGAGTTTCTGGCTGGCCATCGCCCTGGTTGGCGGGTTGTCGATTCTGCTTGGGCATATGCTCAACCAGGACGCCTGGATTCTCAGCCGCCACCCCGGCCTGAACAACCTGGCGCAAGAGTGGACGCAACTCTACGAAGCCCAGGGTGAGGACGCCGCCCAGGACTTGCTGCAACAGCGCAAACGCCAGTACCACATCGATGTGCAAGTGCTTAACGAGAGCGGCGAGCCGGTGGTGCGCGGTACCTTCCCGCGTCGCGCCGCCGCCTTTGAAGCCCGGCAGAATGACAGCCAGGACGGCCACCTGCCCTGGCGGCGCCTGACCGCCGAGTACACCAGCGACAAAACCGGCGACACCTACCTGCTGATCTACCGCATTCCCCACCCGGAGTTGGAAGCCTGGCACCGCAGTAGCCTGCTGTGGCCGCTCAGTGCCCTGGCAATCACCCTGGTGGTGTTGACCCTGTTCAGCCTGCTGGTGACCTTGTCCATCACCCGCCCACTCAGCCGCCTGCGCGGCGCGGTGCATGACCTGGGGCAAACCACCTATCAACAAAACAGCCTGGCGCAACTGGCCAACAGGCGCGACGAATTCGGTGTGTTGGCCAATGACTTCAACCGCATGGGCGCGCGCCTGCAAAGCCTGATCGGTAGCCAGCGCCAGTTGCTGCGCGACGTGTCCCACGAACTGCGCTCGCCCCTGGCACGCTTGCGTATCGCCCTGGCCCTGGCCGAGCGCGCCAGCCCCGAAGAGCGGGAAAAACTCTGGCCGCGCCTGACCCGCGAATGCGACCGCCTGGAAGCCTTGATCAGCGAAATCCTGGTCCTGGCGCGGGTCGACGCCGACAACGCCAGCGCCGAAGACATTGACCTCAACCCATTGCTCAAGACCCTGCAAAAGGACGCCCAGCTCGGCGCGCCCGAGCAAGTGGTGCACCTCAGCACCGACGTCGACCTGCGGCTCAAGGGCTGGCCGACCATGATCGAGCGCGCCGTGGATAACCTTCTGCGCAATGCCCAACGCTTCAACCCGGCCGGCCAACCGATTCAATTGCAGGCCCAGCATCAAAACGGGCGCATTCTGATCAGCGTACGCGACCACGGCCCCGGCGTTGAAACCGAACACCTGGGCCAACTGGGCGAGCCGTTTTACCGTGCGCCGGGCCAGACTGCGCAAGGTCATGGCCTGGGCCTGGCCATCGCCCGCCGTGCTGCCGAGCGCCATGGCGGCACCCTGATCCTGGCCAATCATCCCGACGGCGGTTTTGTCGCCAGCATCGAACTGCCCTTGGTCCCAGGGGCTGCCACACCGGTGTGATGTTCTTCTATAGTGGCCCTTCTCTTACGGAGGGCCTTAGATGACTGACCTGCTGACTCCCATCCAAGCTGCACTCGATTTACCGCACATTGCGCTGCCCGAGACCTCGGCAGGCGCGCTGCCCTCGTCCTTCGCCGTGACCGACCTGGCCGTCGCCAGCATCGGCGCCGCTGGCCAGGCTGTTGCCCAGTTGATCCAGCAACAGACCGGGCGGCTGCCCAGCGTCAGCGTGGATCGGCGTCTCGCCTCGCTGTGGTTTTCTTCGTCGATTCGCCCAGTGGGTTGGCAAGTACCGCCGCTGTGGGACCCAGTGGCCGGTGACTACGCCAGCGCCGAGGGCTGGATTCGTCTGCACACCAACGCACCCCATCACCGTGCAGCGGCCGAACGGGTGCTTGGGCCTGTGGCCGACCGCGCCGAGATGGCGACCAAAGTCGCTACATGGAACGCCGCAGAACTGGAACAGGCCATTGTCGACGCCGGCGGTTGTGCGGCGCAGATGCGTACGTGGCAAGCCTGGCAGCAGCATCCGCAAGGCTTGGCGGTGAATGCCGAAGAGTTGATACAGCGTCAGGTCTTCGACCCTGGTATCGACAAACCCTGGCTTGGCTCACCTGCGCGCCCGCTGGCGGGTATCAAGGTGCTGGACTTGACCCGCGTATTGGCCGGCCCCGTGGCCAGTCGTTTCCTCGCCGGATTGGGTGCAGATGTACTGCGCATTGATTCGCCAACCTGGAACGAACCGGGCGTGGTACCGGAGATGACCCTGGGCAAGCGCTGTGCCCGCCTCGACCTGAAAAGCCCTGAAGGCCGGCAGGTATTCGAAGCCTTGCTCAAGGACGCTGACGTACTGTTCCATGGTTACCGCGCCGATGCACTGGAACAGCTGGGTTACACCCTCGGCGAGCGCCAACATATCGCCCCCGGCCTGATTGACGTCAGCCTCAATGCCTATGGCTGGAGTGGCCCGTGGCGTAACCGTCGCGGTTTTGACAGCCTGGTGCAGATGAGCAGCGGGATCGCCGAGGCGGGCATGGCCTGCAAGCAAGCGGATAAGCCCGTGCCGCTGCCGGTGCAGGCGCTGGATCACGCTACCGGTTACCTGATGGCCGCCAGTGCGATCCAGGCCTTGAGCGAGCGGTTTGCGTCAGGTCGGGGCGGTTCGGCGCGGTTGTCACTGGCGCGCACGGCCAAATTGCTGGTGGACGCAGGACAGGTGCCGCAGCACGCAGCGTTGCGCGGCGAAGACATCAATGATCAAGGCTTGGTGGTAGAGCAGACCACCTGGGGCCAGGCCCATCGGTTACTGGCGCCGCTGAGCATCAGTGGCACGCCGTTGCAGTGGGATTTGCCGGCAGGGGAATTGGGCGCGCACCGGCCTCAGTGGTGAACTGAAGACCGCCATCGGGGGCAAGCCCCCTCCCACTTTTGAATGTATTCACACATCAAATGTGGGAGGGGGCTTGCCCCCGATGAGCATGGGTATCTACACAACTTCGTAGCAGTCACCAGTAACCACGATGCGAAGCGAGCCGCTCTTGATCTGTTTTTGATCTTGGGCGCCCCGTTAAACCACGCTGGCCGGAATTCGACAGGGATTTTGGGGGTAAACCGGCAGGGATGCCGGTTTAGCCGCCCCGCGCCATGGATGGCGCGTGGCGGCGGCCCCCCAAATCCCTGTCGGATTACGGGCACACCGAGCCTGAGCGAGGTGCCGAGTGGTGGGGCGAGGACCTTTTGCTTACTTTTGGGTCCTTCCAAAAGTGAGCCGCTGTAAGAGCGGAACCCTAAGTGGCCGTTACCTAAATAACGGATATGTACTCGGTTTGATCCGGCATCCTGGTCGGCCCTAAGGCCGCCATCGGGAGCAAGTCGAATCGTCGCACCGCCCCTCCCACAGCTACAGCGCCATACCAGAAGTTGTGTAGATACCCATGTCCCGATGAGGCCAGTACAGCCCCCATCAATCCCCGCGGTTCAACGACGTCCACAAATGCTGCGCTGCATACGCCCTCAACGGCCGCCACGCCTCTGCCCGCGCCAGCAACTGCCGTGCCGACACCGGCCCGCCTTCCAGCGCCGTCAGCGCATTGATCAAGCCGATGTCCCCCGACGCAAACGCATCCGCCTCGCGCAACTGGCGCATGGCGATGTACTGCGCGGTCCAATCGCCAATCCCCGGCAATGCCACCAAGCGTGCAACACCGTCCTTGAGACTGGCCTTGGGCTCGAAAATCCGAGGGTCATCCAACAACGCCTGGGCCACACCGGACAAGGTGCGGCCTCGCGCCTTGGGCATGCCCAGGGCCGCCAGGTCCGCCGCCGCCAGCACCTCGGGTGCCGGGAACAGGTGAGTAATACCGGCGTGGGGGGTTTGCAACGGCTGGCCATACTGCGCCACCAGCTTGCCCGCCAACCGGATCGCCGCCGCCACCGTGATCTGCTGGCCCAGCACTGCGCGAATGGCCAACTCCAGGCCGTCCCATGTACCCGGCAACCGCAGCCCTGGTCGAGCCGCAACCAGTTGCGCCATCAACGGGTCCTTGGCCAATTGCAGGTTGATCACGGCGGGCACGGCATCCAGATCGAACATCCTGCGCAGGCGCCGCTCGATCTCGGGCAGCGCGACCGGCTCGGGAAAGTCGACCGTCACCTCCAGCCAATCCCCCGCCCCCGGCGCGACGCTGATCCAGCCATGTCGCCCGGCCACACTGATGCTGCGTCGATACACTCCGGCCACCACGGTTTCCAACCCGGTGATTGCCCGGGCCGATAAGAACTCCACCATCGCCGCCCAGTCGTAAGGCGGTTGATACGCCAACCTCACAGCGACAATACCCCGCTATACAGCCCGTACGCAGCCAACCCGGCGCCCGCGATCACACAACCGAAAATGCCTTTTTCAAGCGAGGTAAACAACGGGCGGCCCTGCTCCCGCTTGGCCAGGGCAAACAGGATCACACCCGGTGCATACAGCAGCGCCGACAGCAGCAAATATTTCAAACCGCCCGCATACAACAGCCACACCGCGTAACCGAGGGCAATCAAGCCTACCAGCAGATCCTTCATGCGTCGGCGCTGAGCGCCTTGATAGGTTTCGCCGCGCGCGCTCAACAGCACCGCATAGGCCGCCGACCACAGGTACGGCACCAGAATCATCGAAGACGCCAGGTAGATCAGGGTGGTATAGGTACTGGCCGAAAACAGCGTGATCACCAGAAATGCCTGGATCATCACATTGGTCAGCCACAACGCGTTAACCGGCACCTGATTGGCATTTTCCTTTTTCAGGAACGCCGGCATGGTCTTGTCATGGGCAGTGGCATAGAGGATTTCCGCGCAGAGCAACGCCCACGAAAGCAATGCCCCGAGCAGCGAAACCGCCAGGCCGAGGCTGATCAATACTGCGCCCCAGGGCCCGACAATATGCTCCAGCACGCCCGCCAGGGACGGGTTCTGCAACTGCGCCAGTTCCGGCTGGCCCATGATGCCCAACGACAGCACATTCACCAGCACCAGAAGCGCCAGCACGCCCAGGAAACCAATCACCGTCGCGCGCCCCACATCCGAGCGTTTCTCGGCCCGCGCCGAGTACACACTGGCGCCTTCGATACCGATAAACACAAACACCGTGACCAGCATCATGTGGCGCACCTGCTCGACCACGCTGCCCATCTGCGGGTTGCCCAGGCCCCAGATATCACGGGTGAAGATGTCGGCCTTGAACGCCACGGCGGCAATCACGATAAACATCAGCAGCGGCACGATCTTCGCCACGGTGGTGATCTGGTTAATGAACGCCGCTTCCTTGATTCCGCGCATCACCAGAAAATGCACCGCCCACAGCAACAGCGATGCACAACCGATGGCCAGTGGTGTATTGCCCTGACCGAACGCCGGGAAGAAGTAACCCAGGGTGCTGAACAGCAACACGAAATAGCCGACGTTGCCCATCCACGCACTGATCCAGTAGCCCCAGGCCGAGGAGAACCCCATGTAATCGCCGAAGCCGGCCTTGGCGTAGGCGTACACCCCGGAATCCAGTTCCGGTTTGCGGTTGGCCAGGGTCTGGAACACAAACGCCAGGGTCAACATGCCAACCGCGGTAATGGCCCAACCGATCAGCACCGCGCCTACTTCGGCGCGGGCCGCCATGTTTTGCGGGAGCGAGAAGATCCCGCCGCCGATCATCGAACCTACTACCAGGGCGATCAGGGCACTGAGCCGAAGTTTCTGGGCTGGTTGGGACATGCAGGTTCCTCGCAATAAATGTTTGAGCCGACCACCGCGCACTCAACTAATTCAATTTAATGACGCTAGCGTTTCATAACATAAGGGTATGTAAACGCAGGAAGTTTAGGCTTATTTAGAATTTAAATACGGCAATTATGAAGCGCTCGTCAGGCAACATACAAAAAGTTTGCACATTCGCAAATACGAACTAGCTTCAACACCCATGCCCCAGACCAAATGATTAACCACATTGTAGGAGACCGCTCTAGCGAGCGCCTTTGCACAGGCCGTGTCGCCCCGCAACTTCCACCCTAAGTCGTTAATTCACAATGGAATGTGCCAATGAACTGATCTGAGTCAGCTGTTTTATTAGCGCACGGAATTATTCTGTGATCTCTCTTCTCCTGCATTGGAGTCACGCAATGTCTGATTCTCCCGGAAAACTTAGGCTTGGTGCGCTGGTTGCACTTGTCGTGGGCTCAATGATTGGCGGCGGGATCTTTTCACTCCCGCAAAACATGGCCGCCAGTGCCGACGTAGGCGCCGTGTTGATTGGTTGGGTGATCACCGCCATCGGCATGTTGACCCTCGCATTCGTGTTCCAGACCCTCGCCAACCGCAAGCCCGATCTCGACGGCGGGGTGTACGCCTACGCCAAGGCCGGTTTTGGCGATTACATGGGGTTCTCATCGGCCTGGGGTTACTGGATCAGTGCCTGGCTGGGCAACGTCGGGTACTTCGTACTCTTGTTCAGCACCCTGGGTTACTTCTTCCCGATCTTTGGCGAAGGCAACACGCCAGCGGCGGTGATAGGTGCCTCGGTACTGCTGTGGGCGGTGCACTTTCTGGTGCTGCGCGGCATCAAGGAAGCAGCGTTCATCAACCTGGTGACCACCGTTGCCAAGGTGGTGCCGCTGCTGCTGTTCGTGCTCATCGCCCTATTCGCGTTCAAGCTGGACATCTTCACCGCAGACATCTGGGGGGTAAAAAACCCTGACCTGGGCAGCGTGATGAACCAGGTGCGCAACATGATGCTGGTCACTGTGTGGGTGTTCATCGGCATCGAAGGCGCGAGCATCTTTTCCTCCCGTGCCGAGAAACGCAGCGACGTGGGCAAGGCCACCGTGATCGGTTTTATCACCGTGCTGCTGTTCCTGATGCTGGTGAACGTGCTGTCTTTGGGGATCATGACCCAACCGGAACTGGCCAAGTTGCAGAACCCGTCGATGGCTGCCGTGCTTGAGCATGTGGTGGGCCACTGGGGTGCGGTGCTGATCAGCGTCGGCTTGATCATCTCGCTGCTGGGCGCGTTGCTGTCGTGGGTGCTTCTGTGTGCGGAGATCATGTTTGCCGCCGCCAAGGACCACACCATGCCGGAGTTCTTGCGCAAGGAAAACGCCAACCATGTGCCGGTCAATGCCCTGTGGCTGACCAACGCGATGGTTCAGATATTCCTGGTGATCACCCTGTTTTCCGCGAGCACCTACCTGTCGCTGATCTACCTCGCCACCTCGATGATCCTGGTGCCTTACCTGTGGTCGGCGGCCTACGCCCTGCTGCTGGCGGTGCGCGGCGAAACCTACGAAAACGCGCTCAAGGAGCGCAAGAAAGACCTGTTCATCGGCGCCGTCGCCCTGATCTACGCGATCTGGCTGCTCTATGCCGGCGGCACCAAGTACCTGCTGCTCTCCGCCCTGCTCTACGCCCCCGGCGCGATCCTGTTCGCCAAGGCCAAGCGTGAACTGGGCAAACCGATTTTCACCAACGTCGAGAAGCTGATTTTTGCCGCAGTGGTCATTGGCGCCCTGGTGGCGGCCTATGGGCTCTACGACGGCTTCCTGACTCTGTAATTGTATGTTCACTGGAGGATCTGTAATGACCACGGAAAAAGTTAAGTACGGCGTACATTCCGAAGCCGGCAAACTGCGCAAAGTCATGGTGTGCTCCCCAGGTTTGGCCCACCAGCGGCTGACCCCCAACAACTGCGACGAGCTGCTGTTCGATGACGTGCTGTGGGTGGCCCAGGCCAAACGCGACCACTTCGACTTCGTGACCAAGATGCGCGAGCGGGATATTGATGTGCTGGAAATGCACAACCTGCTCACCGATATCGTCGCCATCCCCGAAGCGCTGGACTGGATCCTGCAACGCAAGATCACCGCCAACACCGTGGGCCTGGGCCTGGTCGACGAAGTCGGCTCGTGGCTGCGTAGCCTGGAGCCGCGCAAGATCAGCGAGTATTTGATCGGTGGCGTATCGGCCGATGACCTGCCGAGCAGCTTTGGTGGCAAGACCATCGAGATGTTCCGCGACTTCCTCGGCCACGCCAGCTTCATCCTGCCGCCGCTGCCCAACACCCAGTTCACCCGCGACACCACCTGCTGGATCTATGGCGGCGTAACGCTCAACCCGATGTACTGGCCGGCCCGACGCCAGGAAACCCTGCTGACCTCCGCCATCTACAAGTTCCACCCGGAGTTCACCAACGCGGACTTCCAGATCTGGTACGGCGACCCCGACCAGGAGCACGGCGCTGCCACACTGGAAGGCGGCGACGTGATGCCGATTGGCAATGGCGTGGTGTTGATCGGCATGGGCGAGCGCTCGTCCCACCAAGCCATCGGCCAACTGGCGCGCAACCTGTTCAAGAACAAAGCGGTGGAGCGCGTCATCGTGGCCGGCCTGCCCAAATCCCGCGCAGCGATGCACCTGGACACCGTGTTCAGCTTCTGCGACCGCGACCTGGTCACCGTCTTCCCGGAAGTGGTCAACCAGATCGTGCCGTTCACCCTGCGCCCTGACGAAAGCAAGCCTCACGGTATCGACATTCAACGGGAGAAAACCAACTTCCTCGAAACCGTCGCCGCAGCGCTCAACCTCAAGGCCCTGCGCGTGGTCGAGACCGGCGGCAACAGCTTCGCCGCCGAACGCGAGCAGTGGGATGACGGCAACAACGTAGTGGCCGTGGAACCCGGCGTGGTGATCGGTTACGACCGCAACACCTACACCAACACCTTGCTGCGCAAGGCCGGTGTGGAAGTCATCACCATCAGCGCCGGTGAGCTCGGCCGTGGCCGTGGCGGCGGCCACTGCATGACCTGCCCGATCATCCGCGACCCTATCGACTATTAAGGAGATTCCATCATGGCTTTCAATATGCGCAACCGCAGCCTGCTGTCGCTGATGCACCACACTACTCGCGAACTGAACTACCTGCTGGACCTGTCCCGCGACCTCAAACGCGCCAAATACACCGGCACCGAGCGTCCGCACCTGCAAGGCAAGAACATCGCGTTGATCTTCGAAAAAACCTCGACCCGCACCCGCTGCGCCTTCGAAGTCGCGGCCCATGACCAGGGCGCCCACGTCACCTATATCGACCCGGTGTCGTCGCAGATCGGCCACAAAGAAAGCATGAAAGACACCGCCCGCGTCCTGGGTCGGATGTTCGATGCCATTGAGTACCGTGGCTTCGAACAGGAAATCGTCGAAGAGCTGGCCAAGTTCGCCGGTGTGCCGGTGTTCAACGGCCTCACTGCCGAATTCCACCCGACCCAGATGATCGCCGACACCCTGACCATGCGCGAACACAGCGACAAGCCGCTGCATGACATCAGCTACGCCTACCTGGGGGACGCCCGCTACAACATGGGCAACTCGCTGCTGATGATCGGCGCCAAGCTCGGCATGGACGTGCGCATCGGCGCGCCGAAAGCGCTGTGGCCGCACGAGGATTTCATCAAGCAATGCCAGGCATTTGCCGAGGAAAGCGGCGCGTGCATCACCATCACCGAAGACCCGAAAGAAGCAGTGAAGGGCGTGGACTTCATCCACACCGATATCTGGGTGTCCATGGGCGAGCCGGTGGAAGCGTGGGACGAGCGTATCGAGCAACTGCTGCCGTACCAGGTCAACGCGAAGATGATGAAAGCCTCGGGCAACCCCCGGGTGAAATTCATGCACTGCTTGCCGGCGTTCCATAACAGCGAAACCAAGGTCGGCAAGGACATCGCGGCGCGCTATCCGCACCTGGCCAATGGTGTGGAAGTGACCGAGGAAGTCTTCGAGTCGCCGGCCAATATCGCGTTTGAGCAGGCGGAAAACCGCATGCATACCATCAAGGCGATCCTGGTGTCGGCGTTGGCGGATATCTAACTCTCACTGTCGGAACAGGGTTCAAAAATGTGGGAGGGGGCTTGCTCCCGATAGCGGTGGCTCAGCTATAGATAGATTGACTGTCCTGCCGCCATCGGGAGCAAGCCCCCTCCCACATTGGGCTCTGCTCACACCCTAAAAGGATTGCATTATGCGCATCGTCGTAGCCCTGGGCGGCAACGCCCTCCTGCGCCGTGGTGAACCCATGACCGCAGACAACCAACGCGCCAATATCCGCATCGCTACCGAACAGATCGCCAAGATCCACGCCGGCAACGAACTGGTGATCGCCCACGGCAATGGCCCGCAAGTCGGCCTGCTGTCGTTGCAGGCGGCGGCCTACACCAGCGTCTCACCCTACCCGCTGGACGTACTGGGCGCTGAAACCGAAGGCATGATCGGCTACATCATCGAACAGGAACTGGGCAACCTGCTGGACTTTGAAGTGCCGTTCGCCACCCTGCTTACCCAGGTGGAAGTGGACGCCAAGGACCCCGCCTTCCAGAACCCCACCAAGCCTATCGGCCCGGTGTATGCCAAAGCCGAAGCGGAACAACTCGCCGCCGAAAAAGGCTGGGCCATCGCCCCCGATGGCGACAAATACCGCCGTGTGGTTGCCAGCCCGCGCCCTAAACGCATCTTTGAAATCCGCCCGATCAAGTGGCTGCTGGAGAAAAAAGCCATCGTGATCTGCGCCGGCGGCGGCGGCATCCCGACGATGTATGGCGAAGACGGCAAGCTGCGCGGCATTGAAGCGGTGATCGACAAAGACCTGTGCTCGTCGCTGCTGGCCGCGCAACTGGACGCCGACCTGCTGGTAATCGCCACCGACGTCAATGCCGCTTTTATCGACTTCGGCAAGCCAACCCAGAAGGCCATCGGCCAGGCCCACCCGGACGACATGGAAAAACTCGGCTTCGCCGCGGGCTCCATGGGCCCCAAGGTACAGGCAGCCTGCGAGTTCGCCCGCCAGACTGGCAAAACCGCGGTGATCGGTTCACTCTCGGATATCGAAGCCATCGTCCAGGGCAGCGCCGGCACTCGCATCAGCACGGCCAAACCTGGCATCACCTATCTGTGAAGTAGAGGAGAAACGCCTATGGCCATCTTTGAACCCGGTCACTTGCACGTCGAACGTCACGCGCTCAACAAGGACGACTACAGCTACAACCTGTGCATCGACTATGAAGTCAGCCAGGACCCCAAGGAAGGCAAAGGCATGTTATTCAAACTGCACGGTTCGGTGCAGGGCAAGGACCTCAAGGAGGAGTTCTTCCTGCCCAAGGACCAGGCATTCGACTTTGCGCGGCATGCGATGAACATCGCGCAGAAATACGGCATGCCGAAGGTCGCGGTGTTGAACGGCTCGATGCACAAGCAGTACGACTTGATGTTTGAGGACGTGCGGCATCAGTTGGATGTGAAGCCAGGCGACCCGGTCAAACCCGAACACCTGGAGTAACACGCCTGCACTGACACAATACAGTTCAAAATGTGGGAGGGGGCTTGCTCCCGATAGCAGTGTGTCAGCCACAGGTTGATTGGCTGATCCAACTATATCGGGAGCAAGCCCCCTCCCACATTTTGATCTCCATCATTTGTCAGATTTCACCTGCGCCCCGCGCCAAGGCATACTTGCCGCCTCTGCTCTCCAGAATTGCCAATCGCCCCATGCGTATCCACGTCAGCTTCATCGACCGCGTCGGTATCACCCAGGAAGTCCTGGCCTTGCTCGGTGGGCGCAATCTCAACCTGGATGCGGTGGAGATGGTGCCGCCCAACGTCTATATCGACGCACCCACCCTCAGCGCCGAGGTGCTTGAAGAACTGCGCGATGCGCTGTTCAGCGTGCACGGCGTGCAAGCGGTGAAGGTGGTCGACATCCTTCCGGGCCAACGCCGCCACCTGCAACTGGACGCCCTGCTGGCAGCCATGACCGACCCGGTGCTGGCCCTGGACAGCGCGGGCAAGATTTTGCTGGCCAACCCGGCATTGATCGCGCTGTACGGGCGCGAACCGGCCGGCGAAAGCATCGCCGAGCTGTTCAACGACCCCGCGCTGCTGGAGACCTTGCTGGAGCATGGCTTTCGCTTGCCGTTGCGCGAGATCAGCGTCAATGGCCAGACCCTGCTGCTGGACGCCACGCCGATCACCGACGCCGGAGCCCTGCTCACCCTCTACCAGCCCAACCGCATCGGCGAACAGCTATCGGCGCTGCACCACGACCATGCCGAAGGTTTTGATGCTCTGCTGGGCGAATCCCCGGCGATCCGCACCCTCAAGGCACGGGCACAACGGGTGGCGGCGCTGGATGCACCGCTGCTGATCCAGGGCGAAACCGGCACCGGCAAGGAGCTGGTGGCCCGCGCCTGTCACGCGATCAGCACGCGCCACAGTGCACCGTTTTTGGCGTTGAACTGCGCGGCGCTGCCGGAAAACCTCGCCGAAAGCGAGTTGTTCGGTTACGCCCCGGGCGCCTTTACCGGCGCCCAGCGCGGTGGCAAGCCAGGGCTGATGGAACTGGCGAACCAGGGCACGGTGTTTCTCGATGAGATCGGCGAGATGTCGCCGTACCTGCAAGCCAAGTTGCTGCGTTTTCTCAACGACGGCAGCTTTCGCCGGGTGGGCGGTGACCGTGAGGTGAAGGTCAATGTGCGCATCCTCAGCGCCACCCACCGCGACCTGGAAAAAATGGTCAGTGAGGGCACCTTTCGCGAAGACCTGTTCTACCGCCTCAACGTGCTTAACGTTGAAGTGCCGCCACTGCGCGAACGCGGCCAGGACATCCTGCTGCTGGCCCGCTATTTCATGCAGCAAGCCTGCGCGCAGATCCAGCGCCCGGTCTGCCGCCTGGCGCCCGGCACCTATCCAGCGCTGCTGGGCAACCGCTGGCCGGGCAATGTGCGCCAGCTGCAAAACGTGATCTTCCGCGCCGCCGCCATCTGCGAGGGCAGCCTGGTAGACATCGGCGACCTGGACATCGCCGGTACGTCGGTGGCGCGCCAGAGCGATGGCGAAGTCGACAGCCTGGAACAGGCGGTGGAAGACTTCGAGCGCGATCTGCTGGAAAAGCTCTACGCCAGCTACCCCTCGACGCGCCAGCTCGCCAGCCGATTGCAGACTTCCCACACGGCGATTGCCCATCGCTTGCGCAAGTACGGCATCCCCAACAAGCCCTGATTCAAGTTGGAATACAAACAAATGTGGGAGGGGGCTTGCTCCCGATAGCGGTGTGTCAGCCATAAATCTTTGACTGATACACCGCTATCGGGAGCAAGCCCCCTCCCACATTTGGAGAGCATTCCAAAATTTGGTCCAGGAACGACATTCAGTGTACTGAAAGCGCTACAGCGTAACGATATCGCTACAACCCTGTTTTTTACGCGCCATGCAAGGCTTTGATCCACATAGGCTTTTTTTCAAGCACTCGACTGTAGCGAAATCGCTACAGCCAAATGCACTAACGTCATAACCGATTTTATTAACCTGTTGATTTATAACGAATTAATAACCTTGGCCGCAATATTGCTAAGCAACTCCCCATTATTCCAATCCCGTCCACCAGACGATTCTGGCCCTGAGGAGTTTCCATGAGCGAGTTGCGTTTCACTGAAGATCACGAATGGCTGCGCGCCGAAGCCGATGGCAGCGTCACCGTGGGTATCACCGCTTTTGCGCAGAACGCGCTGGGTGATGTGGTTTTCGTGCAACTGCCGGAGTTGCAGGCTTACGACAAGGGCGCCGAAGCCTCCACCGTGGAATCGGTCAAAGCCGCCAGCGGCGTCTACATGCCGCTGGACGGTGAAGTGCTGGAAGTGAACGACAAACTCGAAGGCAGCCCGGAACTGGTCAACGAAGACCCGATGGGCGAAGGCTGGTTCTTCCGCTTTAAACCAACCGACGCCGATGCAGTGGCTAAGCTGTTGGATCAGGATGCATACGACCGCCTGATCAAAGCCAACGCAGAAGCCTGAGGAGCGCGCCATGACCGTTAATCTGACCACCGCCAACGAATTCATCGCCCGCCACATCGGCCCGCGCCAGGAAGATGAGCAGCAAATGCTCGCCAGCCTGGGCTTTGATTCCCTCGAAGCCCTCAGCGCCAGCGTGATCCCGGAAAGCATCAAGGGCACCAGCGTGCTCGGCCTGGAAGACGGCTTGAGCGAAGCCGAGGCCCTGGCCAAGATCAAGGCCATTGCCGGGCAGAACCAACTGTTCAAAACCTACATCGGCCAGGGCTACTACAACTGCCATACACCGTCGCCGATCCTGCGCAACCTGCTGGAAAACCCGGCCTGGTACACCGCCTACACCCCGTACCAGCCAGAGATTTCCCAAGGCCGCCTGGAAGCGCTGCTGAACTTCCAGACCCTGATCAGTGACCTTACCGACCTGCCGATCGCCAACGCCTCCCTGCTCGACGAAGCCACCGCCGCCGCCGAAGCCATGACCTTCTGCAAGCGCTTGAGCAAGAACAAGGGCAGCAACGCCTTCTTCGCCTCGGTGCACAGCCACCCGCAAACTCTCGACGTCTTGCGCACCCGTGCCGAACCCTTGGGCATCGAGGTGGTGGTCGGCGATGAGCGCGAGTTGACCGATGTCAGCGCGTTCTTCGGCGCCCTGCTGCAATACCCGGCCAGCAACGGCGATGTATTCGACTACCGCGAACTGACCGAGCGCTTCCACGCCGCCAACGCACTGGTAGCCGTGGCCGCCGACCTGCTGGCCCTGACCCTGCTGACCCCGCCGGGTGAATTCGGCGCCGACGTCGCCATTGGCAGCGCACAACGCTTCGGCGTGCCGCTGGGCTTCGGTGGCCCGCACGCGGCGTACTTCTCCACCAAGGATGCATTCAAGCGCGATATGCCAGGCCGTCTGGTCGGCGTGTCGGTAGACCGCTTCGGCAAGCCGGCCCTGCGCTTGGCCATGCAGACCCGCGAGCAACATATCCGTCGCGAGAAAGCCACCAGCAATATCTGCACCGCGCAGGTGCTGCTGGCCAACATCGCCAGCATGTACGCCGTGTACCACGGTCCCAAGGGACTGACCCAGATCGCCCAGCGCATTCACCAACTGACCGCGATCCTGGCCAAGGGCTTGACGGCCCTGGGCTTGAAAGTCGAGCAGCAACACTTCTTCGACACCCTGACGATCAACACCGGTAGCAACACCGCCGCCCTGCATGACAAGGCCCGCGCCCAGCGCATCAACCTGCGCGTCGTGGACGCCGAGCGTGTTGGCCTGTCGGTCGACGAAACCACCACCCAGGCTGATATCCAGGCCTTGTGGGCCATCTTCGCCGACGGCAAAACCCTGCCGGCCTTTGCTGCAACCCAAAGCACCCTGCCGAGCGCCCTGCTGCGCCAGTCGCCGATCCTCAGCCACCCGGTGTTCAACCGTTATCACTCGGAAACCGAGCTGATGCGCTACCTGCGCAAGCTGGCCGACAAGGACCTGGCCCTGGACCGCACCATGATCCCGCTGGGCTCGTGCACCATGAAGCTCAACGCGGCCAGCGAAATGATCCCGGTGACCTGGGCCGAGTTCGGTGCCCTGCACCCTTTCGCCCCCGCCGCACAAAGCGCCGGCTACCTGCAACTGACCACCGAACTGGAAGCCATGCTCTGCGCGGCCACCGGCTACGATGCGATCTCCTTGCAGCCCAACGCTGGTTCCCAGGGTGAATACGCAGGCCTCCTGGCCATCCGCGCCTATCACCAGAGCCGTGGCGAAGAACGTCGCGACATCTGCCTGATCCCGTCGTCGGCCCACGGCACCAACCCCGCCACCGCCAACATGGCCGGTATGCGCGTAGTGGTGACCGCTTGCGATGCGCGCGGCAACGTGGACATCGAAGACCTGCGCGCCAAGGCCATCGAACACCGTGAGCACCTCGCCGCGCTGATGATCACCTACCCGTCCACTCACGGTGTGTTCGAGGAAGGCATCCGCGAAATCTGCGGGATCATCCACGACAACGGCGGCCAGGTGTACATCGACGGCGCCAACATGAACGCGATGGTCGGCCTCTGCGCACCGGGCAAGTTCGGCGGCGACGTGTCCCACCTGAACCTGCACAAGACCTTCTGCATCCCCCATGGCGGTGGCGGCCCGGGTGTTGGCCCGATTGGCGTCAAGTCGCACCTCACGCCGTTCCTGCCCGGCCACGCGGCCATGGAACGCAAGGAAGGCGCGGTATGCGCCGCACCGTTCGGCAGCGCGAGCATTTTGCCGATCACCTGGATGTACATCAGCATGATGGGCGGCGCCGGCCTCAAGCGCGCGTCGCAGTTGGCGATCCTGAATGCCAACTACATTTCCCGTCGCCTCGAAGAGCATTACCCCGTGCTCTATACCGGTAGCAACGGCCTGGTGGCCCACGAATGCATCCTCGACCTGCGCCCGTTGAAAGACAGCAGCGGCATCAGTGTGGACGACGTGGCCAAGCGCCTGATCGATTTTGGTTTCCATGCGCCGACCATGTCGTTCCCGGTGGCCGGCACCTTGATGATCGAGCCGACCGAAAGTGAATCCAAGGAAGAACTGGACCGCTTCTGCGATGCCATGATCGCCATCCGCGAAGAGATCCGTGCAGTGGAAAACGGCACGTTGGACAAGGACGACAACCCGCTGAAAAACGCACCACACACCGCGGCTGAATTGGTGAGCGAGTGGACGCATCCATACACCCGCGAACAAGCGGTGTACCCGGTGCCGTCATTGATCGAAGGCAAATACTGGCCACCGGTTGGCCGGGTCGACAACGTGTTTGGCGATCGCAACCTGGTGTGTGCGTGCCCGTCGATCGAGAGCTATGCATAACTGAAGAGGTACTCAGTCTAAATGTGGGAGGGGGCTTGCTCCCGATAGCGGAGGGTCAGTTATTAGATCTGGTGACTGACGCACCGCCATCGGGAGCAAGCCCCCTCCCACACTTGACCGAGTACGGCCTCAAGAATAATAAGAAACCGGAGAACAACCATGTCCCTTAGCGTGTTCGACCTGTTCAAGATTGGCATCGGCCCCTCCAGCTCCCACACCGTCGGCCCGATGCGTGCGGCGGCTCGATTCGTCGAGGGCCTCAAGCGTGACAACCTGCTGAGCGCCACCACCGGCATCAAAGTGGAACTCTATGGCTCGCTCGGCGCCACCGGCAAAGGCCACGGCAGCGACAAGGCCGTACTGCTGGGCCTGGAAGGTGAACACCCGGACACCGTCAATACCGAAACCGTAGCTGCACGCCTGTCTCAGATGCGCAGTGACGGGCGCCTCAACCTGCTCGGTGAACACAGCATTGCGTTCAACGAGAAAGAACACCTGGCGATGATTCGCAAACCCCTCGCCTATCATCCCAACGGCATGATCTTCCGCGCCTTTGACGCCGCCGGTATCCAGATTCGCAGCCGCGAGTACTACTCGGTCGGTGGTGGGTTTGTGGTGGATGAAGACGCTGCCGGCGCCGACCGGATCGTCGAAGACGCCACGCCCTTGACCTTCCCGTTCAAGCACGCCAAGGACCTGCTCGGCCATTGCACCACCTATGGCCTGTCTATCAGCCAGGTGATGCTGACCAATGAAAGCGCCTGGCGCCCTGAAGCGGAAACCCGCAGCGGCCTGTTGAAAATCTGGCAGGTCATGCAGGACTGCGTCGACGCTGGCTGTCGCAACGAAGGCATCTTGCCCGGAGGCTTGAAGGTCAAGCGCCGGGCGGCGGCGCTGCACAGGCAGTTGTGCAAGAACCCCGAGTCCGCCCTGCGCGACCCGCTGTCGGTGTTGGACTGGGTCAACCTCTACGCCCTGGCGGTCAACGAAGAAAACGCCAATGGCGGGCGCGTGGTCACCGCGCCCACCAACGGTGCAGCGGGGATCGTGCCGGCGGTGCTGCATTACTACATGCGCTTTATCCCGGGCGCTAACGAAGACGGCGTGGTGCGCTTCCTGCTCACCGCCGCCGCCATCGGCATCCTGTACAAGGAAAACGCCTCGATCTCGGGCGCCGAAGTCGGCTGCCAGGGTGAAGTGGGCGTGGCCTGTTCCATGGCCGCGGGCGCCCTGTGCGAAGTGCTGGGCGGCAGCGTGTCCCAAGTGGAAAACGCCGCCGAGATCGGCATGGAACACAACCTCGGCCTGACCTGCGATCCAATTGGCGGGCTGGTGCAGGTGCCGTGCATCGAGCGCAATGCGATGGGCTCGGTAAAGGCGATCAATGCGGTGCGCATGGCCCTGCGGGGCGACGGGCAGCATTTTGTATCCCTCGACAAGGTCATCCGCACCATGCGCCAGACCGGCGCCGATATGAAAAGCAAATACAAGGAAACCGCCCGTGGCGGTTTGGCGGTCAACATTATCGAGTGCTGACGCCCACAAGCGCGTCGGCACGTTTTTCAGGAGCTGAATATGTCCACCGAAACCCTGTTGAAAACCCCTCTGCACGCCCTGCACCTCGAACTGGGCGCACGCATGGTGCCCTTCGCCGGCTACGACATGCCGGTGCAGTACCCGCTGGGTGTGATGAAGGAACACCAGCACACCCGTGATCAGGCCGGGTTGTTCGACGTGTCGCACATGGGCCAGATCCGCCTGACCGGTGCCAATGCCGCCAAGGCCCTGGAAACCCTGGTGCCGGTCGACATCATCGACCTGCCGGTGGGCATGCAGCGCTACGCCATGTTCACCAACGAGCAAGGCGGCATCCTCGACGACTTGATGGTGGCCAACCTGGGCAACGACGAACTGTTCCTGGTGGTCAATGCCGCCTGCAAGGACCAGGACCTGGCACACCTGCGTCAACACATCGGCGACCAATGCACCATCGAACCGCTGTTCGAAGAACGCGCCCTGCTGGCCCTGCAAGGCCCGGCTGCGGTGAAGGTGCTGGCGCGGTTGGCACCTGAAGTCACCCGGATGACCTTTATGCAATTCGCCACCCTGCGTTTGCTGGGCGTGGACTGCTATGTCAGCCGCTCCGGCTATACCGGTGAAGACGGCTTCGAAATCTCCGTGCCGGCTGAAAATGCCGAAAGCCTCGCACGCAGCCTGCTGGCCGAAGCCGAAGTACAGGCTATCGGCCTGGGCGCCCGCGATTCGCTGCGCCTGGAAGCCGGCCTGTGCCTGTACGGCCACGACATGAACACCGACACCACGCCGATCGAAGCCAGCCTGTTGTGGGCGATCTCCAAGGCCCGCCGTGCCGATGGCCCGCGTGCCGGCGCTTTCCCTGGCGCCGACCGGATCTTCACCCAGCAACAAGCCGGCGTCAGCCGCAAGCGCGTGGGCTTGCTGCCTCAGGAGCGCACCCCGGTGCGTGAAGGTGCAGAGATTGTCGACGAACACGGCACCGTGATCGGCACCGTGTGCAGCGGCGGTTTTTGCCCGAGCCTGGGGGGCCCGCTGGCCATGGGTTACCTGGACACGGCCTTCACTGCACTGGATACCGAAGTGTCTGCGTTGGTGCGTGGGAAAAAGGTGCCACTACGTGTAAGTAAAATGCCATTTGTGCCGCAACGTTACTATCGCGGCTGACGGATTGTTTCCATAAGTAACGCGGTTGCGTTAACGTGCACTAAACTGTAACGCAACCGCCATAAAACAGTGCATTTGCGATAGTCATTTTTATAGGAATAGCCCTATAACAAGTGAACTACTCTATCGAATAAGTCAGCTGCTCGGCATTCAACAAAGTGTCATGCACCCCAGCAAAACCGGGGCCTTGCGCAGGGCTTGTTTTTTTCATATTAGTTGGCGTAGAGTTTGCTCACTGTGTTTGCATGGGTCGCTTGGAACCTGGACCTGGGCAGTAGCTCAAGTAGTTTGCTACAACCCGTTCGACGTCTCTTAACTTTCCTGCAACCCAGCCCAGTACTCTTTCGTGTGAAAGGGGCTGTCATTAATTTTTAGCGTCAAAGGAAAGAAGAAAATGTCGGATAAAGGTGGACGTCAGAGCGGTACCGTCAAGTGGTTCAACGACGAAAAAGGTTTTGGTTTTATCACTCCTGAAAGCGGCCCGGATCTGTTCGTGCATTTCCGCGCTATTCAGGGCAATGGCTTCAAGAGCCTGAAGGAAGGCCAGAAGGTCACCTTCGTTTCAGTTCAGGGCCAGAAAGGCCTGCAAGCTGACGAAGTTCAAGCAGAAGGCTGATCCTTGCTGCGACAAAAAGCCCCTGATATGACATCAGGGGCTTTTTTATGGGCGCCATTGCGTAAACTGCGTGCTTTCTCCAGAGAGCCCTGCCATGTCCAAACCCCTGTTGAGCCCCCAGGGCGAATTCCCCGCCGTTGGCCTGGGCCGCCGCCTGGCAGCGATGTTCTATGACTTCCTGTTGTGCACCGCCCTGCTGATCGTCACGGCGTTCATCTACAAGCTCGTCTGGATCGCCTTCGTCGGCGAAGCGAAGATGCGCACACTCACCGAGTCCGGCGCGCTGGACGGTGACCCGTTGTTGTCGACGATCCTGTTGTTTGTGCTGTTTGGTTTCTTCGCCAAGTTCTGGACCCATTCGGGGCAAACCCTGGGCATGCAGGTGTGGGGCGTACGCGTGCAAAACGCCGACGGCTCGCGGATCAGCCTGTGGCAGGCGTTGCTGCGTTTTGTGGTGTCGATTGCGTCGTGGTTGTGCGTGGGGCTGGGGTTTATCTGGTCGTTGTTCGATAAACACAAACGCAGCTGGCATGACATCTATTCGGATACGCAACTGGTGCGGATCCCGAAGCAAAAGAAGTAACTCAAGCACATCGCCGATCAATTGTGGGAGCTGGCTTGCCTGCTCCCACATTTTGATTTGTGTTCAGGCGTTGCCGGCCAGTTTCAACCGCGCAGCCTGGGTGAAGTCCAACATCCGCTTGAGCGGCCGCACCGCCTGCGGAATCACCGACGGCTCGACGAAAATCTCGTTACTGCCCTCACGCAAACACTGCAATGTACGCTCCAGCGTATTCATCGCCATCCACGGGCAGTGCGCGCAGCTGCGACACGCGGCGCCGTTGCCGGCGGTGGGTGCTTCGATGAAGACCTTGTCCGGACACAGCTGCTGCATCTTGTAGAAGATGCCGCGATCAGTCGCCACGATAAAGGTCTTGTTCGGCAAGCGTTGCGCCGCAGCGATCAGTTGGCTGGTGGAACCCACCGCGTCCGCCAATTCGATCACCGAAGTCGGTGACTCCGGATGCACCAGGATCGCCGCATCCGGGTACAACGCCTTCATGTCTTCCAGCTGCTTGGACTTGAACTCTTCGTGCACGATGCAGGCACCGTCCCACAGCAGCATGTCGGCGCCGGTCTGGCGCTGGATGTAGGTGCCCAGGTGTTTGTCCGGGCCCCAGATAATGGTCTCGCCGTTGTCCATCAGGCTCTCGACGATTTCCAGTGCGCAACTGGAGGTCACCACCCAATCGGCACGGGCTTTGACCGCGGCCGAGGTGTTGGCGTACACCACCACGGTGCGTTCGGGATGCTGATCACAAAATGCAGAAAACTCATCCACCGGGCACCCCAGGTCCAGGGAGCACGTCGCTTCCAGGGTAGGCATCAGGATGCGTTTTTCCGGGGTGAGGATCTTGGCGGTCTCCCCCATGAATCGCACACCGGCCACCAGCACGGTCTTGGCTGGGTGGGCAGCGCCGAAGCGGGCCATTTCCAGGGAGTCGGAAACACAGCCGCCGGTTTCTTCGGCCAGGGCCTGAATCACCGGGTCGCAATAAAAGTGGGCGACCAGCACCGCGTCCTGAGCCTTGAGCTCGGCGGCGATGGCAGTACGCAAGCTTGCCTCTTCAGCAACGCTGAGAACCTTGGGCTGTTTGGCGTCGAGGTGGGCTTGAACCAGTAGGCGTTCGGAAATGTGCGTCATGTTCGCAAGACCTGCAGGCGCAGTAGCGCGAAAGTCGAGTGTACCACCGGCTCGGGAGCCCTTCGGGCGCCGCCGGACGAAGTGTTTTTGTTCATCAAGCACGGGTAAAGCGGAAGCTGCGCAAGGCTACAGAATATCCAATGGATTCAAAAGCCTAATCTGGCAACGAGGCAAGCTGCCGTTCCTTGATCGGGCCCAGCCGATTAGGCGAAGTCTTGACAACAATCCAAACCATCCCTCTGCCACTTACACGCCTTTAAACGCAGGAATGACGGGCCTGCACACCTCATGCCGCACCAAAAATGTGCATAAAAGCACTTAATTACGCGACCTTTCTTACGTATTGTGTGATAAATCCTACAGCGATGTAACAAACCGTCTACCACTCACTCAAGTGTGGCAAGTCCCGCTGAGTTCACTGTTTGGCTCGGGCGGATGCATCGCGTGTATTTCTACGTTTAAGGAAGTCGATTGCCACATCAGCTCTCAACCGCACACCTGTGTTGTACCCGAAAACTGGGCATCGCCCTGCTCTGCCTGTGGGCGCTGCCGGTGGCTGCCGCCGATAGCCCACAGCCCGGCCAGGAAGCCCTGCGCTTGCAGCAGCAACAGCAGCGCGATTTGCAGCAATTACAATTGGAGCAACGCCAGCGCCAAATGCAGCGCGGCAGTTTCGGCACGCAACCAGCCACGCCGGCCATGCCAAAAGAGACTGCCAAGGATGAAGGTTGCTGGCCCCTGAGCGGTACACGTCTGGCCGGAGTTACGCTGTTCACCCGCAGCGAGCTGGACAAACACATCCAACCCTACGTGGCCCCGTGCATGGGCGTCACGCAGATCAACCGCCTGCTGGCGCAGATTACCCAGCTGTACGTCGAGGCCGGTTACATCGCCAGCCGCCCGTACCTGATCAGTGCGCCGGCCGCCGGGCAGCCGTTGGATATTCATGTCGAAGAAGGCTACCTGGAGGCCATCGAGTTGGCCGATCAGAGCCTGCCGGTGGCGCTGGGCGGGGCATTCCCCGGGATGCTCGGCAAACCACTGAACCTGCGCGACCTGGAGCAGGGCCTGGACCAGCTCAACCGCCTGCGCTCGGTGGACCTGACCGCCGACATCGCCCCCGGCAGCACACCCGGCGCCTCACGCATCATCCTGCGCTCGCGCAGCAGTGCCTCGCGCTGGGCGCTCGGGCTTGGGGTGGATAACCTCGGCAGCGCCGGCACCGGCCGTGATCGCAACGCCATCAGCGTGAGCCTGGACAGCCCGTTGCAAATCAACGACTCGCTCAACCTGAGCTTCAGTGACACGCTCAACCATGGGCCACGCTACAGCCGCAGCCACAGCCTGTTCTATTCCATCCCTTACGGTTACTGGACCTACAGCCTGTTCGCCAGCCATGCCGAATACCGCTCACCGTTCAAGCTCAGCCGCACGACGCTTTACAACAGTGGCCGCACCGATCAGCTCAGCCTGCGCAGCGACCGCGTGCTGTGGCGCGACCAGAGCCACCAACTGAGCGCCAACCTGCAACTGGCCTACAAGGACGTCGACAGTTACCTGCAAAAGGTCCGTCTGGACATTCAGAGCCCGACGCTGACGGTGGCCGAAGCGGGCCTCAACCTGTTCTGGCTCAATAGTGCGGTATGGAACCTGGACGTCAATTACGCCCAGGGCCTGACGTGGTTCGGCGCCGATCGGGATGCCGACCAGGTGCAAAAAAAACACCCCAAGGCACAGTTCCACAAGTACCGCGCCAACCTCACCCAATGGCGCAACGGCCAATGGTCGGCGCAGCCATGGCAGTGGCAAAGCCAGCTGTCGGTGCAGTACAGCGAGGATGCATTGCCTGCCATCGAACAACTGCTGATCACCGATGACTCGGCCGTGCGTGGCTACCGCGAAAACAGCAGCTCCGGCGCCATGGGTGCGGTATGGCGCAACACCTTGCGCCTGCCGCTCAACACGGGCTTGCCGGTGAAGCTCACCCCGCGCCTGGGCCTGGACAATGCGTGGGTCAAGCACGAACACGGCGCCCAGAGCCAACGCCTGAGCGGTGCCAGTGCTGGGCTCAACCTGAGCTGGAAGAACGTGCAACTGGACATCGATTACCAACGCAACCTCAACACCCCCACAGGCTTTCGCCAGGAGCCGGAGGTCTGGCTGACACGCCTGAGCCTGCAAATATGAACCACCGCTGTTTTTAGCCTGAGACAACCGCCGTACCTGACCACCACAGCAGCGTTGCAACGAACAACGCACGTCGCGGATCAGCCAACACAGAGCGAAATTATTTATGCCGACTACTTCACACAGCTTTCACCTTTCACCCCAGGGCAAACTGCGCTGGGCCATTGCCAGCCTGTTTCTGCTGCCACAGTTGGTACTGGCTGGCGGCGTGACCGTCGTCACAGGCCCCGGCGGCACGCCGCAACTGCAAGACCAGGGCGGTGTGCCCATCGTCAACATTGTCGCGCCGAATGCCGGCGGCCTGTCCCACAACCAGTTTCTGGACTACAACGTCGACCGCCAGGGCCTGGTGTTGAACAACGCCTTGCAGGCCGGCCAATCCCAACTGGCCGGGCAACTGGCGGCCAACCCGCAGTTCCAGGGCCAGGCGGCGAGCGTGATCCTCAACGAAGTGATCAGCCGCAATGCCTCGGCCCTCAACGGCGCCCAGGAGATTTTCGGCCAGGCCGCCGATTATGTGCTGGCCAACCCCAACGGCATTTCGGTCAATGGCGGCAGCTTCATCAACACCCCGAACGCCAACCTGGTGGTGGGCCGCCCGGAACTCAACGACGGCAAGCTGCAAGCCTTGAGCACCCGCGATGCCAACGGCCAACTGACGATCCAGGGCCAGGGCCTGCACAACCGCGAGGGCTCCATCAAGCTGATCGCGCCACGCATCGACAGCGAGGGTCGCCTCAGTGCCCGTGATCAATTGAACCTCACGGTCGGTCGCAACCAGGTGGATTTCGCCAGCGGCGAGGTACGCCAGGTCGACCCGGCCGGCAAGGCCCAGGAGCAACGCATCGACGCACGCCTGTTCGGCGCGATGCAGGCCGGGCGCATCAATATCATCAGCACCGCCGAAGGGGCCGGGGTACGTGTGGGTGGTGTGCAGGTGCAAGGCACTGACGGTGTAAAGATCAGCTCGGCCGGTGACCTCGATGTCAGCGGCCAAGTTCACGCCAACAGCCTCGACGCCACCCGCGCCGGGGTGCAGAGCCGCCAGGGCGACGTCGACTTGCACAGCGCCAAGGACTTGAACCTGGCCGCCACTGACGTAGGCGGGCGCAACGTCAAGCTGGATGCCGGGCGCAACCTGACCCTCAGCAGCCTGGAAAGCCGCAAGCTTCAGGAAAAACGTGAGCAGTGGAACAACAGCAACTTGCTGTTCACCTACGAAACCTACGACCGCACCACCACCGACAAGGATTCCCGCCAGCACGGCAACACGCTCGTCGCCCAACAGGACGCGGCATTGTCTTCCGGCGCCAAGGCCGACATCAAAGCCAGCCACGTCGAAGCGGGCCACGCTTTGCGCGTCAACAGCGGCGCCGACCTGCAGGTGACTGCCGCTACCGAAACCCATGAGACCCGCGACCAGGGCAACCATCGCAAGCACCTGTGGAAAGCCAACTGGGACAAATCCAGCAGCGAACAGCGCAGCATCACCAGCAGCCTCAAGGCCGGCCACACGCTGGAGCTGACCAGTAAACAGAAACTGCAATTGCAGGGCGCCGAGCTGAAAACCCCAGGGGACATCCAATTGGCAGGCCGCCAAGTGGACATCACCAGCGCCAGCCGCACCCAAAGCAGCAGTGACAACACCTACGCAGGCGACCTCACCGGCGGCAGCTTCTTCGGCAAGAACGGCGACGGCAACCAGGGCAAGACCTTGAACACCGCCAGCAAGGTGAATGCCGACGGCAAGCTGATCGTCCAGGCAGACGACGTGCGCATCAGCGGCAGCCAGGCCCGAGGCGGCAAGCAGGCCAGTGTGATCAGCGACAAAGGCTCGCTGGTGATCGACGGCGTACAAGACACCTCCCACGACAACCGCTACAGCAACGACAGTAAGTTCTTCGGCATCTCCAAGGATGAAAGCCGCAAGAACCTCAAGGACAGCACCGTGGTTGCCAGTAACCTGCGCTCGGACAGCAACCTCAAGCTGCAAAGCGCCAAGGACATCACGGTCAGTGGCTCCCAGGTGTCTGCCGCGGGTGAACTGCAAGCGAATGCCAAGGGCGATATCAAGGTCGTTGCGGCGCAGAACACCGCCCACGACACCACCAGTACCCATACCCGCGGCTTCGATGGCTACGCCAAGGAAACTGAAGGTGTCAGCCGCCAGTACCGTGCGGGTCTGAGCTATGAAGACCAGCAGCAAACCCGCCAGACCGACACCACCGGGCAGCAGGCTTCAAGCATCAACGGCGCCAGTGTGGCGGTTAACGCCGGTGGTGACGTCAGCATCAGCGGCTCCAACCTCCAGGCAACCGAAGGCGATGCAAGCCTGAGCGGCAAAAACGTCGAGCTGTTGGCCGCCCATGACCAGCGCACCGAAGCCGTCGACAAGACCACCACCGGCGGCAGTTTCTACTACACCGGCGGCATTGATCGGGCAGGCAATGGTGCTCAGTTCAGCCACCAGAGCAGCCACGACACCGCTGAAAAAACCACCGCGCAAACCAGCACCGTGGCCGCGACCGGCAAGCTGACCATCAATGCTGGCAACACCTTCACCAGCGAGGGTGCCCAGGCCAAGGCCGGCACCGAGCTGCGGGTCAACGCGGGCCAGATCGACAACCTGGCCGCCCATTCCACCGAGACCAGTACCCACAAGCAAAACGGCTGGACCGCCGATGTCGGCGCCAATGTGGAATACAAAGGCATTACCCGCCCGATCGAAAAAGCTGTTGAAGGCGTGGCCCAGGCCAAGTTCCATCAGCCGGGTTTGCTGGATGCATTCGAACAACCCAATGTCGGGCTGGACGTGGAAGTCGGGCATACCCACAGCACCCGCACACAACAGGACAACACCGCCGTGGTCAGCCAATTCAGTGGCGCCACGGTGCAGGTCGATAGCGTCGGCAAGTTGCAGGATGAGGGCACGCAGTACCGCGCCACCGAGGGCGGGCTGACCATCAATGCCGGCGAGCATATCGCCAAGGCGGCAGCCAATACCCACAGCAGCAGCGAGCAAGGCGTGGACGCCAAGGTCGGCGTGCGGGTCTACACCACCACCGGCGAGGACGTGAATGTACGCGGCAGCGGCAGTGGCGGCAGCCGTGATGTACGCCAAGCCAGCAGCACGGCAGTGGTCGGCAGCTACGCGGGCACCCAGGGCGTGAGCCTCCAGACCAAGGGCGATGCAAGTTATGAAGGCAGCCAGTTCAACGGCGGCCAGGCAGGCGTCAACCTCAAGACCGGCGGTGAGTTGGCGCTCAACCAGGCTAACGACACCCAGAGCAACACCAGCAGCACGTTGCGCGGTAACGCGTCATTGACCGTGGGCACAGCGCCCGGCGCCAATGGCACCAACATCAACCTCGGTGCCGGTGTGCAATTGGATAACCAGCGCCTCGACACCCAGGACAGCCAGGCACGCGTCGCGACGCTCCAGGGCAACGGGCCGATCCAACTCGGCAGCGGCGGCGACATGACCCTGCAAGGTACGCAGATCGGCTCCGGCACCGCCAAGACCGGCGATATCAGCCTCAATGCCGGCGGCAAGCTGGACCTGCAAGCCGCCACCCACCGCCACGTCAGCAACGGCAGTAACCTGGGCGGCGGCCTGACCCTTGGCGCCGGCAAAACCAGCAGCGCCGAAAGCAGCAGCAAGACCGGCAACCTCAGCGCCAATTTCAACATCGGCAAGGTGGCCGAAGATGACCAGGGCGTAGTCGTCGGGCAACTGCACAGCAACGGCAAGGTCAGCCTCGCCAGCGGTGCCGATGCAGCCGATGCCATTCACTTGCAGGGTACTCAGGTAAGCGCGGCCAGCGTCAACCTCGACGCACAAAACGGCGGCGTCCTGCAGGAGTCGGCACAGTCGACCCAGGCTCATGACAGCTGGGGCGTGACCCTGGGCGCGGGCGCCAGCGTGGGCAAGACCACCTTGGCCGACGCCGGTGAACACGAGACACCCAAGACCCAACGCGGCATCAATGCGCGGGCCAAGGTCGATGTGGATCACGTGCAAGGCACCACCCAGCACGACAGCCTGATCAAGGCCGATACCGTGGTCATCAACAGTGCCGGCGATACCCGTCTGGCGGGCGCACGCATCGACGCCGAGCAGGTGAGCGGCAAGGTGGGCGGCGACCTCGTTGTCGAAAGCCGCAAGGACCAGGTCAACAGCACCCAGGTTCATGTCGATGCCAAACTGGATGTCGAGAAAAACCAGCCTGGCGTGGTCGATAAACTCGCCAAGGCCAGCGGCCCGCTCAAGGACACCGTAAAAGCCAAGGCCGAAGGCGCGTTCGACAAGCATCGCGACAAATTGGAGAACGTGGTCGACAAGGGCACCGGGCACCTGGCTGCGGCCAAGGACAAAGTGCTCGACAGCGTGGTCAACGCCAAGGAACGCCTGGAAGAAAAACTCACCCGCAGCGCCAGTTACGACGTGAACCCCGAGCCCCGCGGCGCGTTCGGCACCCGCGTGGACAAGGCCAAGGCTTACCTGGCAGACAAGAAGGATGCGCTGGGCACGCGCCTGTCGGGCTTCAAGGACAAGGTCTGGCCAAAAACCAGCGACAGCTACGTTGTCAGCGGCAAGAACACCACCGGCAGCAAGGTGGCCGATACGGCTGAAAGCGTGTTGTTCGGTGACAAGAGTGGCAACACCAACTACACCCCGACCCTGAACCTGGACGTCAGCCATGTGATCAAGGACAGCGTCGCTCAGGCGTCAGGCATTCGCGGCAGCCAGGGCGTCAGTCTGCAGGTCGGTGGTGATACGCGCCTCACGGGTGCGCGGATCAGTGCCGAGCATGGCAAAGTCGAGCTGGGCGGTTCCAGGGTCACCGCAACCACACTGGCAGGCAGCGACTACCGCGCCGATGTCGGGCTGAATGTCTCCAAATCACCGGTCAACCTCGCACTCGGGGCCAAGGACGAACTGACCCAGAAACAGGACGACGCTACGCGCAAGGATCAAGCCTTGAACCTGGGCCTTCTGCGCGCCGGTGGCCATCGAGAGAGCCAGGCCTTGCAGGCGGGGATTGATCAGGCCATCAACTAAAGGCTAATACCGGCCCACTGTAGGAGCGAGCTTGCTCGCGAAGAACGTTAACGATGGCGCTGGCCTGTTGAAAGTACGCGGCGCCCTCAGGTTTTTCGCGAGCAAGCTCGCTCCTACAAAAGGCGTATTCTCAGCGTGCCAGCACCCTCGTCATGTCAGTTGAACAGCGCCTGCAGGTTCTTCATCGCATCATCGGCAAAGCCTTGCAGGAACGCTTCGAACGCCGGCATATCCTCCTTGCCGCCAGTGTAGGGCTGGCCAATGATGGTCCAGGTCACCAGGCTCTGGTTCGGGCCTTGCGGCGCCACTTCCATCAGCGCCCACAGGTTGCCGATATTCAGTGAGGTGTAAATCAGTGACCAGGTCATCGTCATGGCTTGGTCTTCACGGGTGTTGAGTTGCTCAATCACCACGTTGCCGTCCTTGAACAGTTTCTTGCGGACCGAACGCACGCCCTCGCCCGTCATTTCGATATGGGACAACGCCGGAATGAATTTCGCGAAACCAGCGAAATCTCCGACGATACTCCACACGCTGCGCGCATCGCCATTCACGGTGACGCGGGCGACTACAGGGTTGCCGAGCGGGTTACGGACCAGGGTATCGGGTTGTTGCATGAGAGAGCTCCTCTTTTCCGGGGGGCAGATAGTGGGCTCCAACCAAACGCAGTGGGCTGTACAAGTTCAACACCTCCTTGGCGTGGTTAAGCGTTCTTGGCTGACTGCCGTAATGCCAAGGCCGCGACACCACACAAGATCAACGCGATACAGGACACATAGAACGCATCGCTATAGGCCATCAGGTACGCCTCGCGACGCACGGTGTGGATCAAGCCCTCGATAACCTGCTGTTGAGCGGGCAACAGTTGGTTGAAGATAAAACCCTCGCTGTCAGCCATGCTGGCGCGCAGGCGTTCCTGCAAGGACGGGGAAAACAGTGTGATCGACTCCCCTACCCGCTCGGAGTGAAAGCGTTCGCGCAGGGCGACGATCTGCGTCAGGCCTGCCGTACCCACGGCACCGCCAAGGTTACGCAGCATGGAGAACAACGCCGAGGCAGAGCCGGCTTCGTCTTTGGCCAGCCCGGACACCGCCAGTACCGAAAGCGCCACCATGATCAGCGGCTGTCCGATACCGCGTACCACCGTGGAAGGAATGATCACGTTGGCAGCGCTGTCCACGTCCAGGTGCGCACCGAGGTAGCACCCCAGGGCCATGATGAAAAAGCCACTGGCGACCATCAGTTTCGGGTTGAGCCACTTCATCAAGCGCGGCATGAACGGCGCCAGTACCAGTTGCACCATGCCGTAGGCGATCAGACTGATGCCAATCTCCCGAGCGTTGTAACCCTGCAACTGGGAGAGGTAATTGGGCACCAGGAACACCAGGCCGAACGTGGCCCCGCCGAAGATGAACATCGCCGCGCTGGCTACTCCGAAGTTGTAGCTCTTGAGCAGACGCAGGTTGATAAAGGAGCGGCTGCCATACAGCTGCGACAGTACGAAGTACACCAGGGCAACGCCTGCGACCAGCGACATCCACACAATGAAATCGGAGCCGAACCAGTCCTTACGCCCGCCTTCTTCCAGCACAATCTGCAAGCCCCCCAGGCCGACGATCATGGCGATGATGCCGCCCCAGTCGCCGCGCTTGAGCAGGCTCAACTGCATGGGTTTGGCATCGATGGACCATGCCACCGCCAACAGCAAGAGAATGCCAGGGGCCAGTTGCAGGTAAAAGATCCAGCGCCAGGAATAGGCATCGGTCAGCCAGCCACCAATGGACGGCCCGGCGGCCTGGGCGACGCTGTTGGAGAGCGCGAACAAGGCCATGCCCATCGCGATCTTGCTGGGCGGCAGTTCAGTGATGATCAGTTGGAATGACAAGGGAATCAGCACTGCGCCGGCAGCGCCCTGGATCACCCGAATGATGATCATCACTTCCAGGTTAGGCGCCCATGAACAGGCTATGGACGCCATCAGAAACACAAACGAGCCCACGAGCATCACACGCCGCAGAGAGAACACCTGCACCAACCAAGCGGTCAGCGGGATCATCACGATTTCCGCGACCAGGTAGGCGGTGGAAATCCACGAGCCTTCTTCGAACGTCGCCCCCAGGGAACCTTCGATCTCAGGCAGCGCGGCGCTGGTCACGTGCACGTTCATTCCGGCCATGAAACAGCCGAACAGCCCCCCGATTACCGCCACCCAGGCGCGAAAGGAGACGCTCTTTTCAGCCGCTTCAGTCATGTGCAGCGCCCTGCTTATCTGGGCGAGTGTCCACCGTGGTGATCACCGACATGCCCGGCAGAATAGGTCCGCCTTCGTCATGCTCATCAATGACGATCTTCACTGGAAAGCGTTGCACGATCTTGGTGAAATTGCCGGTGGCGTTGTCCGACGGCAACAGCGCGAACACTGCCCCGGAACCTGGCGAGAAACTCATCACATGGCCCTTGAGCTTGCGTCCTGAATAGCTGTCGATGCTGATGTCCACGGGTTGGCCGGCACGCATGTCGCGCAACTGGGTTTCCTTGTAGTTGGCCACCACGTAGGCCTGCTGCAAGGGCACCACTGCCAGCAGCGGCAAGCCTGGCGCGACGTACTGGCGGGTGCGCACTTTGCGCTGCCCCACCACGCCGTCGATGGGCGAGCGAATCAAAGTGTCTTCCAGGGCATGGGTCGCCAGGTTCAACTGCGCCTGGGCCTGACTGCGCCGGGCAATCTGCTGCTGGAGCGAAGCTTCGGCCAATTGGCGTCGGGTGACGGCCACGGTCAAGCGGGTTTCCTGTTGGCGTTGCATGGCCTTGGCAATTTCTACCGCGGCATTGGCCTGGGTGTAGCTGGCGGCGGTCGTTTCCAGACGCTGGGCGCTGGCGGCGTGGTCGCGCACCAACTCTTCGTAGCGGCGCTGGTCGAGGCTTGCGCGGCGCAATTCTGCGGCCACACTGCGGGCGTGAGCCTCAGCCTGGGCAACCCCGGCCTTTTGCTGGGCGATCAGGCTATCGGTGACGTGCAGGTTGGCCTCTTGCGCTGCCACCGAGGCTTGGGTCTCGGCCAGTTCTGCACGAGCTTGTGCCAAGCGCGCCTGGTAGTCACGGTCCTCGATTCGCACCAGCACGTCCCCGGCCTTGACGGGCTGATCGTCCTCCACCACCACCTCGGCCACATAGCCTGAGACCTTCGGGCTGATGGGAATCCAGTCGGCGCGCACATACGCATCATCGGTCTGTTCCAGGTAGCGGCCGACCGTCATCCAGTACACGCCGAACACCACCGCAGCGATCAACAGCGCAGCGCCGCCCAGCAGGAGCAGATGCCTTTTGCGGCGTGGGCTGCGCGTATGCGCCTGTTCATCCTGGACAGCAGTTTTTTCATCAACGGCGATATTCATGGTTGGGTACCGGAAAAAGTGGTGTGAGCGTGGGTGGGCGCTGAAGGCTGCCAACCACCGCCAAGCGCCTGAAACAGGCTGATCTGGCGTTGCAGCAACTGGCCGTCGGCGTCGGCGCGAGTGGCCTGCAAGCGGATCAGTTCACGCTCGCTGTCCAGCACGTCCAGAAAGTCGATAGACCCGGCGTCATAGTTGAATTCGGCCAACCTGTAGGCGTGGCGGCTGCTGTCCAGTGCCTGGCTCAAGGCCGCGTGGCGCTGGCGTTCGCCGTCATACAAGGCCAGGGCCTGGCGCACCTCCTTGAGCGCCTTGAGTACGCTGGCCTCGAATTGCGCCACCTCCACCTGCTCAAGCGCCCGCGCCTGGTTGACCCGTGCGCGGTTGGCGCGCCAATTGGGGAACTGCCAGGTGATCAGCGGGCCGATGCCGAACATCACCGCGCTGCTGTCGCCCAGCTCATGGAATTTGTTGGCTGAGGAAGACACTGAAGCACCGAAGGTGACCTTGGGATACAGGTCGGCCTGGACGATATCCACTTGCAGCGTGGCCGCCTGCAACGCTCTCTCGGCCTGACGGATATCGGGGCGGCGCGCCAATAATTGCCAGCCATCGCCCACCGGCAGTTCGGCATTGAGGTGTGGAACCACCTCACAGCTCGCAGCGCCAGCGCCTTGTTCCAAATCAGCCACGCCGGTCAGCATTGCCAGTTCATACAGCGCAGCCTGTCGACGCGCCTCCAGCATCGGCAGCAAGGCCTGGGTTTCGCCCTGCAAGGCTTGCATACGCGTGTATTCAAGGTCCGTCACCACACCGGCCTGGCGCTGGCGATCGATCAACACCAGGCTGCGCCCGACCACGTCCAATGAATGACGCTGGACCTTGGCACGAGCACCGAGGGCACAAGCATTCACATAGGCGCGGGTGGTTTGCGCCACGACCGTGATGCGCAACAGGTCTTCGGCGTCCTGCGCCGCCGCGGCTTGCACCTGGGCTCGTTCGATCGTGCGCTGGACCTGGCCCCACACATCCACTTGATACGCCAGCTCGAAGCCCGGGTTGAACGCCCATTCTGACGGTGCATGGCTATCGGTGGCCTTGGCCAGGGTCTGATCATCGGCGGTCTTGCCATAAGCCGCCCCCAGTGACGCCTGGGTGGCCGGCCAACGCTCGGCATCAGCCTGCATGATCCCGGCCAGCATCGCCTGCACATGGGCCTGGGCTGCCGCCAGGTCACGGTTGTGCAGCAATGCCTGCTGCACCAGCCCATCGAGTTTCGGGTCGTTGTACAACTGCCACCAGCGCTCGGGTAACGCCTGGGCCGATACACCTTGCGGCAAGTGGCTCAGGGTATTGATGCGCTCTGGATGTGACTGTGCAGGCGGGTGAGCAACCCAGGACGAACAACCCGCCGACAACGCCAGCGCAATGCCCAGCAGCGCAACACGGCCATGCCATGGGGGAAAAGAAGGCGAACCCATCGAAGAAATCCAGAAGGCCAAGTAGAGACCCAGGGTAAGAGCGCGACGGAGTGCGAATCTCTCGAGTTCCGGACAACCATCGTTTTGATTGGGACAAGGTGCGGGGTGGCTTGGCAGTACTCGGGGCAAATGTGGGAGGGGGCTTGCTCCCGATGAGGGAGTATCAGTTAGCAAATCTGTAACTGACCTACCGCCATCGGGGGCAAGCCCCCTCCCACATTTGAACCGAGGCTGACAGGGAAGCCTATCGCCAAGTCAAATCACACCAATCGACAGTTACTCGGGGGGTAACCCATAGTGCGCTTGAACATCGCAGTAAACGCACTCGGGCTCTGATAACCATGCTCCAGCGCCACTTCCAGGATCGACACACCACAGGCCAGCCGCTGCATGCTGAGCAACAGCCGCGTGCGCTTGCGCCATTCGCCGTAACTCATGCCCAACTCCTTCCGGAACAGCCGCGCCAAGGTGCGCGAACTCATATTGAGCTGTAGCGCCCAACTCTCCAGTGTCGATTCCTGGGAAGGGTTGTCGATAAAGCCCGCACACAACAACTTGAGCCTCGGCTCATCCGGAATCGGCACATGCGCCAGCACCCTTTGTGCCCTGTCGAGCTCCGAGAAAATCAACTCGACAATCTGTGCGTGGCGCACCAATGCCGCCTCACTGTCGAGCTTATCCCCGGCAGCGATAATCAGCTCACGCAACAGCGGCGAAACCCTGATGACCTCGCACTCCGTCGTCAAGCCACGATGCGCCCCCGGCGAGATCAACAAGGTGCGCATACGCACTTCACCGGTCATGCGGATCTGATGCTCCAGCCCCGAGGGCACCCACAGTGCATGCCCGGAAGGCACCACCCAGGCGGTCGCCTCCACCGACACCAGCATCACACCGTTGATGGCATAAACGAGCTGGCCCTCGTCATGTCGATGGGGCGCCACGATGTGGCCGTGTCCATAGTTAGCGGCGAGCGCAGCTAATGCGGTAGGCGCGTTCATTTCAGCAGGCCATCGCGGCGTTTGCTCGTTTTGAGAGAAGCGCGCTATGTCGGCAGTTGCAGGAAGAGGCTGTGGGCATCATATCGTTTCTCCTTTCTAGGGCAGACCGCCAGGAGCGTTCGGCGCGTCTTGAGTGCGGAAATAACCCGTACATCAGAAAAAATGCACAAATGCATATTTTCGCCTTGAAAACCTCACTGTATGGATACACAGTATCAGCAGGCCTCATCTTATGCCGATTCATCGCTACCGCCGAGCAGCGCGGCGAGGCCGAGCCAGAGGGGTAATTCCCAACAATTGACCGAAATATATATCGATAAGGATATCGACTCATGACTATCGTTCTTCCACCCATCGTCGTCACTGCCACCGAGCCCGGTTACCCGGCAAATCCTGGAGGCCTGCCGTTTCCCGCGCCGAACCCGGCGGTTGTGTTCCAAGGGCAGATGCTGGAACGCTTTGCTTATTATCGCCAGGGGTTGTGGCGCGAGATGCTAATCAAAATCGCCAACGAACAGGTCACCTGGGGAATGACAGGAGGGCCAGCGCCAGGGATCGTCCATGATTTGCAATCGGTGCCGTTTGCAGATAGCTACCTTTACTTTAATCCGGGCCTGACTTCTGGCCATGGTTTGAATTACGCCCAGCAATATTTCCAATCAGGTGGCGTAACCTCCTCTCCAGGCCTCTCGGGCGGAGACCTGACTCCGGTCGCGGCCGTTGGACACTTTCTTTACGGCAAAGGTACTCCAACCGAAACCTCAATCAACCTATTCGGGCTGAACTCACCGAGCATCTCAAGCGCTGTGTTCAATGATGTTCTAGCCTCAGCGCCAATTGGAACGTCGCCGATTTCCATTGGCAATATTCCTTTTACGCCAGACGCCACGTCCTGGCAGCTTGCAACGTGGATAGACAATCTTTCCCTGACCTTGCAAGGCACCCTCAATAAGGGTCAGGACGGTAGTTATCAATTTAACGGCTCCGTATCCGCCGCCAACCACACCTACGATTCGATGCCTGCCGGTTTCAAAGCGGCCATCGGCGAAGCGGCTGCAAATACGCTTCAAAGCGTATTTGACGCTCATGGCGCTATGCCCTTTGAGGTCGTGATCAAAGGCGAAACCGCAGTTACCGTTACCAAAGAGCTCACACCCGATGAAAAGGCTGCCTATACAGACGCTGTCAGCTTCGTATCGACCGCCAACGAACAAATGCTTCAAAAATATGGTGCCAACTTGAGCAAAGTCGCCCAAGACATGCAAGCTGAGATCGCTGGCAAGAAAGTCAGAAGTTATGCAGAAGCAATGGCGACCTTTGAGAAAATCAGCGCTAACCCCGCTATGAAACTGAATGCGTTGGACACCCAAGCAGTGGTCGATGCGCTGAATGCACTGGATAAGGCGACCTTTGCGGATAACATCACCCGTTTGGGCAAAGCATTCGGTGTGGTCGGTAAAGTCGTACAAGCAGAAGCCATCCGCGAGAAAACCGTTTCCGGTTTTCAAACCGGCGACTGGAAGCCTCTGATGCTTGAACTTGAAGCGATGGCAGTCGGCACAGGTGCTGGAATTTTGCTCGCCACCAGCATGGCGTTCTTCTTTCCTGTTTTTGCGTCGGCTGCCGCTGGAGTCGTCGTGGTGGCCTTGATGATGGCAGCCACCGCTGCCTATTTTGATGCAGCCAAAGTCGATGAGATCAACAACCTGATTCTTAACTAAAACAAAGGGTCCGGGCGAGCCGAGTCTTGTCCGGGCCCAGCGTGTTAGGATTAAAAATCGTACAACAGGATTTCCGAGCAATGAACAAGTCAATCAAACAGTGCATACCTCTGCCCTATTTATTCATTGCAATGACCATGGCACCTATATTTTTCCTAGCTTTTTTATTTCCTGCAAAGGCCACATCCGCGCCCTATATAAATATTGAAAGCTTCATAAACACCTACCTGCTCGGCGTGGTAGGGTTTTGGTCGTCTAACTTCCCTTTCAGCTCCACAGTCATAACAAACTACATTGGCTTGCTCGGACCGATATTTGCGGTGATCTTTTTCTTGAAGGTCCGCAAGGGGATGATCATCGATGCCGATCAATATGCAAACATGACCATCAGCAAATATCTGTTCGGCTTGATAGTTTTATCGAGCTTTATCTATATGATCGTATCCGTGAGCTATTTTTACCCGCATGATCTGGCGGCTCACAACTTGAAATGGCGATTGTTTGGCACACACCTATTCACATATGCAATATTCTCTTCGGGCGTGCTATTTATCATTTACTTTATTACCTTGATCTCATACTTCTCTTTATTATACATACCGAGACTTTTAATAAAAAAGAATAAACAGCGCTAGCTTCACGCCATATAGCAAGATGACGGATAAAAGGATATTTAGTCCCGAAACAGGTGTAAGCCTATTTCGGATTGGAGACCATATCCCCTTCTCCCACTGCCACACCAATACTAATGCCTTTTGCTGTCTTTACGGCTTTTCAGCCCCAGCAACCGCCCCCACCACCCAGACTCGGCACTTGAATTAGGTGTTGGTATCACTTTCTCATTGGGATGTAGCAAATCACCCGGATAGTGCTCGTGCCCAATGCAATCGCTGTCCTCAAGCCCAAATACTTTCACGGCGGCGACCGCCTCAAAACACCAGCGGCCGAAGTAGCTTCCCATCTCAAGTGGGTGCATTACCGGATCACCATAAATGTACCACCACGGTTGCTGTTTACCGCGCCTGTTCAGCTCTGGATACCAATGCTCCACGAACGCCAGCAGTAGAGTTGCTTGCTGCGCCTGTTGCGCATCAATTGCCTTGAGCAGTCTCACATATGGCTTGGCGTGTAGCAGCTTCTCCCCAATTTCCCGCTCTGGTTGGCGGTACGCAATGATCCGATCCAGCAGAATGTCCTGCCCCCCATCACCTATTAACGCAACCAATCGAAGCCACTGCTCATCGGGAATCTCCAGAGTAAGCGCTAGCCCCACCAACCAGAAACAATAGATGTAATGGTTTAAATCGGTTAGTTCGAAGGTCCAGTCTCGGCAAGTCTTAAGATCATTTTCAGCGCATATTTTGTCGGACTCTCGGTTGGAAATTTCCCATGCATCCAGAACGCCGGGGAAGAATGTTGCAATCGTCGTAATATTTCCACCACTCGAGTAGCCCCGTATAGCCGCACGCAAATTATCTTTGGCAAAGTCGAATGTAAATTGCGCTCTATATACGGGATTAGCCGAAGGCTCCGACAGAATCTTACTGACACGCTCAATCCATTGCAGATCTTTTGCCTCATGATCATCCCAATACTGCTTATTTCCCCAAGGTGCACGAATCATGGAAAAACTCCATTCAACGCCGCCTTTTTACAGGCGGCGCCTTTATTTACAAGGCAAACCCGGACAGTGTCCGGTGATTACCTAAGGGTTGATCAACTGCCCAACAGTCCACTGGTGTCCGCGTCGAAGCGCTTACGGGCCTGATCAGCCGCCGGTTTGAGCAGCATGAGCAGCGCCGCCTCACTGTACAACTGAGTGACCGCCAGTTCCTTGGGGGTCGGCTCAATCGGGATCAGAACATCTTCGCTGTCTGCGTGCAGCCAGATTGCCACAACGTGCAATGCCGAGATGAACAGCACTCGCAGCTCAACGGTTTTACCTTGCAATTGCGGAGACTGTTCCGCCATTTTCAGCGCATCTACCGTCGCCGCAGCCAGGGGCCCGTGGTTGAGCGAGGCGAACTCGACATGCCCGCCTACGTCGGCCAATTGCGCATCCGCAATCGTCACGCCATCGGCAAACACCAAGTAATGCCAATCGCCGACCTCAGCGTCTTTCAGACCTTTACCCTGAGTCAAATCCTCGAGGGTGAGCGAGTAGCCACGATAGGCTTCGCTAAGCCTGATGTTGCCCGGTGCGGCGGCCGCGAATGAGTGATTGCGCCCCAGGCCCTGGGTTTGCAGCGCGGCTTGCAACGCCGGACGCAGTGTCTGTACGCCGTTTGAGGGCGCCTTTGGATAAATCAGTTGCATGATGCAGCCCTCCTCAGTTTTTTACGGTGAAGTAAGTGTTGGTCCAATTGCCGCCGCCGTTGTACGAACCGGGGAACGCGTTCAACGCACGGGTCGAGTAACCGTAGATCGAATCTGCGATCAACAGGTAGTTGCCGTTGGTCCCATAGATCACCAAAAAGTGCGCACCGCCACCGTACCAGGCACAACGCAAACCGATGGGGCGGCCCCTGTTGATCTGGCTCTGGATGGCCGACATTTGCAACGAGCCTTGATTCACGCCGTTGTAGCTGCGCGTGGTTCGTAAGGCGGAATCCAGATAGCCGTAGACGTTGCACGGTCCAGGTTGATTGCAGCAGTTGCGGTCAAGCTCGCTGCTGGCTACACCGCACTGGGTCCAGGACCCGGTGCCGTAGTAGTTGCCGACCGAGGCAGAGAGCGCCGCCCAGCACCAATTGCTCTGGGTTTGTCTCTGCATGCTGAAATTGAGACTGGCGGCAGCCATTGCTTGGGGCTGAGCAGCCGCTTTGACTTCGACCAGTTGCGGATCGATCAGATGACCGACCAGGCAATTGGGCGGTGTGTCGCCGGTGAGTCGAGTTGTTTCAGTGGATAACATTTTTCAATCCTCCATGAGTGAAAACCAGCGTCCTGCTGGTAAACGTGTAGCGGTGTTGCTGAGCTATCGACGTTCAAGGTGGCCCATATTTGATGGGGGCGTTGCGATCTGGCTCGAGGTAACCCTAGACGCGAATATGCATATACGCAAATATGTAAATGCATTGGCGCATATTTTTGACGAGTGCGCGGGGTTTGTCTGGCAGGGTGAACCTATTTCAGGACTAGACATGGAAAAAAAATCTGTCCCCTTTTTCTACGAGGAAGGGATGTTGACAACTAAAGATACGTATTTCAGCTGCGACGCTCACCGCAACTCCACCTAGGGCTTTAGATTTAACTTCCGCCAGTCACTCCCTTTTATATTCAAAACTTCTAAATACCTCTAAACCCATAACAAAATATACCAAGCAACTGTCATACTTGACAGTATCCACCAAGTAAAAACACGACTATAAATCTCTATATGAATACGTGCAACATATCCCCCTATTGATACACCGGAAACTTTATAAATCTTTCAAACAGGTTCCGTAATGAACATACACACAAGAATCGATGATATTGTACAAAGCCACAATATCGTTCTGTTTATGAAAGGTTCCGCACAGTACCCTATGGATGGTTTCAGTGCAAAAGCCATTCAAATGTTGGAGACCTGCTTAGATCCAACCAAGATACACACAGTTGACGTTCTTGAAGACGACGAGCTACGACAAGGAATAAAGGATTATTCCAACTACCCTACCATCCCGCAACTCTACGTCAAGGGAGAGTTTATTGGCGGGAGGGATATCATAATAGACATGCATGCAAGCGGAGAGCTCCAACAACTGCTAAACGCCTCCGAATAAAACACTCTCTCACCAATACTAAATCGCCCTTAACGAAGAGGAAAAAAGGGGGCAGATTTGAATGGCACTTACTTAACAGCTAACTAGCTGATTCAGCTGCAAAAAAATGAAAAAAAGGCCGTCCTTGGTCTACGGTGATAGTTGCGAACACACACCACTCGAACAAGGACAGCCCGCGTGAATCGTAGACGTCAAATCGTCAGGCATCAACAGCAGCGCGCTCATCAGCACGCAAAAAACAGCAATGCCCATGCATTCTTCAAGCTGCTCGCCGATCCAGAGCTGCTTCAGCGTGTCGAGTCAATGATGCCCAAGCATCGTCAACGGCTGTTCCCGCCCACCGAAACACTGTCGATGTTTCTAGCCCAGGCCATGAATGCAGACCGCTCTTGCCAGAATGCCGTGAACGACTTTTCAATCAAACGCTCTTGCAATGGGTTAAAGCCCAGCAGCGTACACACCGGCGCTTATTGCAAAGCACGGGCGCGGTTGCCGGTAGAGATGGTGTCAACATTGTTGCGCTCCACGGGATCTGCGATGAGTCACAACGCGCCAGCGGCATGGCGCTGGATGGGTCGCCCGGTGCGCCTCGTGGATGGCACCACGGTGACCCTGCCGGACACCGCCGCCAACCAAGAGGCTTATCCGCAATCTCGTGGTCAGAAGCCCGGGCTGGGTTTCCCCATCTGCCGTTTGGTTGGGATTATTTGCCTGGCCAGCGGTTCCGTTTTAGACGCCTCGCTGGGACGCTTTCGAGGCAAAGGTGGTGATGAACAAACACTTCTCAGAACGATGCTCGACACGCTGAACCGAGGCGACATTGTGCTGGGTGATGCCTACTACGCGACGTACTTTTTGCTGTGCGAACTGCAACGTCGCGGGATCGATGGTGTGTTCGAACAATACGGCGCCAGGCGGCGCAGTACCGACTTTCAACTTGGGCAATCGTTGGGTCCGGAAGATCATTTGGTTGAGCTGAAAAAGCCCCCACAACGACCCTCCTGGATGAGCCAGACGTACTACGACGATGCACCGCAAACACTGACAGTACGTGAACTGAAAACCGGTGGAAAAATCCTGGTGACCACCTTGAACTGCCCACAGCAAGCGCCCAAGGCTGGGCTGAAATCTCTGTACAAGGACCGTTGGCATGCTGAGTTGGATCTGCGCAATCTCAAGACAACGCTGGGGCTTGAAACGCTGAGCTGCAAGACGCCTGCCATGGCCGTCAAAGAGTTATGGGTGTATCTGCTGGCGCATAATCTGATTCGGATGATCATGGCCCAATCGGCGCTATTGGAGGATTGTTTACCGCGAGAGCTGAGCTTCAAACATAGCCTTCAGCTATGCCTTGCACTGAGGCATTACGGAGCGGGAGAAGACGACGAGGACGTGTTGAGCCTGCTCAAATTGATTGCCCGAAAACGTGTTGGAAATCGACCCGGTAGAATCGAGCCCCGCGCTGTAAAACGAAGACCCAAGCCTTACCCCATGCTGATGCAGGCACGAAGGCTGGCAAGGGCCGAGGTACGCGAGAATGGGCATCCGAAGAAGGTTAAGTAAGTGCCATTCAAATCTGTCCCCTTTTTTTCCAAGTCTTCTTTAGCTCTCACTTCCAGAACCTCAAACAAAAAAACATTTCCTTTTACTTTCTTAACAACCCATAAACTCCTGGACTGAAGCCTTCTGGCCACTTAGTTAAATTATTATATACCCCCCCCTGAAGCTTACACGCTTCCAACCCAACAACACTGACATCCGCCCCGGAAAAATCAGCGCCTCGAAAGTCGCAACCATCTACATTAGCGCCCTTTAAATTTGCCAAGCCTAAATCCACATTAGAGAAATCAGAATACATTAGTAACGCCCCAGACAAATTACTCCCCCTCATTCTAGACCCTGTCAATATTGCATTAACCATTGAAACATTTTCCATGCACACATGATCTAACACAGAAAAATAAAAAACGGAATTCCTCAGATCACCACCTGTAAAATCAGCCCGACTAAAATCCAGATACTCAAATATAGCACGATGAAAATCTATCCCCTTAAGATCCGCTCCGACAAAGCTTTCAATAGGAAGCTGTAAATTGTCACCCGTCTCAAACCTTACAGTAATCATCTGTTATCCCAATCTAAAGGTGAAATCTCAAGATTAACGGTTGGCCTTTTCTTACTAGCTTTGTAGCTAGTCAACACACCAGGATCTATCTCAGGCTCCTTACCAAGTATTTTAGCTGCAATATATCTATGATTCCCATCCACAATAACATTGCCATCCATTTTAATTGGTGGAGCAACATCCCCTTTAAGGAGCCTATCAACGTACCGTTGAATCATTGGCAGAGAAACACCATCTTGCGCACTAATAGTTTTGTCATCCCTCAGTGCTTTCTGGATAATTTCTGGAGTTACATCGCTTCCTTTAGTTACCAGTGGCTTTGCATTTGCACCGCCCGCTTTTTTAACTCCAAACAGCATAGCTGTCCACTTGGAAAGCATACCCACCGTCTCAGGGGCTATGTCAACGCCTGCTTCCCCAGCCGCGTTACTCGCTGCCTGCAAAGCACCATCGACAATGCCTACACCAACCACCTTCAATCGGGAGTTGACGTTCAGCAAGTCAACTGCCCCCAGCATGCGTTCCACCTCATCAGGTAGGTCACCGTGGGCTCGTACTTGAGAAATCATCTCATGGGTTTTGTCATAGCTCGCCACCCAGTCGCCATAAGCTTCCTTGCACTTAGCAGGATCGCTTTCACAAATAGCATTCAGGCGTTTTTCGTTAGCCTCATTCAAATCAGCATATTTATTGATGACGTCCCTGCAACTGTCTGTTGCAGTACAGGTTTTAGCCTCACCAATGAGCGCTTCAACCTCCTTGTGCTGCAGCTCGTTATAAATTGTGCCCTGCTGCGCTACCCACCCCGCTACCTCCTGGTCTTTTGCACTCCCACCCACACCTGCCGCAACCGTCATTCCGATTAGCTGGGAAGTCATGGCCAACACGCGATCGTGAGCCTCGCCAGGGAATAACTTCTCACCGAACGTTTGTATCAGGGCTTTATTCGCGCCAGCAGCAATAGCACCAGAAGCGAAATCTCCTCCTGCCGCTTCGGCGATTAATCCTCCGACAATCGCATGCACTGCCACCTTAGTGGAAAGGTTGGAACCAACGAGTTCGGTCCCCACACGCTCATAAATCATTCCAGAGAGAACGCTGGCAGTCAGATCAATAGCTGCTTGTCCGATATTCTTAGTAAAACTGCCGCCATTGGTGACAGTTCTCAGCGCCGAGTTGACCGCCAATTGCCTCCCAAGGTCTGCGGCAGTGAATTCACCGGTGACGCCGGCAAACTTCGCTATCGCCCCACTGAGCCCTGCGATTGCATAGCCTTTCAGGCTATCGCCCGACGTCACATCCTTGGCAATATCGCCTAAGTTCCCTTTGTTGTTGATGGTACTTGTCGCGCCTTTGACTGCGACCGCAGTAACCACCGAGTTCGCAACGAGACCGGTTGTTGTAGTAGACGCCGCTCCCACAAGACCCGCTCCAGCGCCCCAGGTGAAGTAAGTGACAATGATGGCGATGACCAACGCCGCGCCACCACCCAGGCTTGAGTTGTTGTACTTGAAGCTATCGTGAACTTCTTGGACCTTGCGCCAATCCACGTCCCCGCGCTGCTCGGCTTCTTTCAACCAAGCCAGTTGCGGGTCGGCCTTAACCATCACATCAATGGTTTGGCTGACGGTGTGCTGATCAATGTGCTTGATATCAATCTTCAAACCATCGACCGCTTTAATCACGACGCTACCTTGCGCAATCATCTGCGTCTGACGTAGCGTCTCGTCGGTGTTGCCTTTGCCTTTGGAGCTCGTCCACACCATGTCACTCTTGCTCTTGGTGTGGCTCTCGTCATGCAGATCCTTCACCGCCTCAAACGTCACCGCCCCGCCACTGACAATCGCAATATCCCCACCACTCTCAAGCTTCGCCGCCTGATACTTCTGATCCCCACCACTCTCCAGCGTCAAATCCCCCCCAGTCTTGATCTCGCTCCCGACATTCTTCACATCGGTCACTTCATCACGCTGAGTCTTCTTGCTGCCCCAACTGCCCTTCTTGCTCATGTCATACAGCGAGTAGTGGCTGTCCTGCGCCGCCAGCATTTGCAGTTCGTTATCCGCATGCACATAGGCTTCATTGCCCGCGCTGATTTTGCTGGCGACTAGCGTGAGGTCGGTGCCAGCAATGGCGATCAGGTCGCCGCCGGCTTTGAGTTCGGCGCTTTGTTGGGTGACGTCGTCCAGTTGAGTAGTGGTTTTGGTACCGCCTTTTTTGCCTTTGGAGTAATCGTGCTGTTCGTTGGCGGCGGCGGCCAGGGTCAGGTTTTCGCCGGCTTTGACGCTAAGGTCTTTGGCAGCGCTGACGGTGCTGGCGACCACTGCAACGTCGCGGCGGGCGTCGATGGCGAGGTTGCCGCCCACGTCCACACCGGAGGCGTGTTGCAGGATGGTTTGCTCGGTGCCGCTGATGCGGCGGCGTTGGTAGGCGTAGTCGTCCTGTTCGGTCTGGCTGGCGATCAGCACGTCCCGCCCTGCGCTCACGCTGGCGTTGCCACCGGCCTTGAGGTTGCTGCCAACGTTGAGCACATCGCGCCCGGCGTTCAGCTTGAGCGTGTCGGTGGCTTCGAAGCGTGAGGCTTCGCTGGCCACGTCGTTGCGCAGTTGATAGCCCTGGCCTTCCTGTTTGAAGGTGGTGACGGTGCGCTCATTGATGATGTCGCCGGTCACGGCGGTGGCGCTGATGTCGCGGCCATTGATGATGCCGCCACGGCTGTTGCGGATCGAGTCGGTGGCGAGCATTTCCAGGCGGTTGCCGGCTTGCATCAGGCCGCTGTTGTCGATGTTGCCGGCGACCATGTTCAGGTTGTTGGTGGCGCGCAGGGTGCCGCTGTTGTGCAGGTCGCCGCCGGTGATCAGGCTCACGTCCTGGCCCTGGATCAGCGCGCCGTTGGGGGCCAGGCGGTTGTTGGCCTGGGCCAGGTAGAGCACGGGGGTCAGGACTTTCTGGCCGTTGACCTCGGCTTCTTCCATCCACACGATGTCGTGGGTCAGCGCCGCGACTTGCTCGGCGGTGAGGGATACGCCCAGTTGCAGGTTGAGCGAGTCCTTGTAGGAGATGGCGTTGTCCATCAGGTAGCGGAACAGCTGGTCATCGCTGGCGATGCCGTTGATGTAGCGCTGGCCGGTGCGGGCCACCACGGCTTCGCGGATCAGGCGTTGCTCGTACAGGCCGTCGCCCAGGCGCTTCCAGCTGGCGTCGGGGTTGTAGCCGAGTTTGCCGAGCAGGTAGTCGGAGCTCATGAACTGCTTGAGGTCGGTGAGCGCCGGGTTGGTTTCGATCAGGTATTTGTGGCTGTTATCCACCGGGGCGATTTCCGGCAGGCCTTGCACGCGGGTGATCGAGGGTGTGCGGCCGTCCAGGACCAACGGGCCCTGGCCGTTGACTGCGCCGCTGACGGGCTGGCCGTCGAGGTTGAAACCGCGTTCTTGCACGGCGGTGTAGTCGAGGGTTTTCTCGCGGTCAGCGGCGGTGATGACACGCCCGTTGACGCTAAAGTCCCCGGTGGCGGTGTCCGCTTTACTCGCTGCTCCGCCTTTCGCTGCCTGGCCGCTGAGACGGAACAGGCCGTTCTGGCTGGTCGGCAAACTGAAGCCGGGTAAGGTCACCGGGTTGACTTGGCGTTGGGCCAGGTCTGGCGGTAGCTGTGCGGTGATCGCCGGTTTTACCGTGGAGGCAAATACGTCGGAGTTGGTGTTGCGGTTGGCCGCCGGGGTGTCGATGTTGGTAGCGTTCGGGCGGATGACGCTGTTGTTGATTTCTTTGGTTGCGTTAACGGTGACCGATCCGGCTGCCTGGATCACCGCTTGGGCGATCACGCTGCCAGAGGTGGGCACGGTGTAGTCGATAGGTGATGTGAAGAAGGTGTCCGAGAACCTCGTCTTCTCAATGAACTGGTCGAACGTGTACTGACCCGGCTTATAGTCACTTGAGCTGGGATCGTTGCTACGGTTGAACTGTTCGACTTCGCTCATCAGCAATGAGTAAGCCGACCGGTTACGCGTGTAGTAGGCGTAACCGAAATTACGCTGCTCACCGCCGGCAGCGCCGGTGTTGTTCAGCACGTCGGTGTTGATCAGGATGTTTTTAGCGGCCGATACCGAGCTGTAGAGGTTATCGAACGTCTGGCTGCCTACCGTGAGATCACCACCGGTATTGATGAACGCGGAGGCGGAGCTGCCTTTGATGACGTCCTCATAGGTTTCGACACCGCTGAAACTCAGTTCGCAGCCTTTACCTTTGCAGTAATCGTTGCCGTAGACACCGATGCTCCCGGAAACCAGGCTTTTCTCCGTGGTGAACTGGTCGCGTCGGTTGCTCAGGGTATCCGCCAGCAAACGCATGTTGCCGTCGCTTTCCAAGGTACCGGAGACGTTTTCAATCAGTGCACTGCGCCCATTGGCATCATCGCGTGCGATGTCGAGGCCACCCAGGCTGTAGACATCACCAAAACGGTTGCTGAAGTCATTGACGCGCAAGGTCATGTCCTTGCCGCTGAACAACAGGCCTTTTTCATTGAGCAGATGCGTGGCGTTAAGGCGGACATTCTCGGAGCCGCCCAGGGTGCCGTAGTTTTTCAGGGCGCCAGCGTTGACCGTCAGGTCGCCTACCGAGGTCACGCGACCACGATTGGTCAGGACGTTGGTGCTCGTGACCTGGGTAATTGCGCCACCGGCAATCCGTGCGCTCTCGCCCAGGTCCATGTTGGCGGCGGCGAGGGTCATGTCGCCCAGGCTACTGACCCGGCCGTTACCGCTATAGCCGCCGGTGAGGGTCAACTTGAGGGTGCCGTCACTGGCCAGCAGGCCGTCGTTGGTCCAGGTGTCGCCGGTGCCGGTCAGGCTTTGTGCGCCGAGCAATTGGCCGCTGGCGGTCTGGGTGAATTGGCCAATGTCCAAGTTCAGTCGTCCGGCCTGGATCACACTGCTGTTGGTCCAGCTTGCTGCCTTGATATCCAGTTGGCCGTTGGTGACGAAGCTGCCACCGGCACGGGTGACCTGGTCGGAGGTCAGGTCAAACGTGCCAGTGCCGGTATGCACGACGCGCCCACCGTTGTTGTCCAGGCTGGCGGTTTGCAGGTTGAGGGTTTCGTTGGCGCTTTCCAGCGCGCCGAAGCGGTTATCGAACAGGCCCGTGGTACGAATATCAGTGGTGCCAACCCGGCCCATGGCGCGCAGGTTGCCGCTGACGTTGTTGATGGTTTGCGCGGCGAGGCGCAGGGTGTCGTCGCTTTCAATCAGGCCATAGCTGTTGCTCAGCGTGCCTGTCAGGCCGAAATCAATTGCGCGGGCGCCGACCTTGCCACCATTACCGACCTCAGTGCCCTGGTTATCGAAGTTCGCGGCCGTGACTTTGAGCAAGGTGTCGGCATACACACCGCCGCCCTGGTTATTCAAGGTGCTGGTGACGATGCGGTTTTCACCGCCCAGCGCCGACAGATGCCCCATCTGGTTGAGCAACCCGTCCCTGGCTGTGATATCCAGCGATTGCGCCTGGGTGATGCCGCTGCCGTTATCGAACAGGCCGGTGACCAGCTTGATCCAGCCCTTGCTGCTGTTGAGGATGCCGCCTGCGGTGTTGGTTACGCTGGCCGCTTCCAGGTCCAGGTTGCCACTGAGGCTGTCGACCCGACCGCCCTGGTTGTTCAGGGCGCCACTGAGGCGCAAGCGGTTTTCGGTCTGGCTTTGCAGCGTGCCCTTTTGGTTGTTGAGCGCTTGAGCGGCAAGATCCAGCTTGCCTTTTTGGCTGTAAATCAAGCCGTCTTGCTGGTTGTGGATGTCACCGGCCAACAGCTTGATGACCAGGTCTTTCTGGCTGGCGAGCGTGCCTTTGGCGCTGTTATCCAGGTCGCCGTTGGCAAGGGTCAGGTCGAGTCGATCCTGGCTGACCAGTTGGCCGCCACGGTTATCCAGGCTGGCGGCGTTCAGCAACAAGGCTGCTCCTCTGGCCAGACGGGCGTTGTTGGCGTTGATCAGCGCACCACTGAGGGTGCCTTCCAGGGTGCCCTGGCTGATCAGTTGCCCGCCGCTGTTGTCCAGGCTTTGACCGGTCAGGGAGATATTGGCCGCGCTGATCTGGCCGCCACGGTTGAGGATTTCACTCTGGGCGTTGTTGAAGTCCAGCTGTTGACCGGCAGAAATCAAGCCGCTGTTGCCGTTGTCCAGGCGACCGGCAACGGTGAGGTCAACATCGGCCTGGCCGGAGATGATCCCTTGGTCATTGTTCAGGCTGGCCGCGCTGAGGGTTTGTTTGCCCTGGCTGACCAGAGCGCCCGCTGCGTGGTTATCCAACGCGCCGGTGAGGCTGGTTTGCAGGGTGCCGCTCTTGCTCGACAACGTACCTTCGGCACTGTTGTCCAGGCTGCCGCCCACTACCGCCAGGCCATTCCAGCCGGAGATCAAGCCCTTGTTGGCGTTGACCACTGTATCCGCTTCAAGACGCAATTGATCAGCGCTGAGGATGACCCCACGATCACCGTTATCGATGCGTTTGGCAGCTACGGTGAACGCCGTCTGACTGGAGATTTCGCCTTGTTCGCGGTTGGTCAGGTTGGCCAGGCGCGCGAAGGTCAGCGGGCCTTTGGCGCTGATCAAGCCTGCGCTGTTGTCGAGATTGCCGCCTTGCAGGTCGAGGGTTACGGCGCGTTCGCCGATCAAGCGGCCCTGACGCTGGATCAGCTGTTGGACGATGAGCTTCAAGTCGCCCTTGGCTGAGATTTCGCCATCCAGGCTTGAGTCGACTGTTTGCCCGGTCAGGGTCAAGTCCGCCTGGCTGTTGATCAACCCGGCAGTGTTATCAAGGTTGGCAGTGGTCAGGTTCAGCGCCTGTTGACTGCCGATCACACCCGCGCGGTTATCCACATTGGCGGCAGTGACTGTCTGGCTACCGTCGCTGACGATACGCCCGCCCTGGTGATTGTCCAACGCGCCGGTGTTGAGCGTCTGTAGCACACCGGCCGAGAGGCTGCCCTTGTCGCTGTTGTTCAAGGAGCCTGAGGTGGTAGTCAAAACCGTAGCGGCGGATATCTGCCCCTGGTTATGGTTATCCAGCACACCGGTGACCTTCAGGTCCAGCGCACCACGGCTGGCGAGCGCGCCACGGGCCTGGTTGTCCAGGCTGTCGGCTGCCACTTGCAGAACGCTCTTGGCGGACAGTACACCTTCCACGCTGTTATCCAGCGCCTTGGCGATACGTACCTGCAGGCTGTCGCCACTGATGACTTTGCCGCCGCGGTTATTCAGCGCATCGGCCATCAACAGGAATGACTGGGTGCTGGAGATTTCACCGCCCTGACTGTTGTCGACGGTGCCCAGGTTGTTCAGCAGCAGTTGGCCCGGTGTCGCGATCAGGCCGTGGTCGCGGTTGATCAGTTGCCCATGACTCAAGTCCAGGTCGATGCTGGTATTGCTGATCAGCTCGCCACGATCATGCTGGTCCAGCCCACTCAGGGTTGCCTTGACCGTTGACTTGGCGAAGATCGACCCTTGTTGGCTGTTGTCCAGTTGCCCTGCGTTGAGGGTGATACCAGCGTCACTGCTGATACTGCCGCGCTGGCTGTTATTCAGGCCGGCACTGCGCACATCAACCTGCTGCTTGGCGCTGATCACACCGCCCTGGCTGTTGTTCAGCGCAGCGCTGACCAGCGTGGCGGTGCCATCGGCGAGTAGTTTGCCTGCCTGGTTGTTCAACTGGCCCTGAGTGGTGATCGACAGCGCATTGGCTGCGGACAAAATGCCGCCCTGGCTGTTGTCCAGCGTACCGGCCTTGACGGTTAACGCGCCCTCGCTGAGCAGCGTGCCCTGCCCTTGGTTAAGCAGGTCGCCGGTCAGGGTGATATTCAGGTCTTTTTGGCTGCTGATACGACCACCCTGGCTGTTATCCAGTTGGGCGCCGTTCAACACAAGGCTCTCACGCCCCGCCAGCAGGCCTTTGCTCTGGTTGAGCAGACGTTGGACCGTGAGCGTCAGGCCGCTGTCGCCGATCACCTTGCCGGTGGTGTTGTTCAGTTGATCGGCGACCACCAGCACCTTTGCCTGGCTGGATATCTCGCCTTGCTGGTTAAGGATGGTCTGGCTGCGCAGGTCCACGCCGTGGGTGGCAGCGATAAGGCCGCCGTTGCGGTTATCCAGGGACGTGCCGGTCAGGTTCAGCGCACCGTCGCTGACGAGTTCGCCCGCTTGTTGATTGAGCACACCGACCGTTGCCTGCAAGTCGCCCTTGGCGCTGATGCGACCGGCGCTGTTTTCGAGCCGGTCGGCGTTGAGGGTCAGCGCACCATCGCTGCCCAACTTGCCACCGTTGCTGTTGTTCAACTGATTCAGTTGCACGTGCGCTACGGCCTTGGTGCTGATCACGCCCGCTTGGCTGTTATCCAGATCGCCGCCGGTGAGGGTCAGCGCGCCGTCGGCAATGACCAGGCCACCCTGGTTGATCAGGCTGTCGCCGTGCAACGCCAGGGTAGTTTTGCTGGACACCAGGCCGCCCTGGCTGTTGTTCAACTGCCCTGCGGTTATTTGATGAGCCCCCTGGCTGACGAGGTTGCCTTCATTGCGATTGTCCAGCAGCCCGGCGACGGTCAGGTTCATCACGCCCTGGCTGGCGATGGAACCTTTGTCGCGGTTATCCAGGCTGGCCGCCTGTACCGTCAGGCTGGTGGCGGAGAAAATCCCCAGGCGGTTATCGATGGCACCGCTGGCGGTCACGTTGAGGTTGCTGCCCAACAATTTGCCGGAACGGTTATCCAGGTTCGTGGCAATCACGGTGGTCTGGCTGGCAGAGATTTCACCCGCCTGGTTACTCAACTGCCCGGCGGTTACACGGGCCTGCGCCTGGCTGGCAACCAGACCGCTATCGTTAGTCAGTTGGCCGGCGTTGAGCGCCAGGTTCTTGAGGCCGATCACGCGACCGCTCTGGTTATCCAGTGCAGCGGTTACCGTAACGTCGGTGCTGTTTTCACTGTGCAGCAGACCATTGGTGCGGTTATCCAGGCCGGTGGCCGTGACCTTGAGCGAGTCCTTCCCCAATACACGACCGCCACGGTTGTCGAGTTGGCCGGCGTTAACCACGGCGTCTATACCGCTCAATGTGCCACCTTGATTGTTCAAGGTTTGGTTGGCTGTCGCGGTGAGGGTTCGGCTGGCAACCACGCTGCCGCTATTGCTCAGGTTCGCCGCGTGCAGGCTGACATCGCCATTGGCATTGCGGCTTTCATCAGCGTTGACACCGGCTTCGATGATGCCGCTGTTGACCACCGTGCCACCGCTGGTAACGGTGATACTGTCGCGGGCCGCCAGGCTTTTCTGGTTGTTCAGGCCCGCTGTGGTTTGCAGATCGATTCGCGTGCCGGCATACACAGCCCCAGCAGCGTCTAATTGACCGGCCTTGACCACCACCGCTTCGCTGGCTTTGGCATTAGCCATGCTCAAGCGTCCATTGGCATCGAGCTGAATATCCCCCCCACTGGCCATCAACGCACCGTCGAGCTTAACGCCCACACCGGCTTCAGTCCCCACCAGCTTGATCGCCCCGGCATACATCCCACCCAACGCCGTCGAGTCAATCGCCAGCTCCGGCTTGGCACTGCCGTCATCGGCGCGGGTGGTGGCGTTCAAGGTCTGCGCATTTACATCATTGCGCCCAGCAACCACGCTCAAGTTGCGCGCATTGATCTGCGCATTGATCTTGGCCGAGCGGGTGATGATTTCGAAGCGGTCGACGTTGCTGGCGTTCAAGCCCTGGCCGTCGATAGTCACGGCACCGCCATCGACTTGGTAACGGTCCAGGCGGCCGTTATCGAGGATGGGTTTGCCGGTGGTCAGGGTAACGTTGGGGGTGTTGATGAAGCCGCAGCCACTGCAGGTGATGCCGTAGGGGTTGGCGACGATGACCTTGGCCGACTGGCCCGCCACTTCGGTGTAGCCGCGCAATTGGCTCGGGCTGCCACCGTTGACTTCGTTGAGGATGATATTGGCAGCGCGGCCCTGCAGGTTCGGGTTGCCCAGGATGATGCCGCCCAGTTGCGTCGATTGAGTGCGTTCGGTGGCGTTGTTGAGGATCACGCCGTTGGTGCCGACGTTGTAGTCCTTGAACTGGTTGTGGGACAAGCCACTGCCATTGGGGGTGGCGATGTTCACTACCGGCACGCCATTGCCCGCCGCGCCCACTGTGGTGCCGGGGGCGCTGACCACGATGCCTTCGGCCTGGGCCAGCAGCGGTTGCCAGAACAGCGCATTGGCCAGGATCAGCGCCAGGCCACGTTTGGGCAGGCCGAGGAACGCGTCACGGCTTTTCAGGGCAGCAGAAGGCTGGCGAACCAGGAAGGCAAATTGGCGAACATCCATTTCAAATTCTCGTTGCAACTGGGCGTTGAATTACAGGAAGAAATCCATGCGGAAGTAGATCGGTGCTTCACGCTCAAATAGCGCGGCCGGTCGTTCCAGCGAGTGGGCAAAGGTCACGCTGGTACTGACGTGTTGGCCGCGGGCGAACAGCTCAAGCGAGTTGCTTGAGACGCGGCCGTGCACTTCGCCGTTGTAGCGACCGTTGCGGATCACGCCCTGGTCGTAGCCCACGCTGGCACCGTATTCACCGAACACCGGGCGCAGCCAACCGAGGGTCACCGGGCGGCTCCAGCGCAGGTCATTGCGCCAGTAGCCGCCACTGTCGCCGGTCAGTTGCTGGTCCTTGTAGCCACGTATCGACGCCGAGCCGCCGAGGCTCATGCGCTGGGGGCTGAACAGCACGTCTTCACTGCGCTGGCCGGTGGCCAGGCTGGTGAAACTGAACGACTCGCCCCACAGCGTGAACGGTTGCAGGTAGCTGACGGTGGCGGTGTATTTGCGGTAGCGGGAGTTGGCCAGTCGATTGCCGTTCTGATCGCGCTCATGTTGGGCCTGGGCATCAAGCAAACCAATGCCGTCCTGCATACCGAGGTCAATGTTGACAAAAGCACTGCCAACTCGCCGACCGTGGTTGATGCCCCACTGCAACTCGCTGAGCCGATTGCTGCTGACGGCCAAGCGGCTGTCTTCGATGTAATTGTTGGTACGCAGGTGGGACAGGCCGACGTTGAGCGAGGTTTTGCTCACGGCATCACGGTGGATCACCCGCTCAGCGCGCAACTGATGGTTTTCACTGTCCCCGGTTTGCTTGAAGTCGAAACCATCGCCCTGGACGACCGAACGGTAGTCGCTCTGGTTGTAGCTGTAGCTGAAGTTCCACCAGCCCCAGGGCACGTTGTAGTACAGCATCGCGTTCTTGGAGGTTTTCTGGTGATCGCTGACGGCGTCGTGGCCGCCGCGCAGAATCAGTTGATCGGCCAGGCCCAGCGGGCTGTCCCATTCAAAGCCGGTACCCCACTGTTGTTCGCCGGTGCTTTTCTGGCCATCGTTGTTACGCGACAGGCTGGCACGCCATGGCTTTTGCGGGTTGTTTTTGACCATTACCGAGCTGCCGCCCACGGCCTCGCCCGGCGTCAGCTCCATCTGTGCCTGATTGGACGGTAAACGGTTGAGTTGATCGACAGCCTGCTCGATTTCTCGCAGGTTCAATATCTCGCCGCTTTTGCCGGGAAAGGCCATGGCCAGTTCGCGGTCCGACAGCTTGCTGCTGTCGGCGCCCTTCAGGCCTTCAAGCTTGCCTTCCACCACCAGGACTTGCAGATGCCCTTTGGACATATCCTGCTGCGGCAAGTAGGCGCGGCTGGTCACCAGGCCTTTGTCGATGTAGTAGTTGGTGATGTCTTTGAGCAGGGCATTGAGTTGTGCAACGCCCAGGCACTGACCGGCGTACGGTTTGAGTAGACGCTCGCGTTCAGCGGCAGGCAGGTGGTCGGCACCCTGGAGTTCAATGGTCTGGATCGGGAAGCAACGACTGTCCACCGGGGCTGCCGGCGCTTCGGGCCTGGCCGCTTTGCCGGGCAGTTCCTTGAGCTGCTCAAGACGGCGCTGCTGATCTTCCAACAGGCGGTTTTGCCGCTCGCGGATCAGGTCCTGATCACCCGGCAGGGTCGCCGCCATCACGCAGTGGGAAGCGAGGCAGGCAAGCAGGGCAATGCTCAGTGAATACCGAGTCCGTGGCAGTGAGGCAGACATGTTCGATCCATCGAATTTACGAAGGGTGGCAAATTAACATCGACCACCTTTCTCGCCAATAATCTGACCAAGCTTTAGGAAAAGCCATAAAAAACACGCAACCAACTGATGGCTAACGAAAAAAATCAAATAGGAACAGATCTCGCTTGAAGTTTCTGGTTGTTTTCCGACCAGCGGTATCAAATTTGATACACATTGAACACGCACACGAACGACCGGACTATTCGGCCAACACCGGTCCGCGTATGAGTATTTGATTGATTTAAGGAATGTCTGGACGACAACGGGAATCTGAGCAGCCGCTGACCCAAGGTCGACTCGGCCAGGCCAAATTACAGGCAAAAAAAAACCCGGAAATCCTCACTTGCGTGGGCCTTCCGGATTTTCTAAACCGCCAAAAATGGTGGGTCGTGTGGGATTCGAACCTACGACCAATTGGTTAAAAGCCAACTGCTCTACCAACTGAGCTAACGACCCGCTGTGTGGTGGCGCGTATAATACTGATTTCTAAGGATTATTCAACACCTTATTTGAAATAAATCAGAAAAAACGCATTTGAACGGTAATTCGGTGGGCAGAACGTCTCTCGCAGCAGCCGTATCAGCGCCCCGGCTCGTCGTTCCACAGGTACTTATGCAGCTGCAATTGCAGGCGTACCGGCAGGTTGTCTGCCACTACCCAGTCCGCCAACTCACGGGCATTCAGGTCGTGATGGCTGGGCGAGAACAGCACCTCGCCCGCGCGACGCTCCAGGCCATACTGGATCAGCTTGGAAGTCGCCCAGTCATAATCGTCGCGGGAACAGATGACGAACTTGACCTGATCGTTGGCCGTCAGCAAGTCGATGTTCTCGTAGCGGTTGCGGTGGGCTTCCTTGGAGTCGGGGGTCTTGAGGTCGACCACCCGGCTTACACGCGGGTCGACCGCAGAGATGTCCAGGGCGCCGCTGGTTTCCAGTGAGACCTCGTAGCCGGCGTCACACAGCCGTTTGAGCAGTGGGATGGCATTGGGTTGCGCCAATGGCTCACCGCCCGTCACGCAGACGTAGCGCGGCCGGTAGCCGGCAACCTGTTCCAGGATGTCGTCGAGGGTGCGCACGGTGCCGCCGCTGAAGGCGTAGGCGCTGTCGCAGTATTGGCAGCGCAATGGGCAGCCGGTGAGCCGTACAAATACGGTGGGCAGGCCAGCAGTGCGCGTTTCACCCTGCAACGAGTAAAAGACTTCGGTAATACGTAATGTGTCTTGCATATTCGCCACGGGCGTAACAGCTAAACAGGCTGTCCGCCTCCGTCAGGCACTTCAAGGGATTGCGCCAACGCGCCAACCCCAGGAAGCGTGTTTCATAAAAGGGCGTGGATTCTAACGAAAAAACCCGCGCCAGGCGCGGGTTTCTTCTAAACGGGCGGTATTGCTTACAAGCGTTGCAGATCGCGCTGGGCCAACTGCGCGGCGGAGGTACCCGGATACTGGGCAACCACCTGTTGCAGAATGCCTTTGACCTTGTCGGTATGACCCAGGCGGCGCTCTACGTCAGCGAGCTTGTACAGCGAGTCCGGCACCTTGGCGTGCTTGGGGTACAGCTGGCTGACCTTGGCAAAAGCCTGGCCTGCCCCCTGCAAATCACCCTTTGCCAGGTTGACCTCGCCCAACCAGTACTGGGCATTGCCCGCGTACTGGCTGTTGGGGTACTTGCGCAGGAATGCGGTAAAGGCCTGGCTGGCCTTATCGAAATCCTTGGCCTTGATCAGGTCGAAGGCTGCATCGTAATACAGCTTTTCCTTCGCCGGATCACCCGGTTCACTGCTGGCGGCAGGGGCAGCCGCGGCGGCCCCAGCTGCAGCGCCACCGG
>NZ_SPKL01000037.1:264205-310308 GCF_023127755.1 Pseudomonas sp. W2Aug9 | reverse complement strand
CGGCAGCAGCGCTTGGCGCGCCACCGGCAGCAGAATTATCAGGAGTAGCGGCAGGTGCAACGCCGGCTCCAATACGACGATCAAGATCCTGGTATCGCTCCAGGCCTTCTTGCTTGAGCTGGTTCACCTGGTTCTGCAGCACTTCAATGGCGCCTTGTTGCTGCGACAATTGATCCTGCATGCGTTGCAGTTGGTTGAACAGCTCGCCCTGTGCCGAGGGAGCGGACGTAGCCGCTCCCCCCGCATAGGCGCCGTTCGTGCCATAACCCGCTGGCGGATAACTGCTCCCGCTATTGTTATAGCCTGAGTTGCTATCCGTTACAGGAACCGCAGCCCACACCGCAAGCGGTGCGAGGCTGAGAGCCAATACAGTCAGAGCACGACGGCACGTTCGCATGACGAATTACTTACGCAGTTCGACGCGACGGTTCTGAGCCCACGACTGCTCGTCGTTGCCAGTTGCAACTGGACGCTCTTTACCGTAGGAAACCAGTTCCAGTTGGCCTGGAGCAACACCTTGCAGTACCAGGTAGCGCTGAACGGCTTTCGCACGACGCTCGCCCAGTGCCATGTTGTACTCACGAGTACCACGGGCGTCAGTGTTACCTTCCAGAACAACGCGAGCGCCGTTAGCTTTCAGGTCCTTGGCGTGAACGTCCAGAGCGCGCATGGCTTCTGGCTTCAGGTCCGAACTGTCGTATTCGAAGTAGAAAGTGGTGATAGCGCGCAGAGCAGCTTCTTCGCTCAGGGAGCCGTCGACCGCACCAGTGTTAGCGCCGTAACCAGCGTTTGGATCAACAGCTGCGCCTTCACCGGCATTGTCGCCGCCTTTAGAGGAGCAACCAACGGCTACGGACAGAGCCAGAGCCAGAGCAGCAAACTTACCAAACTTCAGCATTTCCATCGTGAAACTCCTAATGAACCCCAGTGTGTTAAGTACTTCTTTTTGTAGCGCCGCGTCAGTTCAGGTAAGGGGACCAGGATGGTTCTCTGACTTCGCCTTGTGCGGTAGGAAGTGGGAGCCTTACGCGTCCATTGATGGACACGAGCATCAAGACTCCCCGGCCCTGCTGGCGGGTGGCGTAGATTACCATGGTGCCGTTGGGCGCAACAGTGGCTGACTCATCAAGGTTGGTATCTGTAAGGATTTTAACGGTTCCGCGCTGCAAATCCTGGGCCGCAACCCGGAAATTAGTGAAACCATCCTGACGGTGAATCATCACCAACGTCTTTTCATCGGCCGAAAGCTTGGGGTTGGCGTTGTAGTTACCGATAAAGGTCACACGCTCAGCACCACCACCGTTCACGTTTGCCTTGTAGACCTGAGGCTTGCCGCCACGGTCGGAGGTGAAGTAGATGGTCGAACCATCCTTACCCCAGAACGGTTCGGTGTTGATACCCGGGCCGCTGGTCACGCGACTCAGTTGGCGCGAGGCCATGTTCATCACGTAGATATCCGGGTTGCCGTCCTTGGAGAGCACGAAAGCCAGGCGCGAACCATCCGGCGACCAGGCTGGCGCACCGTTGAGGCCTTCAAAGTTGGTGATCTGCTCGCGACGACCCGTATCAATGTGCTGCACGAAGATGCGCGGGCGACGCTGTTCGAACGATACGTAGGCAATACGCTTGCCGTCCGGCGCGAAGCGCGGCGACAGGATTGGCTCGCGGGACTGCAGCAAGGTCACTGCACGTGCGCCGTCGTAGTCCGAACGTTGCAGGGTGTAGCGGGTGTTGTCTACCGAGAAACGCTCAGCCGTGACATACAGCAGGCGCGTCGAGAACGCTCCTTTGATACCGGTGAGCTTTTCAAACGACTGGTCCGAGATGTAGTGGGCCATGTCGCGCAGTTGCTCGGCGGTACCCGATACGCTGCCGGTCAGGACCTGCTGCTCGGTGGCCACGTTGAACAACGTGTACTGGATCTGCAGGCGACCACCGGCCGGCGTGATGTTGCCGACCATCACGTACTGCGCGCCCACGGCTTTCCAGTCACGGAACACGACTTCGCTGACCTGGTTGGGCTGGCTGATCATGTTGCCTTTGGGAATCGGCGCGTAGTAACCGGAGTTACGCAGGTCGTCGCTGACGATCTGGGCCATGTCGTCCGGCAGCACGCTGCCGCCCTGCCAACCGAAGGGTACGACTGCAATCGGAGTAGCCCGATCGCTGCCGCTGGTTACCAGGATGTTCTTTTCATCCGCCGCCGCTATCCCTGCCATACAGCAAATAACGACAAGCATTCCTCGAAGAAGGTTTCTCACAAGGCTAGATCCTCAGGTGTGAATGTCATCTTGAATGAACGATAGGGAGCGAAGTCACTTGGTTTCATTCCCTGCATCTCGGTCAACCGGCCAATATTCTTGACCGCGGCAACCGCTGAACTGTCGAACGTACCGTCACCACTGGACTTGGCCACGCTGACCGAAGTCACCGTACCGTCCGGCAACATGCCGATCTGCAGCACTACTGTCATGCCTTTGCGTGCCGAAGGTGGACGCGTCCAACCTTCCGCTGCCCGCGCCCGAATCAGGTCGTCGAAACTGCCCGCGACTTCATCACCACGTTCATCGGCCAGGGCTTGCTGACGCTGCGGCGTGTCGGAAAGCAAATCTGCCAGGGCCTGGGCCTTTTTCTCTTCGGCGGATTTGCGTGCTGCTTCCTGGGCCTTTTTCTTGGAGGCGTCGGCGGCAGCTTTCTTCTTCGCTTCGTCGGCGACTTTCTTCTTCGCCTCGTCTGCTTCAGCTTTTTTCTTGGCGTCTTCGGCGGCTTTCTTCTTCGCGTCTTCGACTATCTTTTTCTTGGCTTCTTCAGCGGCCTTTTTCTTGGCCTCTTCCTCGGCAGCCTTCTTGGCTTCTTCTTCAGATTTCTTCTTGGCTATATCAGCCAATTGTTTCTCTTCAGCCTTTTTGGCTTCGGCAGCTTTCTCGGCTTTCTTGGCTTCATCAGCCTTTTTCGCCTCGTCGGCTTTCTTGGCTTCGTCGGCCTTTTTCGATTCCTCGGCCTTTTGAGCCGCCTCTTCTTTCTTTTGTTCCGCAGCAGCCTTCACCGCTTCCTGCTCGACCTTCTTCTGTTCCATCTGCTCGACTTCAGTCTGGCGCGCAGCCGACTTCTGGGCCTCACCTGCAATCTTCTGATTGGTCTGGGTGGTGGCCTGGCTTTTCGATTTCAGCTGATACAGGGTCGCCTGCACGATCGGCTTGGCTGGCGGCAGGTCCGGGGTCATGGCAAAGCTGACAAACAGCATGCCGAACACCAGGACGTGCAGGGCTATCGCCCACACGCCAGGCCAGAAGTAGCTTTCCGAGGCGGACGGCTCTCGCTGTTGCTGCATCAGGGCGCCTCGGTAATCAAGCCAACGTTACCGACGCCGGCTTTCTGCAGCCCGCCCATGGCACCCATGACGGAGCCGTAGTCGACCGATTTGTCGCCGCGGATAAATACCTGAGTGTGCTTGCCGCCTTCGTTGCCGGAGCGAATGATCTTGGTCACCGCATCGGTCATCGCCGGCAAAGTCAGGGCCTTGTCCTGCTGCTTCTGGGTGTCGACTTCGCTGCCAAGGTTCCAGTAATAGGTCTTGTCAGCCTTGATCGAAATGGTCAGGACCTGCGTGTTGTTGTCCTGCGGCAAGGCTTCACTGGAAACCTTGGGCAGATCAACCTTCACGCCCTGGTTGAGCATCGGCGCGGTCACCATGAAGATCACCAGCAGCACCAGCATCACGTCGATGTAGGGCACTACGTTCATCTCGGCGACCGGCTTGCGCTTTTTGCGAGCTCGAGCGATTAAAGCCATTGGGAATTACCTGCTTATTCTTCGCTGGTGTGCACTTTACGGTGCAGGATCGCCTGGAATTCATCGGCGAAGGTGTAGTAACGGCCGATCAAGGTTTCGCTGGTTGCGGCAAAACGGTTGTAGGCGATTACTGCGGGGATAGCGGCAAACAGGCCGATCGCGGTGGCGATCAGGGCTTCGGCAATACCCGGGGCCACGGTGGCCAGCGTGGCTTGCTGGGCCTGGGCCAGGCCGCGGAAGGAGTTCATGATCCCCCATACGGTACCGAACAGGCCGATGTACGGGCTGACGGAACCGACGGTGGCGAGGAACGGCAGGCCCTGCTCGAGTTTCTCTTCTTCGCGGGAGATGGCCACGCGCATGGCACGGGCCACGCCTTCCATCACCGCTTCAGGGTCGACACCCGGCTGCTGGCGCAGGCGCGAGAATTCCTTGAAACCGGCACGGAAGATCTGCTCGACGCCCGAATCCGGGTCCGGGTTGCTGCCGGCCTGGCGGTACAGTTTGGACAGGTCGATACCCGACCAGAAGCGCTCTTCGAAGCTCTCCAGGGCACGTCGACCGGCGCGCAGCATGTTGCTGCGCTGAAAAATCATGACCCAAGAGGTAACCGATGCGGCTACCAGGGTCAGCATGACCAGTTGAACCACGACACTGGCATTGCTGACCAGGCTCCACATGGAGGAATGGTCGACGACGGTAGGTTCCACGCTAAATCTCCTGCTTTGATTGTTTACCCGCGCCGCTCACGGCGGCAAAGGCCGCGCGTAGAGTTTCGGGAATGGCCCGAGGTTTCAAACTGTTGGTGCGTACACATGCCACCAGGAACTGCCCCTCACAGAGCAGCGTTGCATCCGTTGCCCGCCTGACCTGCTGTTTGAATCGCAGGCTGGCACGGTTCAATTCGATGACCTCAGCGCTGACCAGCAATTCATCGTCCAGTCGCGCCGGTGCGTGATAACGCGCCTCGCTGGAATGCACGACGAATAACAGGTCCTCCCCTGCCAGCGTGGATTGGGCAAAGCCCAGCTCCCGTAGCCGCTCGGTTCGAGCCCGCTCCATGAATTTCAGGTAGTTGACGTAATACACGATGCCGCCGGCATCGGTGTCCTCGTAATAAACGCGACAGCGATGTGCGAACGACTGATCCCCGTTTTGCGCGCGCATACTCTAGTGCTTACTCCTCAGGTTGCCAATCCGGCTGGACAACTGTTTTTTCATTCCTGAACGCTTTTGCAGTGACTCAAATGACGACGCCAGACACTGGGACAGCACAAAGCTCAGATAAATCGTCCGGCGTTAGCTTTTTAATCGTCCACTGCATCAAGGAATTCGTCTACCGCAGGCATCTCGCCCAATCGTGACGGAATGTTTAGCCCAAAGTGCAAATAGGCATGGCGCGTCACCACCCGGCCCCTCGGTGTACGCATGATATAGCCTTGCTGGATCAGGTACGGCTCCAGCACATCCTCAATGGTATGGCGCTCTTCACTGATAGCCGCCGCCAGGCTGTCCACGCCGACCGGGCCACCGTCGAACTTCTCGATCATGGTCAAGAGTAGACGTCGATCCTGGTGATCGAAGCCGTGCTCGTCCACGTCCAGCAGGTTCAAGGCCAGGTCCGCGACCGCCTTGGTGATGTGCCCTTTGGCACGCACTTCGGCAAAATCGCGCACGCGGCGCAGCAAACGGTTGGCGATACGTGGCGTGCCGCGCGCGCGCCGGGCGATTTCAAAGGCGCCTTCCGGGTCCAGGGGCAAGCCAAGGATGCTCGCCGAACGGCTGACGATGGTCGCCAGATCAGCGGTGCTATAGAACTCCAGACGTTGAACAATGCCGAAACGGTCTCGCAACGGGTTGGTCAGCATACCCGCACGCGTGGTCGCGCCCACCAGGGTGAAAGGTGGCAGGTCGAGCTTGATCGAACGGGCTGCCGGGCCTTCGCCGATCATGATGTCGAGCTGGAAGTCTTCCATCGCCGGGTACAGCACTTCTTCGACAATCGGTGATAACCGATGGATTTCGTCGATAAACAGCACGTCATGGGGTTCAAGATTGGTCAGCAGTGCCGCCAGGTCTCCAGGACGCTCCAGCACCGGGCCGGAGGTGGACTTGATCGACACGCCCATTTCCTGGGCGATGATATTGGCCAGGGTAGTCTTGCCCAAACCCGGCGGGCCGAAGATCAGGGTGTGGTCCAGGGACTCACTGCGCCCGCGTGCGGCCTGGATAAACAGCTCCATCTGCTCGCGCACGGTGGGCTGGCCGATGTATTCGGCCAGGCTCAGGGGGCGGATGGCCCGGTCCTGGACTTCTTCACGGTCACGCGGGCCGGTGGCCGCGATCAGACGATCGGCTTCAATCACTTAAATCATTCCCTTCAGGGCACGGCGAATCATGTCTTCAGCGCTCAGGTTCTTGTCCTTGATGGCCGATACGGCCTTGCTGGCTTCCTGGGGCTTGTAGCCCAGGGAGATCAGCGCATTGACGGCATCGCTCTCGGCACTGGCGACCTGGGCGGCCGGCATATCCGGCTGGTTCGGTACCAGGGCGAACATGCTCGGCACCACCTCCCAGGCTTTGAAGCGGTCCTTGAGCTCGACCAACAAGCGCTCGGCGGTCTTCTTGCCCACCCCCGGCACCTTGGTCAATGCCGAGGTGTCTTGGGCCGATACAGCACGCACCAATTCATCCACTTCCAGGCTCGACATCAAGGCCAGGGCCAATTTTGGCCCTACACCATTGAGACGAATCAGCTCGCGAAAGAAATCGCGGTCGCGCTTGCCGATGAAACCATAGAGCAGTTGCGCGTCTTCACGCACCACTAAATGCGTGTGCAAGGTTATCGGCTCGCCGACCGACGGCAGGCGATACAAGGTGGTCATGGGCACTTCCAGCTCATAACCCAATCCATTCACATCCAGAATCAGGTGCGGCGGCTGTTTCTCAGCCAGGGTGCCGCGCAAGCGTCCAATCACGGTTCAGATCCTTAAGGCTTGAGGGTCAGGTCAGGGCCTGACCGTAAATAACGATTGCGCTGATGCTATCAGAGACGCAGCCGCCCGCCACGACTACGTGCGGTGCCCAAGCCGTGAGGCAACAGGCTGGAGCGGGTGTGTGCATGGCAAATGGCGATGGCCAGGGCGTCGGAGGCGTCGATCTGCGGTTTTGAAGTGAGCTTGAGCATGTGCATGACCATCATCTGCACCTGCTCCTTGTTGGCTGCACCGGTGCCGACCACGGCCTGTTTGACCTGGGTCGCGGTGTATTCAGCGATCTCCATGCCCTCCTCGGCACCCGCCACGATGGCAGCGCCACGGGCCTGGCCGAGCTTGAGAGCCGAATCGGCGTTCTTGGCCATGAAGACCTTTTCGATGCCCATGGTGACCGGGCCGTAGGTCTGGATGACTTCACGTACGCCGCGATAGACGATCTGCAGCCGCTCGGCCAATTCCCCTGCGCCGGTGCGGATGCAGCCCGAGGCAACATAGATGCAGCCACGCGGGGTCTGCTGCACCACGCCAAAACCGGTGATGCGCGAACCGGGGTCGATACCTAGGATTAAAGTCATAACGCCTGCGGGTTGGATAAACACATTTTTTGATACACAGAGACTCTAATGTGGGAGGGGGCTTGCTCCCGATGAGAGAGTGTCAGTAAGTACATTTGTGACTGACCCACCGCCATCGGGAGCAAGCCCCCTCCCACACAAGCCCCTCCCACATTGGGATATTCATCGTTCTTAAGTGAGCTGTTCGGCCACAGACTCAGGGATGTCGGCATTCGAATACACATTCTGCACATCATCCAGGTCTTCAAGCATATCCAGCATCTTCAACACCTTCTGCGCCCCCTCCAGGTCCAGCTCGGCACTGGTGGTCGGCAGCATCACGATTTCCGCGTCGGTGCCGCTGAAACCAGCAGCTTGCAGGGCATTACGCACGGCGTAGAAGCTGGCGAACGAGGTAAACACATCGATAGAGCCGTCTTCGTTGGTGACCACGTCGTCGGCGTCCGCTTCCATCGCGGCTTCCATCAGCGCGTCTTCATCGGTGCCAGGAGCGAAGGTGATCTGCCCTTTGCGTTCGAACAGGTAGGCCACCGAACCATCCGTGCCGAGGTTGCCACCGCATTTGCTGAACGCGTGGCGCACGGCTGCGGCGGTGCGGTTGCGGTTATCGGTCATGCACTCGACCATCACCGCCACGCCGCCCGGGCCGTAGCCTTCATAGGTCAGTTCGACCATATCGTCGGTGTCGGCCGCACCGGCACCACGAGCCACGGCGCGGTCAATGATGTCGCGGCTCATGTTGGCACCCAGCGCCTTGTCCAGCGCCAGGCGCAGACGCGGGTTAGAGCCCGGGTCACCGCCGCCCTGACGGGCTGCGACGGTCAGTTCGCGAATCCACTTGGTGAAGATCTTGCCCTTCTTGGCATCCTGACGCTCTTTGCGGTGCTTGATGTTCGCCCACTTGGAATGGCCAGCCATAACACAACTCCGAAATTCTCTAGAAACCTTATCAATCCCGCCCCCGGCGGGATTTCCCTCTTTTAAACGCAAAGGCGCATCCGAAGATGCGCCTTTTTGACTGCGTACAACCTTATCGCGCTTTCACGCTGCAGCCTTACTCAGCCTTCGGCGTCTCGCGCAGACGGATGTGCAGTTCGCGCAACGCCTTGGCATCCACCACACCCGGGGCCTGGGTCATGACGTCCGCAGCGCTCTGGGTTTTCGGGAAGGCGATCACTTCACGGATCGACTGGGCGCCGGTCATCAGCATCACCAGACGGTCCAGGCCGAACGCCAAACCACCGTGCGGTGGCGCGCCGTATTTCAGGGCGTCGAGCAGGAAGCCGAACTTCTCTTCCTGTTCCGCTTCGTTGATGCCCAGCAGGCGGAACACCGCTTGTTGCATCTCTTTGCGGTGGATACGGATCGAACCGCCACCCAGCTCAGTACCGTTGAGCACCATGTCGTAGGCACGGGACAGTGCGCCTGCCGGGTTGGCTTCCAACTCCTGCGGGGAGCACTTCGGCGCGGTGAACGGGTGGTGCAACGCGCTGAAGCTGCCGTCGTCGTTCTCTTCGAACATCGGGAAGTCGACGACCCACATCGGTGCCCATTCGCAGGTCAGCAGGTTCAGGTCGTGACCGAGCTTGATACGCAGCGCGCCCAGGGCTTCGCTGACGATCTTGGCCTTGTCGGCGCCGAAGAACACGATGTCGCCGTCAACGGCACCGACACGATCGAGGATCGTGTTCAGGTTGGCTTCAGGGATGTTTTTCACGATCGGCGATTGCAGGCCGTCAACGCCGTTGGCGCGCTCGTTGACCTTGATGTACGCCAGGCCCTTGGCACCATAGATGCCGACAAACTTGGTGTAGTCGTCGATCTGCTTGCGCGGCATGCTCGCGCCGCCAGGTACGCGCAGGGCAGCAATGCGGCATTTAGGGTCGTTGGCCGGGCCGCTGAACACCTTGAAGTCGACATCCTTGAGCTGGTCGGCCACGTCCACCAGTTCCAGCGGGTTACGCAGGTCTGGCTTGTCGGAACCGTAGCGGCGCATGGCTTCTTCGAAGGTCATGTGCGGGAATTCGCCGAACTCCAGGTCCAGCACTTCCTTGAACAGGTTGCGGATCATCTGCTCGGTCAGGCCCATGATCTCTTTTTCATCGAGGAAGCTGGTCTCGATGTCGATCTGGGTGAATTCCGGCTGGCGGTCAGCGCGCAGGTCTTCGTCACGGAAGCACTTGGCGATCTGGTAGTAACGGTCGAAGCCAGCCACCATCAGCAGTTGCTTGAACAGCTGCGGCGATTGCGGCAAGGCGAAGAAGCTGCCGGCGTGGGTACGGCTAGGCACCAGGTAGTCACGTGCGCCTTCCGGGGTAGCCCGGGTGAGGATCGGCGTCTCGACATCAAGGAAGCCGTTCTCATCCAGGAAACGGCGAATGCTGGTGGTCATGCGCGAACGCAGGCGCAGCTTCTCGGCCATTTCCGGACGACGCAGGTCCAGGAAGCGGTAGCGCAGGCGGGTTTCTTCGCCAACGTCGGAGTATTCGTTGAGTGGGAACGGCGGGGTTTCCGACTCGTTCAGCACTTCCAGCTCATAGCCCAGCACTTCAATGCCGCCGGACGCCATGTTCTTGTTCACGGCACCGGCCGGACGCAGGCGTACCTTGCCGGTGATCTTGACGACGTATTCGCTGCGCACGCGGTCGGCGGCGGCGAAGCTCTCGGCGCGGTCCGGGTCGAACACTACCTGGGCCAGACCATCGCGATCACGGATATCGAGGAAGATCACCCCGCCGTGGTCGCGGCGACGGTGAACCCATCCGCAAAGGGTGATTTCCTGACCTTCCAGGGTCTCGTTCAGTTGGCCGCAATAGTGGCTGCGCATCATGGTCGTGGTTTCACTTCTCGTAATTCGAAATTCGGTGGCAGGCCCGCCTCGTCACCGTACATTAAAGCAGGGGACGGATAATGCAGGAGCCTGCGCGTAGAGTTCAACTCAGTCTGCTTTGTCGCCGCCGGCCAGGTTCTTCTTGGCACCGGTCTTGAAATCAGTCTCGTACCAGCCGCTGCCGCTCAGGCGGAAGCCCGGCATGGACAACATCTTCTTCAACTCAGGTGCCTGGCAGGCAGGGCAATCGACCAGCGGCGCTGCGCTGATCTTCTGAATGGCTTCCAACTGGTGACCACAGGAAGCGCATTGATAGTCGTACATGGGCATGGAGATGTCTCGGCGATCAGATCGTTACAGCGCCACGCCCTGCCCTGTGCATAAAGCCCCGGCATGCGCAGCAAAGCGCGGGATTATATCTGGTAAATCGACACAGCGCAGCCGGCTTTCTGCCCCGGGGCCGGCCCACAAGGATGAAGGCCGGGCCCAGGGCCGCCGGGCTACGACGCGAAGGTGCCCTCAGCGGCGGGAGCAACCCGGCCCTTGAGCACGTGAACCACGCACACCACCCTCACCAGCCCACTGAAGTTCTTCACGCCTCCGTAACGCAAATGCACTTCCCGATCGACATAGGACAACAAGGCACTGACCGAACAGGCATTGATCCTGGCGATCTCCGTCAGGATGTTCCAGTAGATCTGCTCAAGCCGCAGGCAGGTCGAAAACCCATTGAGCCTGACCGACCGCGACAACGGCTTGGCCAGTCCCATATCGAACCCTTTTGCAAAAGGGTCGACCTTTATCTTGTGAAAACCACAGGTTTCCATCACTCCTTTACCCATTCCACGTGACATACACCCGACACTCCATTGCCAAACAGCAGCCAATGGGCTTCTCCCATTGAACGATGGGCCTATAAAACAGCACCCAGCGTGCAGCAGCCAGAAGACGGGGAGTCGTTAGTCGTAGGACAACGCCAGGAAGCGCAGGGAAACAAGCAGGCAGCGCTGAAACAGCGCCGCCCGGGTTTGACGGTTACTGGTTTTCGAGCAGCGAACGCAGCATCCACGCGGTTTTCTCGTGTACCTGCATACGCTGGGTCAACAGGTCGGCCGTCGGCTCATCGCTGACCTTGTCCAGCAGCGGGAAGATGCCTCGGGCGGTACGCGTAACCGCTTCCTGACCGGCCACCAGTTGCTTGATCATCTCTTCGGCGCTCGGCACACCCTCCTCTTCCTTGATCGAAGACAGGCGGGCGTAGATTGAATAGGCGCCCGGCGCCGGGAAGCCCAGGGCACGGATGCGCTCGGCAATGGAGTCCACCGCCAGCGCCAATTCGTTGTACTGCTCCTCGAACATCAAGTGCAGCGTACGAAACATGGGGCCTGTGACGTTCCAATGGAAGTTGTGGGTCTTCAGATACAGAACATAGGTATCGGACAGCAGTCGTGAAAGTCCGTCGACGATGGACTTACGGTCTTCTTCACTGATACCAATATCGATTGCCATGTTTTTCCCCTTCAATTGACGAGTATTCATTGATCAGGTGCAGGACCACTCTAGCAAGAGAGCGAGCCGCATGCAGCCCGTCACACCCAGGCGACCTGCGGCAAATCGCCCCGCATCGCTTGCAACTCGCGAATTGGCAAGCCTTTTTAGCCGTAGGAACGGTCTCGCAACGCCCGCCAAAAAATCCTGCACCTGTCTAGGACAAGCGTTTGCTGCACAAATGCCGTTGCCGTCGCAACACCCCGAAATGCTTGATTTGAGTAGGCACAGCCTTTGCTGTTAAATAGACGCCGTGTGGCTGCCGTTTATTCCTGCGGCACTTCACATAGGCTGATACCCGCGCACGTGCTCAACGCCTCCCATTGTTCAGAAGCGAACCGTGCCAGTCAGCTCTTCCTTGTGATCCGTCTTAACGTGAGTTAATCAAAATGTTGAAAATCGTCCACCTGCTAACGGGCGTTGCAGCTTTGCTGCTGTCCTTTATCCCGAGCCTGCAGCCTGAAAGCCTGCCCTACCTGCAACAACATGACGCTCTGTACCTGGCCTTGTTCGGCCTTCTTAACCTGACGCTCGCACCGGTAATCCCTTACTGGAACAAAGGCACGCGTCATCAACTGCAAAACCTGGTCAGTGCGCTGCTGGTGCTGACTGTTGTTGTTCAAACCCTCACCCTTTTGGCGCCTATGCCTGAAGTGGGTGGCCATCCGGCTATCCTGCTCAGCCTGGTGATTGCTGTGGTTGCCATTGTTCTTCACCTGGCCATCAGCTTCTACCGTTCGTCTCCGGCGGCCGCGTCGCAAAACTACGACATGACCAACCGGGATACCGGTACCGTCAAGTGGTTCAACACCTCCAAAGGCTTCGGCTTCATTTCCCGCGATTCGGGCGACGATATCTTCGTCCACTTCCGGGCTATCCGTGGCGAAGGCCATCGCGTGCTGGTCGAAGGCCAGCGCGTGGAGTTCTCGGTGATGAACCGTGACAAGGGCCTGCAAGCCGAAGACGTCATAGCTGCCCTGCCGCGTCGCTGATCCCAAGCCTTCGCAGCAAAAAAAACCGCGATCCGGCGTTGGCTGGATCGCGGTTTTTTATGGCCTGTGCATTTCAATAGTGCGGCGGCGGCGCTTCTTCTTCAGATGACTCGAACTGGCCGCCCATTTCTTCCTGGCGCTTGAGCAATGCCGTCATTTGCAATTGCAGGCGTTCAACCGCCCGCTGCTGTGTGACCAGGATGTCGTTGAGGGTCTCGATGGTGTCGTCCTGGAAGGCCAGGCGGCTTTCCAGGTCGGTAACGCGCTCTTGCAGGTCCATGATTCAGTCCTGGGTAAAGATGAAGTCGGCAGGCAACAGCGCACGCAATCGAGCGCGAATCGCCGCCACTTGCTCTTGGGTATAGGGCCGGGCCGGATGCTTGCCCCACACCGGCGCCGGCCAGGCCGCGTCATCGCGTTTGCGCACGATCACATGCACATGCAATTGGCTGACGACGTTACCCAGCGCACCGATGTTCATCTTGTCAGCGGCCAGCCCCTCGTTAAGCAGTTGCGCCAGGGCCGTCGTTTCTTGCCACAAGGTTTGTTGATCTGCGACATCCAGTTGAAACACTTCGCTGATACCGTCGATGCGTGGCACCAGAATGAACCAGGGGTAATTGGCGTCATTGGACAGCAGCAGGCGACAGAGCGGGAAGTCCCCAATGGCCAAGGTATCTTGTTGCAGGCGTTGATCTAAGGCGAACACGTGGGCACTCCGTTCGGCAGGTCGGGACAGGCGCCCAGCATACCTTTGAACGCCTGAGGCTTCACGGCCAATCCTGGCACTGTTGAGGCAGGCGGGTAAAAAATGCACCTTTTGGAGGCAGAAAAACAGTTGATCTACGCTAGACCGGGCCTTTAGGGCACGCACCAAAATGACCCATTCGTGCGTCAAAGGGATCCGCCAATTACCCACTGATGGGGGTGAACCGGTAACGTTTTACCCAAGTGAAGGTTTTGCGGGGCACCCGACAGTGGTAACACCCTGGACGTCAAGCCCAAACCAAACGGCGTAAGAGGCCCGTGCTTATGCGGTTTTTACATTCCCATCACGTTTTTCACGAAAAAATGACATTCGGTCGCCCGTTTGAGCACGCTTGTTGCATTCACCCCCGTATCGTCGGCAACGGCACCCGTCTGGAAGCAGGTGTTTCGCGATAAAAGTAGCGGCGTTTCAGTGTGTATCAAGGAAGTGTTCAAACTTTGAAAGAAGTCTGAAAAACAGCATTGAAGTTGTCAGCCTGGATACATTTCTGGCTGTGAATTTGCGACATGGATCTAGCGATTTACGACAGCCTCGTAAAGAAGCTGAAAGGATAGTTGAGTAAGTATCGTCAATAGGGTCTGCGTGAGATAACTTTGCGCCGACACAAAAAGAAAGAGCCGCCCAGATAAAAATACAGGTGGGACGGCAGTACTCTTCCTAAAACCAAAGGAGCAAATCACGATGCGCGTGATGAAGTGGAGCATGATCGCCCTGGCTGTTTCAGCAGGCACCTCGCAGTTCGCAATGGCGTCCGCCCAGGACGATTCCAAGGGCTTTATTGAGGACAGTACGGCCAGCATTCTGACTCGTACCCTTTATTTCAGCCGTGACTTCCGTAACAACGATTCCGGCCAGAGCCGTCGTGAAGAGACCGGCCTAGGTTTCCACGGCCTATTCAGCTCGGGCTACACCCAAGGCACCATCGGTGTCGGTGTCGATGTCATCGGCTTGATGGGCATCAAACTGGACAGCGGCAAGGGCCGCGCGAACACTGGACTGTTCCCTAACGGCTCCGATGGCCGCGCGCAGGATGAATACTCTAAAGGTGGCGCCGCAGTAAAATTTCGCATTTCTAACACAGTGCTGAAAGTCGGCGATCAATACACTACCGCCCCCGTCTTTGCCTCGGATGACAGCCGCTTGCTGCCGGAACTGCCGCAAGGCATCTCCATCACCAGCAACGAAATCAAAGACCTGAAACTGGAAGCCGGTCACTTCACGTCGATTGTTGCTCAGGACCAAACCTACAGGGACAGTATCTCCAGCTCCGAGCCAGGCTCAAGCCGCGGCCTGCGAGACGCCAATTTCGTGGGTGGCGTTTACGCCTGGACTCCAGAGTTCACCACCAGCCTCTACTACTCGAAGGTCGAAGACTACTGGAAGAAGCTCTACGCCAACGTGAACTGGACTCATGCGCTTAGCGATGACCAGTCCGTGGCGGTCGATTTCAACATCTACGACACCAAGAGCGACGGCGCAGGCCTGGTACGTGCTGATAAAGACGGTACTACCAAACTCGACAACCGTGCGTTCAGCTTGCAAGGTGCGTACACCATTGGCGCTCACACCTTTACCCTCGCAGCCCAAAAGGTCAGCGGCGACGGCCAGTATGGCTACGGCGTAGACGGCGGCGGCACGGTTTTCCTGGCCAACTCCATCGCCCGTTCCGACTTCAACGCTGAAGGCGAGAAGTCGTTTCAAGCTCGCTACGACATCAACATGGCGACCTTTGGTATTCCTGGCCTGAGCTTCATGACTCGTTACGTAACAGGTAGCGGCGCCAACACCAACCTCACTAGCAACGGCAAAGAGTGGGAGCGCGATATCGAGGCTAAATATGTGATCCAAAGCGGTGCGGCCAAAGATCTGAGCCTACGTCTACGTCAAGCGACTTATCGCTCCTCGGATAACGTCTACGGATCGCCGTCTCTGGACGAACTGCGTCTGATCGCACAGTACCCGCTGAACATCTTGTAATTGCCGGTTTAATTACAACGATGACTTGAGGCCTCGGCCTTAAACAAAAAGCCGCTCCTCTGTTTAAACAGGGAGCGGCTTTTTTATTGCAGTTTTATTTCATCCCGAAAACAACTAGCAAGCTAAGTAACTAGCTTGTCAAAGCTGACCTTTCGGCCAACTTCGATAGCAGTACGCCAAGTTATTTCGGCGCACTTTCCTGCATCACGCGAATAACCCGTTGTGGAAACGGAATATCAATCCCTGCCGCTTTCAAACGGTCACGTGCCAGTTCATTAAACATAAACATCACGTCCCAATAATCCGGGGTATTGGTCCAGCAACGCAGGGAAACGGTGATGGAGCTATCACCCAGGGTCGAGACCACCGCTACAGGCGCAGGATCAGCCAGCACGCGTGGATCTTTGGCCAACTCCAGCAACACCTCACGGGCTTTTTGCAGGTCGGCTTCATAGTCCACGCCCACATCAAACACTACTTTGCGGGTCGGCTGGCGGTTGGTGTTGGTGATGATCCCATTGGACAGGATGCCGTTCGGCACGATCACTGTCTTGTTGTCACCGGTACGGATCACCGTGTGGAAGATCTGGATGCTGTCGACGGTACCCGAGGTGCCCTGCGCTTCGATCCAGTCACCGATGCGGAACGGACGAAACAGCAGAATCAGCACACCACCAGCGAAGTTCGCCAGGCTGCCCTGCAATGCCAGGCCGATCGCCAGGGTTGCCGCACCGATGGCGGCGACGAACGAGGTGGTTGCCACGCCGATCATCGAGGCCACGCTGACGATCAGCATGACTTTCAGCGCAATGTTCGCCAGGCTGGTGACGAAGTGCTGCAGCGCCAGGTCGGCGTTGCGCACGGCCAGCAAACGGCCTACACGATGGGTAAAGACATTGATCAGCCACCAGCCAATGGCCAGGGTGATCACTGCCAGTAATACCCGGCTGCCATATTCCATGATCATGGGGATCCAAGACTGAGAGGTCTTGATCAGGTGATCCATTTCAGCGTTCAAATCCATCTACTTTCTCCTGTGGTGCGGCGATAGGGCTCTATTGACTGCCTGAAAACGCAATTGAGCCCCGAAGGGCTCAATTGTAGGCACTGATTCTGGGGCGTGGGACGTCAAAAACACCCACAGGTTCCCCAAAGTGCCATCAGTCGCGGAAGTTATTGAACTGCAGCGGCATATCGAAAGTCTTGGCACGCAGGGCCGCAATAGCCTCTTGCAGATCATCGCGCTTCTTGCCGGTGACACGCACCTGCTCGCCCTGAATGGCGGCCTGGACTTTCAGCTTGGCATCCTTGATATGCGCGACGATCTTCTTCGCCAGCTCCTTGTCGATGCCTTCCTTGAGCACGGCTTCCTGCTTCATCAGCTTGCCGGAGGCGTAGGCGTCCTTGACTTCAAGGCACTGCACGTCGATCTTGCGCTTGACCAGGGCCAGCTTGAGGATCTCGATCATCGCTTCCAGCTGGAAATCGGCTTCAGCGGTCAGGTTGACGGTCAGTTCCTTTTCCTTGAATTCGAAGCTGCCCTTGCCTTTCAGGTCATAGCGACGGTCCAGTTCCTTGACGGCGTTCTCGACGGCGTTGGTGACTTCGTGTTTGTCCAGTTCAGATACCACGTCGAACGAAGGCATGTGATTTCTCCAATATAAGGGGCGGGCTCAGTAGAGATGGAGCGCGCCCGAGCTAAAATTCCGGGGCATTATAGCGGTTCTTTCGCGCCGTTCACCGCTGGCGACCTTATGGAGCACACACTGATGTCGACCCCCTGGCATATTCTTGGCGCCGGCAGCCTGGGCACCCTCTGGGCCACGCGACTGGCGCGCGCCGGCGTGCCCGTCAGGCTGATTCTTCGTAACCAGGCGCGCCTGGCCAGCTATCGCGCCGGCCAAGGGCTGACCCTGGTGGAACGCGGTGTGGAACACACTTATCCGGTCATCGGCGAAACGCCTGACAGCCCAGAGCCGATTCGGCGTCTGCTAGTAGCATGCAAAGCCTACGACGCTCAAAGCGCCATCGCCCAGTTGCAGCATCGACTGGCACCGGACGCCGAATTGATCCTGCTGCAAAACGGCCTCGGCAGCCAGGACGCGGTGGCTGCGCAATGGCCGTCGGCGCGCTGCATCTTTGCCTCCAGCACTGAAGGTGCATTTCGCGATGGCGATTGGCGCGTGGTATTCGCCGGCCATGGCTACACTTGGCTGGGTGACGCGAGCCATCCCGCCCCACCGCTGTGGCTGGATGATCTGCAAGCGGCGGGCATTCCCCATGAATGGGCCACTGATATCCTGACGCGCCTGTGGCGCAAGCTCGCGCTCAATTGCGCCATCAACCCACTGACCGTGCTGTACCACTGCCGCAACGGCGGTTTAAGCGCCCACCACTGCGAGGTCGCCACGCTCTGCGCCGAGCTGGCCGAACTGCTGGAGCGCTGCGGCCAGCCTGCGGCTGCACAGGACTTGCACAGCGAAGTCGAGCGAGTAATCCAGGCCACCGCCGCCAACTATTCCTCCATGTACCAGGACGTCGCCAACGCCCGACGTACCGAGATCAGCTACCTGCTGGGCTACGCTTGCCAGGCCGCGGCCCGCCATCAGTTGGCAGTGCCGCATCTGCAACAGGTGCACACGCGCCTGGTGACGCATTTGCTCGCACGCGGATTGGCCAGCGACTGAGGCACGCGCTACCCTGCCTACCTGTCTATCACCTGGGAAAACCCTGATGCCACTGCGCCAGCGTCTTGAAAATCTACCGGTAGGGCAGAAACTGCTGGCGGCCCTGCTAGTACTGTTGACCACCGTATTGCTGGTGGCCAACCTGACGTTTATCAGCGCTGCTTACTGGATCTCCCAGGAAAGCATGGCCCCCCAGGCCCTGCAGGCCATCGGTCGGCTGGTGTCCAACCCGTCGCTCGCCGCACAGGCGCTTGAATCCCCGGCCAAGGCCGAGGCACTGCTCAACGAACTGACCAGCTATTCACCGTTGCGCGCCGCCGCCCTGTATGACGGCGAAGGCAACCGCCTGGCGCAGATGCAACACGGCGACCGCCTGCACCTGCCGGACCACTACCGGCATATTGAAGCGTGGCGTGTTACCGAGTTTCGCAGCAACCAGGTCATCACCCTGCCCCGTGGCAACCAGCCTTCCGGGCATTTGTTGCTGGTGGCCACAAGTGAGCTGCCGGTGGCCTTCTATACCGGCACGCTGACCGCGAGCCTGGGCATCCTGATCTTCAGTGTGTTGCTGTGGCTGGTCATCGCCCGGCAGATCAAACGCCTGATTACCCGCCCCATCCATGAACTGGAAGAGCTTTCGCGCCAGGTCACCCGCGAAGAGAACTACGCCCTGCGCGCAGGGCCTGGCAACCATGATGAAATCGGCAGCCTGGCCGAAGCCTTCAACACCATGCTGTCGCGTATCGAAGCCCGCGAGCAGCAACTCAAGCGCGCCCGTGACGACTCCCAGGCCGCCTACGACCAGGCCCAGGGTTTGGCCGAAGAAACCCGGCATACCAACCGCAAGCTCGAACTGGAAGTTCAGGTGCGCAGCAAGATCGAGAAAAAACTCACCGGTTTCCAGAACTACCTCAACAGCATCATCGACTCGATGCCCTCGGCGCTGATCGCACTGGATGAACAGCTCTACGTCACTCAGTGGAACCAGGAAGCCACTGCTCTCTCCGGCACGCGCCTGGACGAAGCCCTGAACCAGCCGATCTTTCTGGCCTTCCAGCCGCTCAAGCCGTACCTGCCACAAATCAAGGCAACGGTGGAGCAACACTCGGTGGAGCGGATAGAACGGGTCACCTGGATCAAGGACGACGAGCCCAAGCATTACGCCCTGACGTTCTACCCATTGATGGGCGGTGCCGGGCGCGGCGTGGTGATCCGGATCGACGACATCACCCAGCGCCTGTCCCTGGAAGAAATGATGGTGCAATCTGAGAAGATGCTCTCGGTCGGCGGCCTCGCGGCCGGTATGGCCCATGAGATCAACAACCCTCTGGGCGCCATCCTGCATAACGTGCAGAACATTCGCCGCCGCCTGTCCCCCGACCTGCCCAAGAACCTGGAGCTCGCCGAACAAGTGGGGATTGAACTGGACACGGTCAATCGCTACCTGCAAGGCCGCGAAGTCCCGCAGTTGCTCGACGGCATCCAGCAAGCTGGCGCCCGCGCCGCGAAAATCGTCACCCACATGCTCAGCTTCAGCCGGCGCAGTAATCGCCAGATGGCCCCCTGCGACTTGCCGGCCTTGATCGACCAGGCCGTGGAAATTGCCGGCAACGATTTCGACCTCACCATCGGCTTCGACTTCAAGGGCCAAGCGATCATCCGCCAGTTCGACCCGCAACTGGGCCCCGTGCCCGGCACCGCCAACGAGCTGGAACAAGTGCTGCTCAATTTGCTGAAGAACGCCGCCCAGGCCATTCACCTGCGTGAAGACGACAGCGAACCGGGGCGCATTATCCTGCGCACCCGCCTCAACCCGCCGTGGGCAGAAATCCAGGTGGAAGACAACGGCATCGGCATGAGCGAAAACGTGCGCAAACGCACGTTCGAGCCGTTCTTCACCACCAAGGAAATCGGCCAGGGCACCGGGCTTGGGCTGTCGGTGTCGTATTTCATCATTACCAACAACCACAAGGGCCAGATGGAAGTGCATTCCACCCTGGGCCAGGGCACGTGCTTTACCTTGCGCCTGCCGCTTGCCGGCAGCCAATTGCCCCCCACTGAACTTACCCAACTGGAGCACTGACCATGGGCTTTCGCCTGTCGAAGATCTACACCCGTACCGGCGACAAGGGCGAGACCGGCCTCGGCGACGGCCGCCGCGTGCCCAAGGACCACCCACGCGTGGAGGCGATTGGCGAGGTGGATACGCTGAACAGCCAGTTGGGCTTGCTGCTGGCCAACCTTGAAGAGCAAAGCGGCAAGCATCCGGCGCTAATGGATGTGATTGAGGTGCTCACACCTTGCCAACATCGCCTTTTCGACCTGGGCGGCGAGCTGGCGATGCCGGTGTACAAGGCATTGAATGCGGCGGAAGTGGATCGGCTGGAAGCGGCGATTGATCGCTGGAATGAGGAGGTTGGGCCGCTGGAGAACTTCATCCTGCCTGGCGGCTCGGCGTTGATCGCCCAAGCCCATGTGTGTCGTAGCCTGGCGCGCAGTGCGGAGCGGCGGTGTCAGCACCTGAATGCGCTGGAGCCGCTGGAGGGGGTGGGATTGGCGTATATCAATCGGTTGTCGGACTTGCTGTTTGTGGCGGCCAGGGTGATTGCCCGGCGCCAAGGTGTTGCTGAAGTGTTGTGGCAGGCGGCTGCCAAGCCACACTGAGATTTATCGGGTGACTGGCAAGACCTCATCGGGAGCAAGCCCCCTCCCACATTTTGAATTGTGAATACATTCAAGTGTGGGAGGGGGCTTGCTCCCGATAGGGCCCGTCAGCGCAACATCAAACCTGCGGCCAGAAGGCCCGAATCCCAGCCACGCCTTGCGCCCCGGCTTCCCAGGCCTGCTCCCGCTGCGCAGGCCCAACCCCGCCCAGCAGAAACACCGGCTTACTGAACCCGGCGATCAACTGCGCCGCCTGCTCCCAACCTAAAGGCTGCGCATCCGGATGCGTCTGGGTCGGCTGTACCGGCGACAGGGTGACAAAGTCCACGTCCATCATCTCTGCCAGTGCCAGCTCTTCGGCGTTGTGGCAAGAAGCCGCCAACCAGCGATCCTTCGGCAGCGGTCGGCCTTTGCTCGCATACTTACGCAGTTGCGCCGAGGTCATGTGCCAGCCGGCGGCAGGGAAATCCCCCAGCCATTCGAACGGCCCTTTAAGCATCAGTTGTGCCTTGCCGGCACACAAGCCAACCGCATCCACCGCCAGATCGCGGTATTTGGGGTCATAGCCGTTGGGCGCACGCAGTTGAACCAGCTTGATGCCACCAGCGATGGCCTTCTGGATACCACGCAACAACATCGGGGTTTCCAGCTCACCGGGGGTGACCAGGTACTCGGCGGGCAGGCGCGCAGCAGCAACAATCGGCGCATTCGCCGCCGGGAACTCATAGTTGAGCAAGTCCCGCGGCGACACCCATTCCAACGGCTGCCCTTCGGCCCCATGAGGCTCGCCGGTAAAAGCCGAGACTTCCCAGACATCCAGCAATACCTGCTTGTCCGGGTAGTCGTGCTGCACCTTGATCAGCGGCCGCGCCGTGGTGACCTGGATACCCAGTTCTTCCTGCAATTCACGGGACAAGGCCGTGGCGACCGACTCATCGGCCTCCACCTTGCCGCCGGGAAATTCCCAGAGGCCGCCTTGATGCTGTGTATCGGCACGGCGCGCCAACAGGATCCTGCCGTCGACACCGCGGATCACCGCTGCTGCTACATGCACTCGTTTCACCACCAGTTTCCTCTTGGTATCAGGTACGGTATTCCGCGTTGATCTTCACGTACTCGTGGGACAGGTCGGTAGTCCAGATGGTTTCGCTGCACTCGCCGCGGCCCAGTTCGATGCGGATGGTGATTTCTTCCTGCTGCATCACCGCCGAGCCCTGGGCTTCGGTGTAGGTTTCGGCACGGGCACCGCGGCTGGCGATGCATACGTCGCCCAAGAACACGTCGATCTTGCTCACGTCCAGGTCCGGCACGCCGGCACGGCCAACGGCGGCCAGGATACGCCCCCAGTTAGGGTCCGATGCAAACAGTGCGGTCTTGATCAGCGGCGAGTGAGCCACGGTGTAACCCACATCCAGGCATTCCTGATGGTTGCCGCCGCCATTGACTTCAACCGTAACGAACTTGGTCGCGCCCTCGCCGTCGCGCACGATGGCCTGGGCCACCTCCATGCACACTTCAAACACGGCCTGCTTCAACGCCGCGAACAGCGGGCCTTCGGTGGACGTGATTTCCGGCAAGTTGGCCTGGCCAGTGGCGATCAGCATGCAGCAGTCGTTGGTGGAAGTGTCGCCGTCGATGGTGATGCGGTTGAACGACTTGTTGGCGCCATCGAGCATCAGGCGCTGCAGCACATCGCGGGAGACTTTGGCGTCGGTGGCGATATAACCGAGCATGGTGGCCATGTTCGGACGGATCATGCCTGCGCCCTTGCTGATACCGGTCACGGTGACGGTCACGCCGTCATGCACGAACTGGCGGCTCGCGCCTTTTGGCAAGGTGTCCGTGGTCATGATGCCGGTGGCCGCAGCCGCCCAGTTATCCACAGACAGGTCATCCAGCGCAGCCTGAAGGGCGCCTTCGATTTTTTCCACTGGCAGCGGCTCACCGATCACGCCGGTGGAGTACGGCAGCACTTGGCTGGCGTCCACGCCGGCCAGTTGCGCCAGCTTGGCGCAGGTGCGCGCAGCCGCCACCAGGCCAGGCTCGCCGGTGCCGGCGTTGGCGTTGCCGGTATTGGTCAGCAGGTAGCGAATCGACCCGGCCACCCGCTGCTTGGCCAGGATCACTGGCGCGGCGCAAAAAGCGTTGAGGGTGAATACACCTGCCACGGTCGAGCCTTCGGCACAGCGCATCACTACCACATCCTTGCGCCCCGGGCGCTTGATGCCGGCCGAAGCGATACCGAGTTCAAAACCGGCGACCGGGTGCAATGTGGGCAAAGGACCAAGACCAACAGCCATGTATGCGCTCCTTGAAATAGATGATGTCTGTGCCGTCGCTATCGACGGTGGGAATTAATGGCAAAACGCCGCGACGGCTGGTGCCGGTCGCGGCGCGGGGGTGTTGCAGCGTCAGGCGAAAATCTTATTCGATCTGGCCGTGGCAGTGTTTGTATTTCTTGCCCGAACCGCAGAAGCACAGCTCGTTGCGGCCCAGTTTCTGATCATTGCGAACCGGGCTTTGAGCCAGGGCCACGTCGACCTCTTCACCCAACGCTTCAGGCGCTTCCAGGCCCGGAGCCTCGTCATGCTGGAACTGCATGCGCGCAGCCAGCGCCTCGGCTTCCTGACGCAGGCGTGCCTCTTCCTCGATCGGGTCTTCGCGACGCACCTGAACGTGGGACAGCACGCGAATCGAATCGCGCTTGATCGAATCCAGCAGCTCGGAGAACAGCGTGAACGACTCGCGCTTGTACTCCTGCTTCGGGTTCTTCTGGGCGTAACCGCGCAGGTGGATGCCGTGACGCAGGTGGTCCATGGTCGACAGGTGGTCTTTCCACAGGTCGTCCAGCACGCGCAGCACGATTTGCTTCTCGAAGGTGCGCAGTGCTTCGGCACTCGCCTGCTCTTCTTTCTCGTTGTACGCGGCCAGCAGTTCGGCCATCAGTTTTTCGCGCAGGGTTTCTTCGTACAGGTGGTCGTCTTCGTCCAGCCATTGCTGAACCGGCAAGTCGACACCGAAGTCGCTCTTCAACGCGGCTTCCAGGCCGGCAACATCCCACTGTTCAGGCAGGGACTGTGGCGGGATATGGGCGCTGACGGTAGCGTTGAGCACGTCCTGACGGAAGTCAGCGATGGTCTCGCCAATATTGTCGGCGGCCAGCAACGTGTTACGCATGTGATAGATCACTTTACGCTGTTCGTTGTTGACGTCATCGAACTCGAGCAGTTGCTTGCGAATGTCGAAGTTGCGGCCTTCGACCTTGCGCTGGGCTTTCTCGATGGCGTTGGTCACCATGCGGTGCTCGATCGCTTCACCGGACTGCATGCCCAGGGCCTTCATGAAGTTCTTCACCCGATCAGAGGCGAAGATGCGCATCAGGCTGTCTTCCAGCGACAGGTAGAAACGGCTGGAACCGGCGTCCCCCTGACGGCCGGCACGGCCACGCAGCTGATTGTCGATACGGCGCGATTCGTGACGCTCGGAGGCGATCACCTGCAAGCCACCGGATTCCAGCACGGCCTGGTGGCGCTTCTGCCAGTCAGCCTTGATCTGGGCGATCTGCTCAGGGGTCGGGTTGTCGAGCGAGGCCACTTCCACTTCCCAGTTGCCGCCCAACAGGATGTCGGTACCACGACCGGCCATGTTGGTAGCGATGGTCAGCGCGCCAGGGCGACCGGCCTGGGCAATGATCTCGGCTTCCTTTTCGTGGAACTTGGCGTTGAGTACCTTGTGCTCGATGCCTTCCTTGTTAAGCAGGTTGGACACGTGCTCGGAAGTTTCGATAGTGGCGGTACCCACCAGGATCGGGCGGCCCTTGGCCATGCCGTCCTTGATATCGTTGATGATCGCCGCGTATTTCTCTTCGGCAGTCAGGAACACCAGGTCGTTGTAGTCTTTACGCGCCAACGGTTTGTTCGGCGGAATGACCATCACGGCCAGGTTGTAGATCTGGTGGAACTCGAACGCTTCAGTGTCGGCCGTACCGGTCATGCCGGACAGTTTGTTGTACAGACGGAAGTAGTTCTGGAAGGTGGTGGACGCCAACGTCTGGCTTTCGGCCTGGATGTTGAGGTGTTCCTTCGCTTCGATGGCCTGGTGCAGGCCTTCGGACAGACGGCGACCGGGCATGGTACGACCGGTGTGTTCGTCAACCAGCACGACCTGGCCGTCCTGCACGATGTATTCGACGTTGCGATGGAACAGCTTGTGGGCGCGCAGGCCGGCATACACGTGGGTCAACAGGCCCAGATTGTGCGCCGAGTACAGGCTTTCACCCTCGGCCAGTTCGCCGATCTGGGTCAGCATCTCTTCGACGAACTGGTGACCGGCTTCGTTGAGTTCGACCTGGCGGGTCTTCTCGTCGATGGTGAAGTGACCTTCTTTGGTCACCACGCCTTCGACTTCCTCGATGTGCTGCTCCAGGCGCGGGATCAACTTGTTGATCTCGGTGTACAGGCGCGAGCTGTCTTCGGCCTGACCGGAGATGATCAGCGGCGTACGGGCTTCGTCGATGAGGATGGAGTCGACTTCGTCGATCACGGCAAAGTTGAGTTCACGCTGGAATTTTTCTTCCATGCTGAACGCCATGTTGTCGCGCAGGTAGTCGAAACCGAATTCGTTGTTGGTGCCGTAGGTGATATCGGCGGCGTAGGCAGCGCGCTTCTCTTCCGGCGGCTGGAACGGCGTTACCACGCCGACGGTCAGGCCGAGGAATTCATACAGCGGGCGCATCCAGTTGGCGTCCCGGCGGGCCAGGTAGTCGTTCACCGTCACAACGTGCACGCCCTTGCCGGACAGTGCGTTGAGGTAAACGCCCAGGGTTGCCACCAGGGTCTTGCCTTCACCGGTACGCATTTCGGCAATCATGCCTTCATGCAAGGTCATGCCGCCGATCAACTGGACGTCGAAGTGGCGCATGCCCATAACGCGCTTACCGGCTTCGCGGGCGACCGCGAAGGCTTCGGGCAGCAGCTTGTCGAGGGTTTCACCTTTGGCTATGCGGGCCTTGAACTCTTGGGTCTTGGCGCGCAATTGCTCGTCCGACAGAGCAACCATCTGCTCCTCGAAGGCATTGACCAGCTGCACCGTCTTGAGCATGCGTTTGACTTCGCGCTCATTCTTGCTTCCAAAAAGTTTCTTTAACAAAGGCGCAAACATATCGGCAGGTTCTTCCACACATAGGGATGGAGGGCGCACCGTGAGTGGCCCGAGCAGCCCTCACGGCCGCATTGCGAACGCGCATTCTACCCGGAATCGTGGGTGAGGAAAGTAACGTTGTTTCCCGATGCAGGCGCGGCGCTATGAGAGGGCTTGTTTAAAATAAGGGCTTTTGCGCGAACTTCAACCCATAGAGCGCAGAAGTTACTTATTGATTTCATGGGTAAAGCCCAGCCAAGGCATGGCTGCGGGGCATACCGGCGCTTTCTGGTAAGATAACCGCTCTGTTACCTAAGGTGTCTAAACATGGCATTTCGCCCTCTTACAGCCCGCGCTCCCGGCGTGTTGCTTCGCGAAGCCAAGCCGTTGAAAGCCATCTTTGGCCATGCGCAACGCTTGGGCCGTTTGCAGCGCCTGCTTGAAAGCCAGTTGCAACCGGCCGCACGTGAGCATTGTCATGTGGCGTCCTGGCGAGAAGGCAATCTGCTATTAATTGTCACTGATGGCCATTGGGCCACACGCTTGCGCTATCAGCAAAAACGCTTGCAGCGCCAGTTGATGGTCTTTGACGAGTTCGCCGGTTTGACGCGCATTCAGTTCAAGGTACAGCCGCCCACCGTGCCGCAAGGCGCAGTGGGGCATACAATGGACCTGTCGGAAAATGCGGCCGAAACCCTCCAGGCAACCGCCGAAGGGATCAGCGACCCAGGCTTGCGCGCAGCCCTGGAACGGCTGGCCGCTCATGCCCGGCCCAAAGCCTGAACACTACTTGCGTTTGCTGCCGCCCAGCAACGAGCCCAACAGGCCACGTACCAACTGGCGCCCCATTTGATTGGCCGCCTGCTGCATGGCTGACTTCAGCGCCTTGCCGGCAGTAGTCCCCAGGAATGCACCGGCCTTGTCGGTAAAGCTCGGTTCTTCGGCGGTCGGTGCGGTTTCCTCGGTGGGCCCAAGTTCCTTGCGAGCCATCAGCACTTCATAGGCCGACTCCCGGTCAACCGGCTTGTCATAGCGGCCCAACAGCGGCGAACTGGCGACCAACGCCGCACGCTCTGCTGCGCTGAGCGGCCCGATCCGCGATTGCGGGGGAGCAACCAGTACGCGCTGGACGACTTCCGGGGTGCCCTTTTCCTGCAAGGTTCCCACCAACGCCTCACCCGTCCCCAACTCTGTGAGCACCGACAAGGTATCGAAGGTCGGGTTGGGCCGGAAACCGTCGGCCACCGCCCGCAGGGATTTCTGCTCTTTGGCGGTGAACGCACGCAAACCATGCTGAATGCGCAAACCCAGTTGCGCCAGCACCGTATCCGGCAAGTCGCCCGGCGATTGGGTGACAAAGTACACGCCGACGCCTTTGGAGCGGATCAAGCGTACGACTTGCTCCAGACGTTCCTGCAAGGCTTTTGGCGTATCCGCGAACAGCAAATGCGCCTCGTCGAAAAACAGCGCCAGCAGCGGTTTGTCGGCATCGCCACGCTCCGGCAATTGCTCGAACAACTCTGCCAGCAGCCACAACAGGAAGGTCGCGTAGACCTTCGGCGCTTCATGCACCAGCCGGCTGGCATCGAGCAGATGAATGCGCCCGCGGCCATCGCTGGCCGGTTGCAGAATATCTTCAAGTTGCAGGGCCGGCTCGCCAAACAAGGCTTCGGCGCCCTGCTGCTCCAGCACAGCCAGGCGTCGCAACAGCGCCTGGCTGGAACCGGTGGTCATCAACGCCGCGTCTTCACCCAGCAGCTCCGGGTGATAGCGCAGGTGATTGAGCAGTGCCTTGAGATCCTTGAGGTCCAGCAGCAACAGACCTTCGCGGTCGGCCACCTTGAAGGTCGCATAGAGCGCCGATTGCTGGCTGTCAGTCAGCTCCAACAAGCTGCCGAGCAACAACGGGCCCATTTCGCTGATGGTGGTGCGCAGCGGATGACCGGACTGCCCGTGGATATCCCACAGGGTGACCGGATACGCCTGGGCCGTGTAATCCAGGAACGGCATACCGGCAATGCGCTCGGCCACTTTGCCCTGAGGGTTGGCGGCGGCGCCCAGGCCACAGAGGTCGCCCTTGATGTCAGCGGCGAACACCGCCACGCCCGCATCACTGAAGGCTTCGGCCAGGCGCTGCAAGGTGACGGTCTTGCCGGTGCCGGTGGCGCCGGCGATCAACCCGTGACGGTTGGCCAGGCGCATGGACTGGGCGATGGGCTGGCCGTCAAGGCCGGCACCGATAAGCAGTTGTGTGGAGTCAGGCATTTCGTCACCTATGGTTAATCTTTAGTGCCGCGAGGTCGATATAGACGGATGTAAGCCCGACAAAGACTAAAAAATGGTCAGATAATTCCGATATGGACCAACGGAGCTATCACCAGAAATACCACACCTTTTTTAACGCTGCCATTTTGCGCCTCCCCTATAGGACGCGCCTCGGATATTAAGACCTTAGCGGACCCTACAAGCCATGAATAAAAATCTGCGCTTCAGCCACAAGATCCTGCTTGCAGCCTCCCTTATCGTCATCGCCGCCTTCGCGTTGTTTACCCTTTACAACGACTACCTGCAGCGCAATGCGATTCGTGACGACCTCAATAACTACCTGCACGAAATGGGCGACGTTACCGCCAGCAATATCCAGACCTGGCTCACCGGGCGTATCGCCCTGGTGGAAAACGCTGCGCAAAACATTGCCATCAATCCTGAACCGTCCGTGGTTGCCAGCCTGCTGGAACAGAAAGCGCTGACGTCTTCGTTCATGGCGACCTACGTGGGTGACAGCCAGGGCACCTTCACCATTCGCCCTGACACCAAGATGCCCGACGGCTTCGACCCGCGTGTTCGCCCCTGGTACAAGGGCGCCCAGGCCAGCAATGGCTCAACCCTGACCGAACCTTATATAGACGCGGCCACCGGGCAACTGATCATCTCCGTGGCCACCCCCAGCGCCAAGGGGGGCCAAAGTATCGGTGTGGTAGGCGGCGACCTGAGCCTGCAAACCCTGGTGGATAACATTGGCGCGCTGGATTTCGGCGGCATGGGTTATGCCTTCCTGGTCAGTGCCGACGGCAAGGTGCTGGTGCACCCGGACAAAACCCTGGTGATGAAGACCCTGGCTGACGTGTATCCAAAGGACACGCCGAAGATCAGCAGCGACTTCAGCGAAGTACAAGCCAACGGCAAAACCAACATCGTGACCTTCACCCCGATCAAGGGCCTGCCATCGGTGAACTGGTACCTGGGTGTGTCGGTGGATAAAGCCAAATCGTTCGCCATGCTCAGTGAGTTCCGTACATCAGCCGTGATCGCCACGATCATCGCGGTGGTGATCATCATCGCCTTGCTGGGCATGTTGATCCGCGTGCTGCTGCAACCGCTGCACCTGATGACCCGGGCCATGCAGGACATCGCCGACGGCGAGGGTGACCTGACACGGCGCCTGATCATCCAGAACAACGATGAGTTCGGCACCCTGGGTACGGCCTTCAACCGCTTCGTCGAGCGCATCCACACCTCGATTCGCGAAGTGTCGTCAGCCACCGAGCAGGTCAATGAAGTGGCGCTGCGCGTGGTTAGCGCCTCCAATTCGTCGATGGTCAACTCCGACGAACAGGCCAACCGCACCAACAGCGTCGCCGCCGCCATCAACCAACTGGGTGCCGCCGCCCAAGAGATCGCGCGCAACGCTGCGCAAGCCTCCAATCAGGCCAGCGACGCCCGGCATTTGGCTGAAGACGGCCAGCAAGTGGTTGAGCGCAATATCAAGGCAATGACGCAGTTATCGAGCATGATCAGCGCCTCCAGCAGCAATATCGAAGCACTTAACAACAAAACAGTGAATATCGGCCAGATCCTGGAAGTGATCACCAGCATTTCCCAGCAAACCAACCTGCTGGCGCTCAACGCCGCCATCGAAGCGGCGCGCGCCGGGGAAGCCGGGCGTGGCTTTGCGGTGGTGGCCGATGAAGTGCGCAACCTGGCCCATCGCACTCAGGAATCGGCGCAACAGGTGCAAACGATGATCGAGGAGCTACAAGTGGGCGCGCGCGATTCGGTCAGTACCATGAGTGAAAGCCAGCGTCACAGCCTGGACAGCGTTGAAATCGCCAACCTGGCCGGTGAGCGCTTGAACAGCGTGACCCAGCGCATTGGCGAGATCGACGGCATGAACCAGTCGGTCGCCACCGCCACTGAAGAACAGACCTCGGTAGTGGAGTCGATCAACATGGACATCACCGAGATCAACACCCTCAATCAGGAAGGGGTGGAAAACCTGCAATCGACGCTGCGCGCCTGCTCGGACCTGGAACAACAGGCCTCGCGTCTGAAGCAATTGGTGGGTAGCTTCCGGATCTGAGGTCCCCCACCTTAATCCACCTGTAGGAGCGAGCAAGCTCGCTCCTACACAGTGCATTTGTCCGCTCCCGCCACCTTCATCCTGCGAATCTAAACCGAACATCTATCCTTACCTCAGGTCCATCTAGGGAGAGCAATGGATCGGAGGGATGTTCATCGTGCATATCGCTGACATAACCATGTTCTACGCCCCGGCAAGCGGTGGCGTACGCACTTACCTCGATGCCAAGCATCGACGTCTGGCGCTCAAGCCCGGGATTCGCCATAGCCTGTTGATCCCCGGCGCGCACTTGAGCGAACAGGACGGGGTCTTCAAAGTGCCGGCCCCTGCCCTGCCCTTTGGCAAGGGTTACCGCTTCCCCCTTCGCCTGGCGCCCTGGCGAAATGTCCTGCACGATTTACAGCCCGATCTGATCGAAGTCGGCGATCCATACCTGACTGCCTGGGCAGCGCTGGATGCCCGGCGTCAGTTGGATGTGCCGGTCATCGGCTTCTACCACTCCGACCTGCCGCTGCTGGTGAGCAACCGCATGGGTCCCTGGTTTACTCCCAACGTTGAAGCCTATGTCAGCAAACTCTATGGGAATTTTGACCGGGTGCTCGCCCCCAGCCAGGTAATGGCCGACAAACTCAGTGGACTCGGGGTAAAAAACGTCTTCGTCCAACCCCTGGGGGTTGACCTGCACACCTTCACCCCGGATGTGCGCGACCCCGGCCTGCGCGCCGAACTGGGGATTGGCGAGGATACGCGGCTGTTGATCTTCGCCGGACGCGGTTCCAAGGAGAAGAACCTGCCGGTACTGCTCAACTGCATGAAGCGCCTGGGCGAGGGCTACCACTTGTTGCTGGTGGGCTCCGGTATGCCAGCCAGCGTGCCGGACAATGTCACTGTGATAGATGGTTTCCGCCCCGCTCACCATGTCGCCCGGCTGATGGCCAGCGCCGACGCCTTGTTGCATGGCGGCGACCAGGAAACCTTCGGCCTGGTGATTCTGGAAGCCATGGCCAGTGGCATCCCGGTCGTCGCCGTCGCGGCCGGGGCCTTTACCGAGATTGTCGATGAGCGCTGTGGCCTGCTGTGTGCCCCCAACGACCCCAAGGCGATGGCCGATTCGGTGCGCGAACTGTTCAGCACCGACAGCCGGCGTTTGGGCGCCCAGGCTCGGCGCCATGTCGAGCAGCATTACGCGTGGGACACGGTGGTCGACAGCCTGCTGGGGCATTACCACTCGGTGCTGGGCAGTCACAAGCCGATGCTCGCCCATGGCTGAACCTGCGCTGATGCTGGTGCTGCACGACGTGGCACCGAGCACCTGGGCCGACTACCGGCCCTTTGTCGAGGCCGTCGATGCCTTGGGCAACGTGCCCATCACCTGGCTGGTGGTGCCGGACTTCCATCACCATGATGCCCTGGCAGCCCACCGCGATTTTCGCCAGCTGCTCGACAGCCGCATCGCCAAGGGCGACGAATTGGCCTTGCACGGCTATTACCACTGCGACGACCAACCTGCGCCGCGTTCGCTGAAAGAGTGGTTCATGCGGCGCATCTACACCCATGAAGGCGAGTTTTACCAGTTGTCCGAGGCCGAGGCGTTACGGCGTCTTACTGCCGGCATCGAAATATTCCAGCGCAATGACTGGCCGTTGCACGGCTTTGTCGCCCCGGCCTGGTTGATGAGCGAAGGCACCCGCCAGGCGTTGCGCCAGTTACCGCTTTGCTACACCAGCGACCCGCAGCATCTTTATCGCCTGCCTGACTTCACTCCTATCGATGCCCCGGGTCTGGTCTGGAGCGCCCGCAGCGCCTGGCGCCGCGGGCTGTCCAAAGTGCTCAGCGACCGGCGCGAACAGCGCTGGCGCGAGGCCCCGCTGATCCGATTGGGATTGCACCCGGTGGACATGCGCCACGAGTTTTCCCGTCGTTATTGGCTGCAAACCCTGCAACGCCTGCTCAACGCGGGTCGTCGCCCCCACACCAAGGCCGCCTGGCTGAAGACGCTGTCATGAGCCGACTGATCTGGCTGCTGTTGGCCCTCTTGGTCGCGCTGTTGATACCCGTATGGCTGGGCGGCGGCGAAACGGTTGCGCGCCTGCGGCAGTTTCCCTTGCCCCAACTAGTGGGGATGTTTGCCATGATTATCGGCTGCTGGCTGATCAACAGCCTGCGTCTGCGCCTGTTGCTGGGCGAGCAAGGCAGCCAACTGGGACGGCTCAAAAGCCTGGGGGCAGTGATATCGACCGAGTTCGCCATGTGCGCCACGCCCGGCGGCAGCGGCGGACCGCTGACCCTGATGGCGTTGTTGGCGCGCAATGGCATACGCCCTGCCCGTGCGAGCGCGGTATTCGCCATGGACCAGTTGAGCGATTTGCTGTTTTTTCTGTGCGCCTTGGCGGGAATCGTTTTGTATGCGCTGTTCCATAGCCTCAACCCGCGCCTGGAATGGTTGCTGGGGCTCAGTGTCATATCGATGATCGGCGGGATCATCAGTGGCCTGGCGGTGGTGCGTTTTCATCGTCGGCTGATTCGCCTGGCCGGCGCGATGCTCAAGGCCATTAGGGTAAGGGCCCCCACCCGTCGGCGCTGGGCTCGCAGGTTGCTGCGTTTTCTCGCGGCGTTCACTGCCACACTGAAATTACCCTGGCCCTTGTTGCTCGGAGTGTTCGCGCTGACCAGCCTGCATTGGTTGTTGCGCTACAGCGTGTTGTACCTGGCGCTGCGCGGTTTGGGCGGGGATGTGCAGTGGGCCTTGAGCTTCCTGATCCAGATGCTGTCCCTGACGGCGGGGCAGTTCAGTCTGTTGCCGGGCGGGGCGGGAGCAGCAGAGCTGACATCAGCGGCCTTACTGGCCCCCATGGTCGGCAAGTCCACTGCGGCAGCGGCAATCCTGATCTGGCGGGCGGTCACCTATTACTTCTATCTGCTGGCCGGCGCCCCAGTCTTTGTGCTGCTGGTCGGCAAACCGCTGTTCAAGCGTCTTTTACAGGGTCGACAGGCGGCTCGTCCTGCGCCTGCAGCTGTTCCCACAAACGGGCCGCATCGGGAAACTCAGTACCATCCTCGGCGCCCAGTGCCTGCGGGTCGTAGCGACTCAGACAACCCTCGCCCACCGTAGCGGGCGCCCTGGAGGTGGCTTTATCGAGTGGATCGGTCATAGAGGCCTCCTTGATAGCAGGAATAAAAAAGGGCCTGAGGAGTTTTACTCCCAGGCCCCTGCTTATTCAACCAAACCCGAACGATCAGAACACCACGGTCTTGTTGCCGTGTACCAATACCCGATCTTCCAGGTGGTAACGCAGGCCACGGGCCAGCACCATCTTCTCGACGTCCCGGCCAAACCGCACCATGTCTTCGATGCTGTCACTGTGGCTGACACGCACCACGTCCTGTTCGATGATCGGGCCGGCGTCCAGCTCTTCGGTGACGTAGTGGCACGTCGCGCCAATCAATTTCACGCCGCGCAGGGAAGCCTGGTGATACGGCTTGGCCCCAACAAACGATGGCAAGAAACTGTGATGGATATTGATCACCTTGCCGGCGTATTCGCGGCACAGTTCAGGTGGCAGGATCTGCATATAGCGCGCCAGCACCACCACATCCGCTTCGTGCTGCTTGACCAGGCGCGACACCTCGGCGAATGCCGGCTCCTTGTCTTGCGGGTTGACCGGTACGTGGTAATACGGGATGCCATGCCACTCGACCATGCTGCGCAGGTCGTCATGGTTGGAGATCACGCAGGCGATCTCGCAGTCCAGCTCGTCGCTGTGCCAACGGTGCAGTAGATCTGCCAGGCAGTGGGATTCGCGGCTGGCCATCAGCACCACGCGTTTTTTCTGTTCCGTGTCGGTGATGTGCCAGGTCATCGAAAACTCTTCAGCGATGGGCGCAAACGCCTCGCGGAAAGCTTCCAGGCCAAAGGGCAGCGTATCGGCACGAATTTCGTGACGCATGAAAAACCAACCGCTGAGATCGTCCGAGTGATGGCTCGCCTCGGTGATCCAACCATTGTGGGAAGCCAGAAAGTTACTGACCTTGGCAACGATGCCAACCCGGTCCGGGCAAGCAATCACCAGCCGAAAAGTGCGCATTAGGGGGAAACTCCAGAACTTCGCAAAGGCCGCTATTCTAGCGATTGCGCAGAAAAACTGCAGTATTCCTTGCGCCTTATTCTGCAGCCGCCTGGTGGCAACAGCCCTTAATAGCGTAAGGCTTTACCATCGCTATATGACCGTACAACGGTACGCCCAGACAGTTAGCGAAAAATTAAGGTATTTATCTTTCGGCGTAACGGCTGCCAATTAACACTTTTGCATCGCTTTGCCACAAACATTCAATCTGCTTCACATAAATATCTTCTTAAATGTTTACTTGGTGAAATTGCCTGACTATTATTAGGCCACTCACCCTGTCAATCAGCGTTCTACATAAGGTAGTCCACATGTCCCTGATCAACGAATACCGCGCCACCGAAGAAGCAATCAAAGAGCTGCAAGCCCGTTTGAAGAACCTGTCCCAAGACGACAAGCTGCAAACCGAGCTGGAATTCGAAGGCAAACTGCGCACCCTGATGGGTGAATACTCCAAATCCCTGCGTGACATCATCGCGCTGCTGGATCCAGAGTCGAAAGTTAAAGCGCCGCGCGGCGCTGTAAAAACTACCGGCACCAAGCGTGCTCGCAAAGTCAAGCAATACAAAAACCCGCACAACGGCGAAGTGATTGAAACCAAAGGTGGCAACCACAAAACTCTGAAAGAGTGGAAAGCCAAGTGGGGCGGCGACGTAGTTGAAGGTTGGGCGACTCTGCTGGGCTAAGCCTGGTCGGACGTTCACCCGATACGCTACACATTAAAAACGCCAGCTTGCTGGCGTTTTTTATTGTCTGAATACTCAGCAATTACCGGCCTACAGGCTCAGGCGGGCTGCTAAAGAATCGGCATAGTCCTGCCATTGATCCAGCACCTGGCACTGAAATGAGGTGGCACTAAGCGCCAACTCCTCGCGCGCCTGCTTAAATGCCATCAGGGTATTCGGTGCTCCCCACTGCGGATCTGACAAACGTTGCCGACAGAAAAGTCTCCAGCGTTGTTGCTCCTCTGTATTCAAGGTTTCAGGGAAGTTACGTGCGCGATAGCGAAATAATAATTCCGGCAAACGATGATCATCGAACGGCCACGATTGATGTGCTAATTGGGCGGGCTCTGCCATGCGAACTTGTTCACATAACCGGCGATCCCGATCGCCAATAAAACCATCGTAGAGCTGCTGCTCCGGGTCTGCATTCGAGGCAAAGTCTTCCTCGGCGTAAATGGCCGCCAACTTGTCGCGCCAAACTTCCTGTGCGTCAGTTAGCCGCAGCGCCCGCGCCTGATAGGTGCTCATATCCAATTGCAGACGCTCGCGGTCTTGCGCACGCAACACCTTCAACGGTGCTACCACCGGGCAGCGGTTGATATGCAACAACTTGAGGGGCACTGGCAGTTCACCGTCCGCCAACTCATCACGGCGTGTATAGAGGCGCTCGCGCAAGGTCTGTGCATCCAGGTCCAGCAACCCCTGTGGGTCGAGCCCAAGGTCGCAGACGATCAACGCATTGCGGTTGCGCGGGTGCCAGGCCAGGGGCAAGACCACGCCCAGGTAATGGCGCTCGGCGGAAAAACGCCCGGAGATATGCACCATTGGTTGCAACAACCGCACCTCATCCATAACTCGCTGCTTGCTGCGCAGTTGAAATAACCACTCGTACAGCCTGGGCTGCTTTTGCCGAACCAATCGCGCCAGGGCGATGGTTGCACGCACATCAGATAACGCATCGTGTGCCTGACCATGGTCGATACCATTGGCGTGGGTCAGCCGCTCCAGCTTGAGCGTCACGCGCCCGTCCTGCTCAGGCCAGATAATGCCCTCCGGCCGCAGCGCATAGGCAGTGCGCATCACGTCGATCAAATCCCAACGGCTGTTACCGCCCTGCCACTCGCGCGCGTAAGGGTCGAAAAAATTGCGGTACAGGCTGTAGCGCGTCATTTCATCGTCAAACCGCAGCGTGTTGTAACCGGCGCCGCAGGTGCCTGGCGCGGCCAACTCGGCGTGCACCCGGGTCATGAAGTCGGCTTCGGCAAGGCCCTTCTGTGCCAGGACGCCTGGCGTGATACCGGTGATCGCGCACGCAGCCGGATGGGGCAGAATATCGTCGCCGGGCTGACAATAAAGATTGATCGGCGCACCGACCTCGTTGAGTTCGAGATCGGTGCGAATACCGGCTACCTGGAGCGGGCGATCGTTGCGCGGGTTGATACCGGTGGTTTCATAGTCGTACCAGAAAATCGAGGTCACGGGCTATTCCTGTGCTGAAGACCGACAAAGTCTAGGCGCTGCAAGGTGCCTGGGGCCAGCGATACCTTTACTGTATAAATATCCAGCAAAACCTTGAGTGGTTGCTTCCAGCGTCGACACTGCTAGCATCCGTGTCTCCTAACCACTTTGCACTGCCAGGGATCGCAATGCCGCCAGCTCCTTTGGATACCCATTACCAAATCGAGACCCCGGAGGGGATCGACCTGCCCTTGCGCCCTGCCGGCCTGCCATCCCGGGCATTGGCTTTTGCATTCGACCTGGGTGTGCGTGGCATCATCATGGGCATCCTGCTGGTGCCCCTGGCGCTGCTGGGCAATATTGGCATCGGGCTGGGGTCGCTGCTGCTGTTCCTGGTGAGCTGGTGGTACATGGTGCTGTTTGAAGTGCTCAACCAGGGCTGCTCGCCGGGCAAGCAGGTCATGGGCCTGCGGGTGGTGCAGGATGACGGCACCCCGATTGGCTGGTCGGCGTCGCTGATCCGCAACCTGCTGCGCTTTGTCGACATGCTGCCTTTTGGTTATTTCCTCGGTGCGATCAGTTGCCTGCAACACCCGCACTTCAAGCGTCTGGGCGATCTGGCCGCCGGTACACTGGTGGTCTACCGCGAACTACCGCTGGTGCGCCCGCGTATCCCTCAAGCCGCCGCGCTGCGCCTGCCCTTTGCACTGGAGTTGAGCGAACAGCGGGCCATCCTCGGTTTTGCCGAGCGCCAGGCCGAGCTGTCTGCCGAACGCGTGCATGAACTGGCGGCGATCCTCGCCACGCCCCTGCAAGTGCCTCCGGCGCGCGCCGTGGAGCAACTCAACGGTGTGGCCCGTGGCTTATTGGGGCCGACATGAAGCAGAGTCTTTTTGAAAGCCGCCACCAGCAGCAATGGCAAACCTACGCGCAGCAACTTGAGCAGTTGGAGCAAGGCAAAGCCAAGGCTGGCGGAGTGGCTGACTTCCCTCACCAGTATCGACGCCTGTGCCAACACCTGGCCCTGGCCCAACAGCGTGGCTACAGCAGCTACCTGGTAGACCGGCTGCAGCAACTGGCGCTGCGCGGCCATCAACAGTTGTATCGCCATCGCAGCCAACTGGCGGCCAAGATGCTGGCGTTCCTGCTCGCCGATTTCCCATGCCTGGTACGTGAACAGTGGCGCTTCGTACTGATCGCCGGTCTGCTGTTCTTCGGCAGCCTGGTGGGCATTGCACTGCTGGTCTACCTGTTCCCCGACCTGATCTACAGCATCGTCAGCGCCCAACAGGTGGCCGAGATGCAGGGCATGTACGACCCCGCCGCCAGTCGTCTGGGGCGCGCTGCCGAGCGTGCAGCCAGCGAGGACTGGATGATGTTTGGCTATTACGTGATGCACAACATCGGCATCGCCTTCCAGACGTTTGCCGCCGGCCTGTTGTTTGGCCTGGGCAGCGTGTTCTTTCTGATTTTCAACGGTTTGGTCATCGGCGCGGTCTCAGGGCACCTGACCGACATTGGCTATGGTCAAACCTTCTGGTCATTCGTCATCGGTCATGGCGCATTCGAATTGAGCGCCATTGCGCTGGCCGGTGCCGCGGGTTTGCAATTGGGTTGGTCACTGATCGCTCCCGGGCGGCTGGCACGCAGCGAGGCCTTGCGCCTGGCAGCCCACAAAAGTGTGCGGATACTCTGCGGCGTCATGGTGTTTCTGCTGATCGCGGCGTTCATCGAAGCCTATTGGTCCTCCACCACCCACATCGAGCCCTGGCTCAAATACCTGGTAGGCACCGCGCTCTGGCTGCTGGTGGCCGTTTATCTGATCTTCGCCGGACGGACTCGCCATGCGCCTGACTGACGCCAGCGTGGTGATTCGCCCGCGTACTTCCTGGGAAGCCATGGACCTGGGCGTACTGATGGCCAGGGAACATCGTTTGCTGCTGATGGGCAGTTGGGCAATGGTGAGCCTGCCGGTGTTTATCTCGCTGACCGTGCTGCTGTGGAATTACCCGTCGCTGGCCATGTTTCTGTTCTGGTGGCTCAAGCCGGCCTTTGACCGCTTGCCGCTGTACATTCTTTCCAAAGCCCTGTTTGGCGAGCCCCCCAGTCTCAAACAGGCCGTTCGCCAGTGGCCGCAACTGCTCAAGGGGCAACTGTTCGCCAGCCTGACCTGGCGACGCCTGAGCATGAGCCGCAGCTTTACGTTGCCGGTAAGTCAACTTGAAGGCCTCGAGGGTCAGGCGCGGCAACAGCGCCTGGGGATATTGCTGCAACGTAACGCTGGTGCCGCCCGCTGGCTGACCATTATCGGCGTACACCTGGAAATCGGCCTGTGGTTCGGCGCCATGGCGCTGTTCTATTTATTCATCCCGCAGCAGCTGGAAATGGATTGGGACTGGCAACGCCTGGCACTGGCAACCAGCCCGAACGTGCTGTGGCTGGAGCACCTGGGCAATGCCTTTTACGCGCTGATCCTGGTGTTCTGGGAACCCATCTACGTTGCCTGTGGTTTCAGCCTGTACCTCAATCGTCGTACGGCTCTGGAAGCCTGGGACCTGGAGTTGGTATTCCGCCGTTTGCGTCAGCGCCTGAGCAGTGCTGCGTCGCTGTTGTTGCTGGTCGTCGGGCTGACGCTCATACCGTTCAGCCCACCCGCCATGGCCGATGAATCAACGGGCCATAAGCCACTCAATACCCAGGCTGCCAGTCAGTCCATCAAGGCACTGCTGGACAAGCCGCCCTTCAAGAATCCGGAAACCGTCACCCGTTATCGGTTTGGTGAAGAAAAAACACCGGTTAAAAGCACAGCCCGTGGCGACGGTAAATTACCTGGTTGGCTCCAGGCGTTACTCGACAACCTCAACAGCGATACCTTCAAGCCCCTCGCCAAAACCCTGGAAATACTATTGTGGAGCCTGGTGATTGGTGGGCTGGCCCTGGTGGTGTGGCGTTACCGTGAGTGGCTACGCACCTTTGTCAGCCGCAGCCGGCGCGCCCGCCCTGCGACCGCCACACCTACCCCCGCTCAGTTGTTCGGGCTTGAGCTGGGGCTCGATACATTGCCGCAAGACATCGCCAGCGCCGCCGAACAACTATGGCCCACTCAGCCAAGGCAAGCCCTTGGCCTGCTGTATCGCGGCCTGCTCAGCCGGCTGCTGCATGAATTCGACCTGCCGCTCAAAAGCGCCGACACCGAAGGCCAGGTGCTGGAGCGCGTTCGACACTTGCAACAACCGCAGTTGCTGGCGTTCAGTGACGAACTGACGCGTCACTGGCAAAACCTCGCCTATGGTCATCGCCTGCCGCCCTCCTCGACCCAACAAAAGCTGTGCAGCGATTGGCGCGCTCTGTTCAATGACGGAGCCAGCCAATGAACCGGCCATTATCGTGGGTGGCGCTGCTGCTGGTGTGCCTGCTGGGCATGGGTGGCTTGTACGCCTGGCACAAGGCAATCCCCTATGACGAAATGGTGGATCGCGGCCCATCGCCGGATGCACTCGCCAATCCTTATCTGGCCGCCGAGCATTTCCTGCACCAGCAAGGCCTGGTGGTGGAACGCGCCAACGGCCTTGAACGGCTCGCGGACCTACCCGCCAAAGGTCATAGCCTGTTGCTGCTGGGGGAACGCAGCAACATGACCCCGCGCCAGGTCGAGCAACTGCTGGGTTGGACAAACGCCGGCGGGCACTTGCTGCTGGTCGCCGAGGCATTGTGGGACGAGGAGACCAGCAAGAGCGGCGACCTGCTGCTTGATCGCCTTGATATCCACCAGGCTTTGAGCGAAACCTTCGACGAACCGGCGCCTGCCCGTAAACAGCCTGCGGCAGACCTGACCAGGCTTTATGTCGACAACGAAACCGCCCCGGCGTATTTCAGTTTTGACACCGACTTCAACCTCATCGACCCCAAACACCTGGCGCAGTTTTCCGCCAACAGCGCCCATTCAAGCCACCTGATGCAACTCAACCTGGGGCACGGCCGCGTCACTGTGATTACCGATAGCGACCTGTGGAAAACCCCAAGCATCGGCCAACACGATAACGCCTGGTTGCTGTGGTACCTGACCCAGGAGACTGACGTAACCTTGCTGTTCAACAGTGAAACGGACGATCTGTTTACCCTGTTGATTCGATATTTCCCACAGGCCCTCGTCGCCCTTGCGGCACTGGTTGCCCTGGCGCTATGGCAGGCCGCCTTGCGCCAGGGCCCGATCCAGGCACCGGCGCCCAAGGCACGTCGGCAGCTCCAGGAACATTTGAAGGCCAGCGCCGATTTCCTGCTGCGCCGCAGCGGCCAGGGCACCTTGCTGCAAGCCTTGCAGCACGACATCCTGCGCGCCGCCCGGCGACGCCATCCAGGCTTTGAGCATCTCGATACAGCAGAGCAGTGGCAGGTGCTGGAACACCTGACGCGACAACCCCCTCACATCATCAGCCAGGCACTCGAACCACTGACGCAGAAACGGCTCTCCAGCGCCGACTTCAGCCGACAGGTTGCGTGCCTGCAAACCCTCAGGAATGCCTTATGAGCGACTCTCCAATGGCCACCGCCCTGACCGCCGAGAACCTGCAACGTGCCAGCCAGCAAGCCCAGGCCCTGCGTGTGGAATTGCGCAAGGCAGTGATTGGCCAGGATCAGGTGATTGACGATGTGCTCACCGCCTTGATCGCAGGCGGCCATGTACTGCTCGAAGGCGTACCCGGGCTCGGCAAGACCTTGCTGGTACGTGCCCTGTCCCGATGCTTTGGCGGTGATTTCGCCCGTATCCAGTTCACCCCGGACCTGATGCCCAGCGATGTCACCGGCCACGCCGTGTACGACCTGCAGACCGAACAGTTCAAACTGCGCAAGGGGCCATTGTTTACCCACCTGTTGCTGGCCGACGAAATCAATCGCGCCCCGGCCAAGACCCAGGCAGCGTTGCTCGAAGCCATGCAGGAACGCCAAGTCACCCTTGAGGGCGAGGCATTGCCCATCGGCGAGCCCTTCATGGTGCTGGCGACCCAGAACCCCATCGAGCAGGAAGGCACCTACCCGTTGCCCGAGGCCGAGTTGGACCGGTTCATGCTCAAGGTCCGCATGGACTACCCCGACGCCCAACAAGAACTGGACATGGTCCGCGAAGTGACGCGCTCATCCAGGGCAGACATGCTGGATGTGCAGCCGTTGCGCACTGTGCTGCAGGCCGAGGATGTGGTGCTGATGCAGCAGATCGCCAGTGACGTGCCCCTGGATGAACAGGTGCTCGATTACGCTGTGCGCCTGGCGCGCGCCACACGCAGTTGGCCAGGACTGACCATCGGTGCCGGGCCCAGGGCCTCTATCGCCCTGGTACGCGGCGGCCGGGCTCGGGCGCTGTTGCGTGGTGCAGAATTCGTGACACCCGATGACATCAAGGGCTGTGCCCTGGCAGTGCTGCGGCATAGGGTACGCATCGCGCCGGAACTGGACATCGACGGCCTGGAGGTGGATCAGGTGCTCAAGCAGTTGCTGGATCAAGTAGCGGCGCCAAGGCAATGACACGCCCATGAAACCGACCCGTCTGCTCCTGATCTGGCTGGGTGTGCTGCTTGGCCTGAACACCTTGTTGGGCGCTTCCGTCGCGTTGCAGCTCAAGGTACCTGAAACCTTGCATTCAGTGGCCTGGGGCCTGCTGCTGGCTTTGCTGCTGCTGGCGCTGCTGGATGCCGTACGCTTGCACCGTCGCCCCACGGCGCGCGTCCACAGGAAACTGCCCGGCAGCCTGGCGCTGGGGCGCTGGGAAGAAGTGCGCCTGTGCCTGGAGCACGACTTTCCTCAGCCACTGACCGTGCAGGTATTCGATCACGTGCCCGATGGCCTGAGTGTGGATAACCTGCCTCAATCCATTGAATTGCGCCCCGGCGAGCGCGGCGAGTTGGGCTATCGCGTTCGTCCCTTGCGACGCGGGCATTTCAGCTTCAGTCGCTGCGAACTTTGGCTGCCCAGCCCATTGGGGCTGTGGTCGGCACGGCGATGCATCGAAACCCACGACGCCACCCGGGTCTACCCGGATTTCGCCCGCTTGTATGGCGCGCAGTTGCTGGGTGTGGATAACTGGCTGAGCCAGTTGGGCGTGCGCCAACATCAACGCCGGGGATTAGGCCTGGAATTTCATCAACTGCGCGAGTTTCGTGAAGGCGACAGCCTGCGCCAGATCGACTGGAAAGCCACCGCCCGTCAACGCACACCGATCGCCCGGGAATACCAGGACGAGCGCGACCAGCAAATCGTATTCATGCTCGATTGCGGCCAGCGCATGCGCAGCCAGGATGCCGAGCTATCTCATTTCGACCACGCCCTCAACGCCTGCCTGCTCTTGAGCTACGTCGCCCTGAGACAGGGCGACGCCGTGGGGTTGTGCACCTTTGCCAGCGACCAACCGCGCTACCTGAAGCCGGTCAAGGGCAGTGGCCAGTTGAACACTTTGCTCAATGCTGTCTACGATCTGGAGGCCACCCGAAACACCGCCGACTATGAGGCTGCCGCCCATCAATTGCTGGCACGCCAAAAACGCCGGGCACTGGTGATCATCATTACCAACCTGCGGGACGAGGATGATGAAGCGCTGATGAGCGCCGTCAAACGAATCGGTAGGCAACACCGCGTACTGGTAGCCAGCCTGCGAGAGGAAATCCTCGATCAACTGCGCCAGGCCCCTGTGCAAACATTGCCCGAAGCACTGGCCTACAGTGGCACCGTCGATTACCTCAACAGCCGAAACCAACTCCATGATCGCTTGAGCGCTCATGGGCTTTCAGTATTGGACACGTTGCCTTCAGAAATGGGCGCCACGCTGGTGACGCGCTACCTGGGATGGAAAAAAGCCGGGGTTTTCTAACTGCTGTGTTCAGACGGAAGCCTGTTGAGGATCAAAGCTGAAGTACTGCAACAGGGCATCAATCAATTGCCTGTACTCTTCGGATGCATTCTGCACCCGGAACCCGGAGTCATAGTGCTGAGGATTGACATCCTCATGACTCCATAAACAGGTCGCTGTGAGATCAATCGTCTGAAATTCGCCTTGTGCCGTTGGTACTTTCAGGCACAGCTCAAAATCCACATTGATCATCATGGGTAATTGGCTGATCAACATCAGCCCGTTTTCAGACACATTGCCCAAAAAACCGATTGGTTTGTCGGTGATACGGTTGAACACCTGCAAAAAGTAAGGCAATTGATGCCGTTCGATCCGTCGCGCAGTAAACATGATGAAAGTCGCCATCCAATAGCCAAGAGTCTGACTGTGCCAGTGATTCGGAGCGAGCAACCGCTCGCTCTCCCTGGATCCCGGTTTGACAACAGGTACCGCTCGTCACCAGACAGCTGCCAAATCCGGGCCTTGCATCCATTCGAATGAAAACTTATACAAACAGACCTTCAAAGAATAGCCCAAGACTGGCAACGGGCCAGCCATGAAATGACAAATTTCATTACAACGACGCTGGCCGTGGTTTTGCGACGCCACCGCCCTGGTAATGCCCCAGCTGCTGCAAGGTATCGAGCCGGGCGCGAGCGCGGTAGGCATACTCGCTCGACGGGTATTGGCTGATGATGAACTGATAGGTTTGTGCGGCATCGACAAACAGTTTCTGCCGCTCCAGGCACTGCCCGCGCAACATCGAAACCTCCGGTTGCACATAGCGACGGGTACGGCTTTCGCGATCGACCTGGGACAACTCCAGGGTGACACGTGCGCAGTCGCCCACCCCATAGGCACGGTAGGCGTTGTTCAAGTGGTGGTCCATCGACCAGCGGGTACAGCCGACAACACTGACGGCCAGGGCAGCAACAAGCAAAATTCGCATGGGGGTTCTCCTGTCTTGTGCAGTGTATCGACCCCCGGGCGAAAATCTTCAAGGCTGTTTGCCCATCCAACTGCAGCAAAAACAAAGGCAATCGTCGATAAGTAGTGCAAACGAACAATGACTACAACGAAAGAGCATAGTAGCCTTCCCCAGCGCTTGAACTCAGGAGTCTGTGCATGTCCGTCCGTCGTACCAAAATCGTCGCCACCCTTGGCCCGGCCAGCAACTCGCCGGAAGTCCTCGAACAGCTGATTCTGGCTGGTTTGGACGTCGCCCGTCTGAACTTCTCCCACGGCACCCCGGACGAGCACAAGGCTCGCGCCAAGCTGGTGCGTGACCTTGCCGCCAAGCATGGCCGCTTCGTCGCATTGCTGGGTGACCTGCAAGGCCCGAAAATCCGTATCGCCAAATTCGCCAACAAGCGGATCGAGCTGAAGATCGGTGACAAGTTCACCTTCTCCACCAGCCACCCGCTGACCGAAGGCACCCAGGACGTTGTCGGTATCGACTACCCCGACCTGGTCAAGGATTGCGGCGTCGGTGACGAACTGCTGCTGGACGACGGTCGCGTGGTGATGCGCGTCGACACTGCGACCCCGACCGAGCTGCACTGCACCGTGATCATCGGCGGCCCGCTGTCCGACCATAAAGGCATCAACCGCCGCGGTGGCGGCCTGACAGCGCCGGCCCTGACTGAAAAAGACAAGGCCGACATCAAGCTCGCCGCCGAAATGGAAGTCGACTACCTCGCGGTGTCCTTCCCTCGCGACGCCGCCGACATGGAATACGCCCGTAAACTGCGCGACGAAGCCGGCGGTACCGCCTGGCTGGTAGCGAAGATCGAACGTGCCGAAGCCGTGGCCGACGACGAAACCCTCGACGGTCTGATCAAGGCTTCCGACGCCGTGATGGTTGCCCGTGGCGACCTGGGTGTGGAAATCGGTGACGCCGAGCTGATCGGTATCCAGAAGAAGATCATCCTGCACGCACGCCGCCACAACAAGGCCGTGATCGTCGCGACCCAGATGATGGAGTCGATGATCCAGAACCCGATGCCGACCCGCGCCGAAGTGTCCGACGTGGCCAACGCCGTGCTCGACTACACCGACGCCGTGATGCTCTCGGCTGAAAGTGCCGCCGGCCCGTACCCGCTGGAAGCCGTCCAGGCCATGGCACGCATCTGCGTCGGCGCCGAAAAGCACCCGACCAGCAAGACCTCCAGCCACCGCATTGGCAAGGTCTTCGAAAGCTGCGACCAGAGCATCGCCCTGGCAGCCATGTACACCGCCAACCACTTCCCGGGCGTTAAAGCGATCATCGCCTTGACCGAAAGTGGCTACACGCCGTTGATCATGTCGCGCATTCGCTCCTCGGTGCCAATCTACGCGTTCACCCCGCACCGCGAAGCCCAGGCCCGCGCAGCCATGTTCCGTGGCGTATACACCATCCCGTTCGACCCGGCGTCGCTGGCACCGAACGAAGTCAGCCAGAAGGCTATCGACGAATTGGTCAAGCGCGGCGTCGTGGAGAAAGGCGACTGGGTCATCCTGACCAAGGGCGACAGCTACCACACCACCGGTGGCACCAATGGCATGAAGATCCTGCATGTGGGCGACCCACAGGTCTGAGTGACAGGCTGAA
>NZ_SPKL01000037.1:215616-264190 GCF_023127755.1 Pseudomonas sp. W2Aug9 | reverse complement strand
AGGAAAAAAAAAAAAAACCCCCGCCATGAGAATGGCGGGGCTTTTTGCATTTCAAATGCCGGCTGAGGTGTTAAACCGTCGGGCCTCATCGGGAGCAAGCCCCCTCCCACAGTTAATCGCGTACACCCGCAAAGCCTGTACTCGACAGTCAGCACTCAACCACGGGGCAGGAACACATCGGCCAACAGTTGATTACGCGGCAGCCCCGCCAGAAACAAGCGCTTGGAAAAGGCTTCGACGCTGGCAGGATGCCCGCAGACCAAGGCCAGGGTTTGTCGCGAAGCAAGCCGCAGTTGCCCCAATGCCTGGGCCAACTCATCTGCGGTCCATAACTCCACCACAAGGTTCTGATGCTGCGCGGCCAGCGCCGCCAGGGGTTCGGCCAGGTAGTGAGCCTGGGCATCATGGGCCAGGTGAATGACACGGATGGCACCCTGGTGATCCTGGCGCAGCGCTTCGCGCAACACACCCCACAACGGACCCAGCCCAGTGCCGGAGGCCAGCAGCCACAAGGGCCGGGCTTGCCAGTCAGGGTCGTAGTGCAACGCCCCGCCGCGCAACTCGCCCAAGCGTAACGGCTCACCGACCTTGAAGTGGCGAGCAGCATCGCTGAATTCCCCGGGTTGACGGCAATCGATATGAAACTCCAGGTACGGGTCCTGCTGGGGCACGCTCGCCAGGGAATAGGGGCGTGCCACCTGCCCTGCCCACAACACCAGATGCTGCCCGGCGCGGTACCGCAGGCCACGCTCGGGTTGAAGGCGCAGGCGCAGCACCGTCGGACTCAGCCAATCGGCACCCTCCACCCGCGCAGGCAGGCCATCACGCAACGGATCAAACGCCTCGACCCTCAGATCAGCGCTGATCCGGCACTGACACGCCAGGCGCCACCCGTCCTGGCGTTGCGCCGAGCTCAGCGCGTCAGGCTGCTGGTCGTCGACTTCGCCCTGGCAACGCACCAGGCACGCATGGCAACTGCCGGCCCGGCAACTGTAGGGCACGGCCACACCTGCCTGATTCAAGGCATCCAGCAGGTTGCTGCCGGTGGTGACCGGCCAGTGGCGTTCGCCGACGTACAGTTCAGGCATATCAAGGTCTCAAGCATAAGGAGCGCGCACAGGGAATCATGCCTGCGACAGTTTGACCATAGTCGGGTGTATCGGCCACCGTGCCGGGTTATACTGCCGCGCCTTTTTAGCGTCGCGCCTGCACCACTTTGGCGTGCCTTGGAAAGGTGGGCTCAGCCGACCGATGCAGCACTGAACCCACCTTTATTGAATGTTCCCTTATAGAGGAGCGCGACTCATGACCGTGATCAAGCAAGACGACCTGATTCAGAGCGTTGCCGACGCCCTGCAATTCATTTCCTACTACCACCCCGTTGATTTCATCCAGGCCATGCACGAAGCCTACCTGCGCGAAGAATCGCCGGCGGCCCGTGACTCCATCGCCCAGATCCTGATCAACTCGCGCATGTGTGCCACCGGCCATCGCCCGATCTGCCAGGACACCGGTATCGTCACCGTGTTCGTGCGCGTAGGCATGGATGTGCGCTGGGACGGCGCCACCATGGGCCTGGACGACATGATCAACGAAGGCGTGCGTCGCGCCTACAACCTGCCGGAAAACGTCCTGCGTGCCTCGATCCTCGCCGACCCGGCAGGCGCGCGCAAGAACACCAAGGACAACACCCCTGCGGTGATCCACTACTCCATCGTCCCGGGTAACACCGTGGAAGTGGACGTGGCGGCCAAGGGCGGCGGTTCCGAGAACAAGTCGAAAATGGCTATGCTCAACCCGTCCGACTCGATCGTCGACTGGGTGCTCAAGACCGTTCCGACCATGGGTGCCGGCTGGTGCCCACCAGGTATGCTCGGCATCGGCATCGGCGGCACTGCCGAGAAAGCCGCGGTAATGGCCAAGGAAGTGTTGATGGAATCCATCGACATCCACGAGCTGAAAAAGCGCGGCCCGCAGAACCGTATCGAAGAGATGCGCCTGGAGCTGTTCGAGAAGGTCAACCAACTGGGCATCGGCGCCCAGGGCCTGGGTGGCCTGACCACCGTGCTCGACGTGAAGATCATGGACTACCCGACTCACGCCGCGTCCCTGCCGGTGTGCATGATCCCCAACTGCGCCGCCACCCGTCACGCGCACTTCGTGCTCGACGGTTCGGGCCCGGCGTCGCTGGAAGCGCCATCGCTGGACGCCTACCCGGAAATCGTCTGGGAAGCCGGCCCATCGGCCCGCCGCGTCAACCTCGATACCCTGACCCCGGAAGAAGTGCAGAGCTGGAAGCCGGGCGAAACCGTATTGCTCAACGGCAAGATGCTCACCGGTCGCGACGCGGCGCACAAGCGCATGGTCGAGATGCTGAACAAGGGCGAAACCCTGCCGGTGGACCTCAAGGGCCGCTTTATCTACTACGTCGGCCCGGTTGATCCGGTGCGCGAAGAAGTGGTTGGCCCAGCGGGCCCGACCACCGCGACGCGGATGGACAAGTTCACCCGCCAGATCCTCGAGCAGACCGGCCTGTTGGGCATGATCGGCAAGTCCGAGCGCGGCCCTACCGCTATCGAAGCGATCAAGGACCATAAGGCCGTGTACCTGATGGCCGTGGGCGGCGCCGCCTACCTGGTGGCCCAAGCGATCAAGAAGTCCCGCGTGGTGGCGTTCGCCGAGCTGGGCATGGAAGCCATCTACGAGTTCGACGTGAAAGACATGCCGGTCACCGTTGCAGTCGATAGCAACGGCGAATCGGTACACATCACCGGTCCTGCCATCTGGCAGAAAAAGATCAGTGAGAGCCTGGCGGTGGAAGTGCAGTAAGCGCTTTCTCCACAAGCATAAAGGCGACTGCGGCCCATGGCCCAGTCGCCTTTTTTATACCTGAAGCGATTGCCATGGCGAACTCTGTCAAATGTGGGAGCTGGCTTGCCTGCGATGACATCAATTCGGTGTGACTGAAGCACCGAGGTGTCTGCATCGCAGGCAAGCCAGCTCCCACACAAGCTCGTTCGCCACAAGATCCAGACAGCTCATGCTATGGTGCTCGCCCCTCACTGTGCCTGCTCATCATCGTATGATCGTGATCCCTCGCCCTCTGCGTCTGACGTTTTACTCGTTGCTGATCATCGCCGGCGCAGTGCTGGCCGCCGCCTTGGCCACCCGCCATGCCGAGCGCCAGGCCCTGGTGGATGAAGCCGCTCGAGCCAATCAACAGCTGGCGTTGTATGCCAACTCGCTGCATACCTTGATCGAACGCTACCGCGCCCTCCCCGCCGTGCTGGCGCTGGATTCGGAAATGATCAGCGCGCTGAAGGGCCCACTCGATAGCGCCACCCAGGATGTACTCAATCGCAAGCTCGAACGCATCAACGGCGCCGCCCAGTCCTCCACTCTGGAGCTGATGGACCGCACCGGCCTGGCGGTGGCCGCCAGCAACTGGAATTTGCCCAGCAGCTATGTCGGCCACAATTACGCGTTCCGTCCGTATTTCAGCCAGACCTTGAGCCAAGGCACGGGGCGCTTTTACGCGGTGGGGGTGACGACCGGCATTCCGGGGTATTTCCTATCCAGCGCGGTGGTCGATGAACACGAGCAGTTCCTCGGCGCCATGGTGGTCAAGCTGGAGTTTCCCGAACTGGAACGCGAATGGGCTCAGGGCAATGACTTGCTGCTGGTCAGCGATGCACGCGGCATTGTGTTTATCGCCAACCAGCCGGGCTGGCGTTATCGCAACCTGCGGCCGCTATCAGAGAGTGACCTGGCGGAACTCAAGGCCACTCGCCAATACGACAAGAAGCAGCTGCAACCATTGGAGACCCAGACCCTGCAGCGCTTCGACGACAACAGCCACCTGATGCGCGTCAACGGCCCGGACGGCAGCGCCAACTACATCTGGGAATCCCTGCCGCTGAAAGCCGAAGGCTGGACCCTGCACCTGCTGCGCAAACCGCAGTTCCCGTTTGAAGACCAACGCAATGCCGGCCTCGCCGCCGCCGGGTCCTGGCTGGCGCTGGTGTTTCTTGTGCTGTTCCTGAGTCAACGCTGGCGCCTGGCTCGCCTTCGCCAACGCAGCCGCGAAGAACTCGAACACTTGGTAGAAGAACGCACCCAGGCCCTGCGCACCGCCCAGGATGGCCTGGTTCAATCAGCCAAACTGGCGGCGCTGGGGCAGATGTCCGCCGCCCTTGCCCATGAGATCAATCAACCGCTGACCGCACAACGTATGCAGCTGGCCACCCTGCGGCTGTTGCTCGACCATGGCCGTGTGGACGACGCCTACAAGGCGCTCACGCCGTTGGATGACATGCTGACGCGCATGGCCGCGCTGACCGGCCACCTCAAGACCTTCGCACGCAAAAGCCCCAGCGGCCTGCGCGAACGCCTGGATCTGGCCACCGTGGTCGACCAGTCCCTGCACCTGCTTGACGCGCGCCTACGCGATGAGGCCATCGGCGTGGTGCTGGACCTGGCCCGCCCGGCCTGGGTACGCGGCGATGCGATTCGCTTGGAACAGGTGCTGATCAACCTGCTGCGCAACGCCCTGGACGCCATGGCCGACAAGCCGCGCAAACGCCTGGAAATCCGTCTGCACGCCGATCAGCAGCTGTGGCAGTTGAGCGTCAGCGACAGCGGTGGCGGGATTGCCGAAGAACATTTGAACAACGTATTCGACCCGTTCTTCACCACCAAACCGGTGGGTGACGGGCTCGGCTTGGGCCTGGCGGTATCCTACGCTATCGTGCATGAATTGGGCGGGCGCCTGATCGCCGGCAATCGTGGCGACGGCGCAGTCTTTACCCTGACCCTGCCCGTCGCGCTGGAGACACCTGGCCTATGTTGAACGCAGTGATTGTGGTGGATGACGAAGCCAGCATTCGTACGGCCGTCGAGCAGTGGCTGAGCCTGTCGGGGTTTGACGTTCAGTTGTACAGCCGTGCCGAGGAATGCCTGGCGCACCTGCCGAAGGACTTCCCCGGGGTGATCTTGAGCGATGTGCGTATGCCCGGGCTCAGTGGCCTTGAATTGCTGGCCGAGGTACAGCGGCGCGATGCCGACTTGCCGGTGATTTTGCTCACCGGCCATGGTGACGTGCCGATGGCCGTCGAAGCCATGCGCGACGGCGCCTACGACTTCCTGGAAAAACCCTTCAGCCCGGATGCCCTGCTCAACAGCCTGCGTCGGGCGCTGGACAAGCGCGGCCTGATCCTGGAAAACCGTCGCCTGCACCAACAGGCCGATCACCGTGCACAACTGGAATCCAGCTTGTTGGGGGTGTCCAAGGGCCTGCAAACCCTGCGTCGCCAGGTGCTGGACCTGGCGACACTGCCGGTCAATGTGTTGATCCGTGGCGAGACCGGCAGCGGTAAAGAACTGGTTGCCCGCTGCCTGCATGATTTCGGCCCACGAGCCAAAAAGCCGTTTGTGGCGCTCAATTGCGCGGCTATCCCCGAGCAATTATTTGAAGCCGAGCTGTTCGGCCACGAAAGCGGCGCCTTCACCGGCGCCCAGGGCAAGCGTATCGGCAAGCTGGAGTACGCCCATGGCGGCACCGTGTTCCTCGATGAAATTGAAAGCATGCCCCTGGCGCAACAGGTAAAACTGCTGCGCGTGTTGCAAGAGCAGAAGTTGGAGCGATTGGGTTCCAACCAGAGCATCAATGTCGACCTGCGCATCATCGCCGCTACCAAGCCGGACCTGCTCGAAGAAGCACGCGCCGGGCGTTTTCGCGAGGACCTGGCTTATCGCCTGAACGTCGCACAATTGCGCCTGCCGCCCCTGCGCGAGCGTCGCGAAGACATTCCGTTGTTGTATGAGCATTTCGCCCAAAGCGCTGCCGAACGTTTGGGCCGCCATCTTGAGCCATTGAGTGGGCCGCAGCTGAGTCGCCTGCTCAGCCATGACTGGCCGGGCAACGTACGTGAACTGGCCAACGTCGCCGAGCGCCAGGTGCTGGGGCTTGGAGAGCCTGAACCTGAAGGTATTGAACCTGGGCAATCGCTGGCGGCGCAGCAGGAGGCTTTCGAGGCGCATTGCCTGAAAGCCGCGCTGACCCGGCATAAAGGCGATATCAAAGCGGTGCTGGCCGAGCTGCAACTGCCGCGTCGGACCTTTAATGAAAAGATGCAGCGGCATGGGCTGGTGCGGGAAATGTTCCTCTGATCCTGCTTATGTAGCTCGCGAAGGGTCCAGCAGCCATAAGCGGATTTCCGCTCATCCCGCAAAAATAATCGGCAACTTTCCGCTCAAAAAAACCTCGCAACCCTTCTATTCCGGGCCTTCATCCACTTGGCACAGCTTCTGCTACAGCCCAAGCCAGGCAGTGCTCAAGCACGCTCCATAAAAACAACTAGATGAAGGATCCTTCAATGGATAACTCCAACTCCCTGCCTCTGGGATCGGCGTCTGCGCCGGCAAAAGAACGCACCACTTCCAGCCGCATCAAGTCGATCTTCAGTGGATCGGTCGGCAACATGGTCGAGTGGTACGACTGGTACGTCTACGCCGCCTTCTCGCTGTACTTCGCCAAGACGTTCTTCCCCAAAGGCGACACCACCGCCCAACTGCTCAACACCGCCGCGATCTTCGCCGTGGGCTTCCTGATGCGCCCTATCGGTGGTTGGCTGATGGGCCTGTATGCCGACAAGGTCGGGCGTAAAAAAGCCCTGATGGCCTCGGTCTACCTGATGTGCTTCGGCTCGCTGCTGATTGCCCTGAGCCCTGGCTATGAACTCATCGGTATCGGTGCGCCGATCCTGCTGGTGTTTGCCCGTTTGCTGCAGGGCCTGTCGGTCGGTGGCGAATACGGCACTTCCGCCACTTACCTCAGCGAGATGGCGACCAAGGAACGTCGTGGTTTCTACTCCAGCTTCCAATACGTGACCCTGATCTCCGGCCAACTCATCGCGCTGGCGGTGCTGATCGTGCTGCAACAACTGCTGACTACCGAACAGTTGTACGCATGGGGCTGGCGTATCCCGTTCGCCATCGGCGCCTTGTGTGCAGTGGTCGCGCTCTATCTGCGTCGTGGCATGGAAGAAACCGAGTCGTTCACCAAGAAGGAAAAGGCCAAGGAAAGCGCAATGCGCACCTTGATGCGCCACCCCAAGGAACTGATGACCGTGGTCGGCCTGACCATGGGCGGCACCCTGGCGTTCTACACCTACACCACCTATATGCAGAAATACCTGGTGAACACGGTCGGCATGAGCATCTCCGACTCCACCACCATTTCGGCAGCCACGCTGTTTCTGTTCATGTGCCTGCAGCCGATCATCGGCGGGCTTTCGGATAAAGTCGGTCGTCGCCCGATCCTGATTGCCTTCGGTGTCCTGGGTACCCTGTTCACCGTGCCGATCCTCACCACCCTGCACACCATCCAGAGCTGGTGGGGCGCGTTCTTCCTGATCATGGCAGCGCTGATCATCGTCAGCGGCTATACCTCGATCAACGCCGTGGTGAAAGCCGAACTGTTCCCCACCGAAATCCGCGCCCTGGGCGTGGGCCTGCCGTATGCGCTGACGGTGTCGATCTTCGGCGGTACCGCTGAATACATCGCGCTGTGGTTCAAGAGCATCGGTATGGAAACTGGCTACTACTGGTACGTGACCGCGTGTATCGCAGTGTCGCTGATGGTCTACGTGACCATGAAAGACACCCGCAAGCACTCGCGGATTACCACGGACTAAAAAATGTGGGAGGGGACAACCCCCCTCCCACATTGGATATGATGTGGGCCCCAGAATCGAGAGCAGAACAGGTCATGTCCGACGATATCCACTTCTACGAACCCGCCAACGGCCACGGCCTGCCCCATGACCCGTTCAATGCCATCGTCGGCCCACGCCCGATTGGCTGGATCTCCTCGCACGACAGCGAAGGCCGCCTGAACCTGGCGCCTTACAGCTTCTTCAATGCATTCAACTACATCCCACCGATCATTGGGTTTTCCAGTGTGGGGCGCAAAGACAGCTTGAATAACATTGAGCAGACCGGCGAGTTTGTGTGGAACCTGGCCACTCGCCCGTTGGCCGAGCAGATGAACCAGAGTTGCGCGGCGGTCTCACCGGATGTGAATGAATTCGAGTTGTCCGGCCTGACGCCGGTGGCTTCGAAAGTCGTCGCTGTACCCCGCGTCGGCGAGAGCCCGGTGTCGTTTGAATGCAAAGTGACGCAGATCATCCAACTGCAACGCGCCGACAAGGAGCTGGTGCCGAGTTGGCTGGTGCTGGGCGAAGTGGTTGCGGTGCACATCGCCAAGTGGTTGCTAAAGGATGGGATCTACGACACTGCTGCCGCCGAGCCGATTTTGCGCGGCGGCGGCCCGGCGGATTACTTCCAGTTGGGGCCGCAAGCGCTGTTCAAGATGTACCGCCCGGGCGCCACAAAACCCTGACTGACATACAGTCAAATTGTGGGAGGGGGCTTGCTCCCGATGGCTACGTATCAGCTTAAAATTTGCTGGCTGATACACCGCTATCGGGAGCAAGCCCCCTCCCACATTTGATCGGCAGCGTTCGTTAGTTGGAAGCCGTTGCCCAAGTCAGTTGACCTTCCGCGTCCACGTCGACCAGGTCCTCTAGCTGCACAGTGGCCGCATCATCGGCATCCGAAGCCGTCTTGAACTTCTGCCCGTCAAGGATCTTGTGGAACTTGGGGGCGCCCATGCCATCCAGTGCCTTGACGGCGATGGCAGCGCTATAGCCACCCTCTTCTTCACGCATCAAGGCGGAAACGGCTTCGTGGTGGGCAAATTGTTTACGTGCCATGTTGCAGGTCCTGGCCAATGGAAACGTCGGCCATTGTAAACCGGTTCAACCGGCCAGTTGCAGGTACTCGCCGTAGGCGTTGACGGCAGATGCATCGGTGAAGGTCTGGAAGTCCATGCTGCGCACGACCATGTCGTTGAGCAACTCCGTAAAAATCATCAAGGTCGGTGAGCTGAAGTAGGCACTCATGGCCTCCTCGCTGCTCCAAAAACCTGATACCAGCCATATATCAGGATCGACCTGGGAATGCTGCAACGAAAATTGCAGGCAACCTGGGGCTTGGCGGCCCGGTTCGATCAAACTGCTCAAGCGTGCACCGAGTTCGGTGCTGCACCCGCTACGGGCGCGGATAAAGGCCATGTGGCTCGCGGGAATGGGGGTGGACATGTTCGACTCTCCCGTTGAGAAGTGATGCTCGGCAAGCACGGTGAGGGTGTGTTGCCACAGGATCAAAGATAGCGGCCCAGCTGTGGATGCGGTTAGTCGATTCCTGCAGGCTTATTGCACAATCCTGCGAGAAACATAGAGAGGACATTTGGCCCCCGGGATTTATTCCATGCACCGGCCCAGTGTTTCAGGGAGATGACAGGCGGCCTGCTTGCCTGATTCACTACCTATCGCAGGATCAGGCAAGGATCCTGCAGAATCGACGTAACACTTTTTGAAAAGCTGCCGCTAAGCTGAGCCCATCAAAGCAGCGTGTAGAGGACGCCCCATGTCGTCGCCCGAACCAAAGCCCATCCCCGTCGATGCCGAGATGGAGAAACAACGCGCCGAGCTGGCCAGTATCGTGCACCGCCACACCTGGGAAGATGGCTCCTACGGCACGGCGATCACCTCGCTGTATCTGAACCGCCACAACACGCCACGGGATTTCATGCCGGTGCTGGTGGAACCTGCGCTGTGCATCCTCGCCAGCGGCAGCAAGGAAGTGCGCCTGGCCGACGAAATCTTTGCCTACGACCCGCTCAATTATCTGGTGTTCTCGGTCGCCATGCCGGTAGCCGGCAGAATCATCGATGCCACCCCGCAAGACCCCAACCTGTCGGTCCGCATCAATATCGATCCGGCCCAGCTCACCGCGCTGATTGCCGAAGCCGGGCCTATGGGGGTGCCGTCGCGTCCCACCTCTCGCGGCATGTATGTGGACCGCATCGACACCCCGTTGCTCGACGCCGTGCTGCGCCTGGCCCGCCTGCTGGACACGCCCAAAGACATCGCCATGCTCGCGCCGTTGATCAACCGTGAAATTCTCTATCGCTTGCTGCGGGGCCCACAGGGTTATCGCCTGTATGAAATTGCCGTAGCCAACAGCCAGAGCCATCGCGTCAGCCAGGCGATCAAGTGGTTGAACGGCAACTACGAACAACCGCTGCGCATCGACGACCTGGCCAAGGAAGTGAACCTGAGCGTCTCGACCTTGCACCATCGCTTCAAGGCGATTACGGCCATGAGCCCGCTGCAGTATCAGAAACAGCTGCGCTTGCAGGAAGCCAGGCGCTTGATGATTGCCGAAGGACTGGAAGCCTCGGCCGCGGGGTATCGGGTGGGGTATGAAAGCCCGTCGCAATTCAGCCGGGAATACAGTCGGTTGTTTGGAGCGCCACCGCTGCGCGACCTGGCCCGGTTGCGCCAAAGCATCTGATGTACGCAGCTCAGGTGTTTGTTAGTCCAAGGTTCTTGGTAGTTGCAGGGTGACGCGCAGGCCGCCTTCGCGCAGGTTCTGCAAACTCACTTCACCGCCATGGCTATGGGCAATGTTGCGCGCGATCCCCAGCCCCAGGCCATACCCCTGCTGCTGGCCGGCCAGGCGAAAGTGCGGTTCGAACACCTGCTCCAGACGCTGCTCCGGCACACCGGGGCCTTCGTCATCCACATGCAGGACGAACTGCACACCATCGTCCTCGATATGCAGATGCGCGTTCTGCCCGTACTTCAAGGCGTTGTCGATCAGGTTACCGATGCAACGCTTGAGCGCCAGCGGCTTGCCCGGGTAGGCCGCCAGGGCCGCGCCTTCAAGGGTTACCCGGCCGTTGCCGTTGGGCGCCAGGTACGGTTCCACCAGGCATTCGAGTACATGATTGAGGTCAACCGGCTGGATGTTTTCGTGGATGTCGGTGTCTTTCACGCATTGCAGCGCGCCTTTGACCAGCAGTTCCAGCTCATCCAGGTCGCGGCCGAATTTGGTTTGCAGGTTCTCGTCTTCGAGCAATTCCACACGCAACCGCAGGCGGGTAATCGGGGTGCGCAAGTCGTGGGAAATTGCGCTGAACAACTGGCTGCGCTCGGTCAGGTAACGGCTGATGCGTTCGCGCATTGCGTTGAATGCGCGGCCCACCTCCACCACTTCACTGCCGCCGCCTTCGGCCACCGGTTCTACATCGGCGCCCAGCGACATATCCCGCGCCGCCCGCGCCAGGCGCTTGAGCGGCCGGCTTTGCCAATGCACCAGCAAACCGATAAACAGCAGCAAAAAACCACTGGTCAGCACGATAAACCACACCTGCTGGGACGGCAGGCCCTGTTCTTCAAGGCTGGTGTACGGCTCTGGCAACAGCGAGGCGATGTACAGCCATTCGCCGGGAGCCAGTTGAATCTGGGTGACCAATACCGGTGGGTTAACCGGCTCCAGGGTTAACGCGTAATGGGCCCAGGAGCGTGGCAGTTCGTCGAGCTTGAGGCCGGCATTGAAGATGCGCAGGTCTTCGGCGCTGACGAACTCCACCGAGATATGTACATCGGCGCCCAGGGTTTGGCGTAGCACCTCATCGACCGCCTCCAGCACCGCTTGCTTGCGTGGCGTCTGCGGCAGGATCGCCATATCCAGCGGGCGATCATTGAGGGTCACTACAAAGCGGGTACCGCCCATGCTGCGCAACTGATCAAGGACCAAAGGTCGATAGGCCACCGGCAGCGAACGGAAATAACTCACGCTGGCGGTCATCGAGTGCGCCAGGCTGCGGGCGCTGGTCACCAGGCCCTCAAGCTGGGTGGCGCGCAATTGCGACACCCAGATCACGCTGGACAGCGCCTGGGCGAACAGCACGGCGAGCAAGGTCAGCAGCAACATGCGCCCCAGCAGCGAGCGTGGCACCGGAAAGCGGCGGCGGCGCTCGGTCAAAGGTTCAGTGGGCATTGCCGGCAACCACGCTGGCTGCCAGTTGATAACCGCTGCCGCGCACGGTGCGGATCAGCCTCGGGGGTTTTTCGGTATCGCGCAGGCGTTGGCGCAGACGGCTGACGGCCATATCGACGATACGGTCAAGCGGCATCAGGTCACGGCCACGGGTAGCGTTGCCGATAGTGTCGCGGTCGAGGATCTGTTGCGGGTGATCAAGAAACAACTTGAGCAAGGCAAAGTCCGCGCCGGAAAGGATGACCTCTTCGCCATCAACGTGAAACAAGCGGTGGCTGATCATGTCCAGGCGCCATTCATCGAAGACCAGCACATCACCGCCAGTGCTGCGCTCCTGGCCGAATTGGCAACGGCGCAGCAGCGCCTTGATCCGCGCCTGCAACTCGCGAGGGCTGAACGGCTTGCCGATATAGTCGTCAGCGCCCAGTTCCAGGCCGATCACGCGGTCGGCTTCGTCGGAACTGGCGGTGAGCATGATGATCGGTACCTGCGCCTGGCGCGGGTGCTGGCGGATCCAGCGGCACAGACTGAACCCGTCTTCATCCGGCAACATCACATCGAGGATGACCAGGTCGCACGGCGCCTCGTTCATCGCCTGGCGGAACCCCGCACCATCGGCCACGCCACGGACCTGGAAGCCGGCGCGACTGAGGTAGGTTTGCAGCAATTCGCGGATCTCCTGGTCGTCGTCGACGAGGAGAATGGATTTACTGATTACGCTCACGGGGGCCTCCTTGTTGTTATGGGGTGTTCTGTAGGGCCTCATCGGGGGCAAGCCCCCTCCCACATTTGCCTGCATTCCAGAGTTGGAACGCGGTCAAATGTGGGAGCGGGCTTGCTCGCGAAGAGGCCATCACAGCCTATGCAAAAGCCTGCTCAAGCGCCACGCCAGCCCCGGTCAGCCCCGAATACGGCGCTGTCACCAACCACACCGGAATACCTTTGAAGTAGTCGCTCATGCAGCCTTTATCCGCAAAACTTTTGGCGAAACCGCTGGCGATAAAGAAGTCGGCAAACCTGGGTATCACCCCACCCACGATGTACACGCCACCGCGCCCACCGGTGGTCAAGACGTTATTGCCCGCGACCCGCCCCAGCCAGATGCTGAACTGGTCCAGCACTTCCATGGCGACCGCGTCACCGGCCAGGCCCGCTGCGGTGATGGCTTCGGGCGTATCCAGCACCGGCTCGTGCCCGTCCACCGCACAAATAGCGCGATACAGACGCGGCAACCCGCCGCCGCTCAATACGGTCTCGGCGCTGACATGGCCGATCTCCGTGTAAATATGCTGCCACAGCTGGGTTTCCCGCGGGCTGCTCAGGGGCAGGTCGACGTGCCCGCCCTCCCCCGGCAATGCCGCGAAACGCCCGGCGCCAAGGTCCAGCAAGGTGCCAACGCCCAGGCCAGTGCCCGGGCCGATCACCACCGCTGGGCGCAACGGCTCCGGCGTGCCTTCGCAGACCACGCGGAACTCGTCGGGCTTAAGACGCGTCATGCCCAGGGCCATGGCCGAGAAATCATTGACCAGCAGCAGTTCATCCACTTGCAGGGCTTGGCAAAACGCCGTCTTGCTCAGGCGCCAGTGATTGTTGGTGAACTTGAACTCCTCGCCACTCACCGGCCCGGCCACCGACAGGCACACCGCACCGATGTCCCCGATTTCCAGGCCTTCCTCTGCGAGATAGACCTTGATCGCTTCTTCAGGGCTTTGGTGATCCGCTGTGGCATGCACGCGGATCGAATGCAGCTCCTGATCTCGCCATAACGCAAAACGGGCGTTGGTACCCCCGATATCACCGACCAGCGCAAGCTTCACTTAAGCGTCTCCAAGGCAGAGGTAAAGGCGCTGGCGCCCTGCTCTGCGGAGCTTGCGGCCAAGCGCATGAATGCAAACAGCTCGCGACCTGCTCCCACGTTATTGCCCAACAGGCCCGTGGCAGGCGTGCGCGCTGCAAATACTTCGGCGTCCACTTTAAGCTCCAGGGTGCCGGTGACGCCATCGACGCGGATGATATCGCCATCCTGCACCCGCGCCAGCGGCCCGCCGCTCTGGGCTTCGGGGTTGACGTGGATCGCGGCAGGGATCTTACCCGAGGCGCCGGACATTCGCCCATCTGTTACCAACGCCACTTTGAAACCACGGTCCTGCAACACGCCGAGAAACGGGGTCATCTTGTGCAATTCCGGCATACCGTTGGAACGTGGCCCCTGAAAGCGCATCACCGCAACGAAGTCTTTTTCCAGCTGGCCCGCCTTGAAGGCGTCGGCCAGGTCTTGCTGGTCCTGGAACACCACCGCCGGCGCTTCAACCACCTGATGCTCGGGCGCGACAGCCGAAACTTTCATCACGCCACGGCCAAGGTTGCCTTCCATCACGCGCAAGCCGCCTTCCGGCGAGAACGCACGGGCCACGGGGCGCAGGATGGTTTCGTCGAGGCTCTCGATCGGGCCATCGCGCCAGACCAGCTCGCCGTCCACCAGGAACGGCTCCTGAATGTAGCGGCTCAAGCCCTTGCCGGCCACGGTGTTGACGTCTTCGTGAAGCAGGCCGGCTTCGAGCAGTTCGCGGATCAGGAACGACATACCACCCGCCGCCTGGAAGTGATTGATGTCGGCCTTGCCGTTTGGGTACACGTGGGACAGGGTCGGCACCACCTCGGAGAGGTCGGCCATGTCTTGCCAAGTCAGGATGATGCCCGCCGACATGGCGATGGCCGGCATGTGCAGCGTATGGTTGGTGGAACCGCCGGTAGCGTTTAGCGCAACGATGGAGTTGACGATGGATTTCTCGTCGACGATCTCGCCGATCGGCGTGAAGTTGCCATTGGCCTTGGTCAAGCGCGTGACCTGGTGCGCCGCTTCGCGGGTCAACGCGTCACGCAGTGGCGTGTACGGATTGACGAATGACGCGCCCGGCAAATGCAGACCCATCACTTCCATCAACAACTGGTTGGTGTTGGCGGTGCCGTAGAAGGTACAGGTACCGGGGCTGTGGTAGGACTTCATCTCCGATTCCAGCAGCTCTTCGCGGCTGGCCTTGCCTTCGGCGTAGCGCTGGCGCACATCGGCTTTCTGCTTGTTGGAGATACCCGACGGCATCGGGCCGCCGGGCACGAAGATCATCGGCAGATGGCCGTAGCGCAGCGCGCCCATCATCAGGCCCGGGACGATCTTGTCGCAGATCCCCAGCATCAGCGCGGCGTCGAACATGTTGTGGGACAGCGCTACCGCCGTGGACATGGCGATGACTTCACGGCTGAGCAAGCTCAGTTCCATGCCTGGCTCGCCCTGGGTCACGCCGTCGCACATGGCGGGGGTGCCGCCGGCGAACTGGCCGACCGAACCTACTTCACGCAGGGCTTTCTTTATTTGTTCAGGGAAATGTTCGTAGGGCTGATGCGCCGAGAGCATGTCGTTATAAGAAGAAACAATTGCCACGTTGGCAGCATTCATCATGCGCAGGCTGTTTTTGTCTTCGGTGCCGCAACCGGCCACACCGTGGGCAAAGTTGGCGCATTGCAGCTTGCCACGCATCGGACCGTCGCTGGCTGCGCCGCGGATGAGCGCAAGGTAAGCCTCGCGGGTGGCGCGGCTGCGGGCGATAAGCCGTTCGGTGACCTCAAGAACGCGGGGATGCATGTATAGAACTCCAGGCTAACGGATGTGGCGACCTGAGTGTCTATGCTGATCAAACGCCCACGGCTCATGGGATGGCAGGGGGTCGTTTGGATCATCGGACCAGTTGATTCAGGTCACTCGTTGTAGATTGAACAAAATATTGCCACTAAAAAGGCTTGTTTTCTATTTTTATGCGAATAATCTTGTAATTCTTACAACAAATCGACGACAGGCACTTTTCCAATGACTCTACGTATCGCAATCAATGGTTTTGGCCGTATCGGCCGTAATGTCCTGCGCGCACTGTATACCCAAGGCTATCGCCAGGATTTGCAGATCGTCGCCATCAATGATTTGGGCGACAGTTCGATCAACGCCCACCTGCTCAAGTACGACACCGTACACGGCACTTTCGATGCAGAGGTCGCCCACGATCAGGAAAGCCTGACCGTCAATGGTGACCGGATTGCCGTCAGTGCCATTCGCACCCCCGCCGACCTGCCGTGGGCTGCGCACAAGATCGACGTGGTGTTCGAATGCACCGGCCTGTTCACCGACCGTGACAAGGCTGCCGCCCATATTACCGCCGGCGCGCGCAAGGTGATCATCTCGGCTCCGGCCAAGGGCGCGGATGCCACTGTGGTTTATGGCGTAAACCATGACATTTTGCGTCAGTCCCACCAGATCATCTCCAACGCGTCGTGCACCACCAACTGCCTGGCGCCGGTCGCGCAGGTGCTGCACCGTGAGCTGGGTATCGAAAGCGGCCTGATGACCACCATTCACGCCTACACCAACGACCAGAACCTGACCGACGTCTACCACACCGACCCGTACCGCGCGCGCTCGGCCACCCAGAACATGATCCCGAGCAAAACCGGCGCGGCTGAAGCCGTTGGCCTGGTGCTGCCGGAACTGGCGGGCAAGCTGACCGGCATGGCGGTGCGGGTACCGGTGATCAACGTGTCTCTGGTGGACCTGACTGTGCAGTTGAAGAAAGAAGCCACGGCCGATGAAGTCAACGCCCTGCTGAAACAGGCCAGCCAGCACTCGAAGATCCTCGGTTACAACACCCTGCCGCTGGTTTCCAGTGACTTCAACCATAACCCGCTGTCGTCGATCTTCGATGCCAATCACACCAAGGTCAGCGGCAAGCTGCTCAAGGTGCTGGCCTGGTACGACAACGAGTGGGGCTTCTCCAACCGTATGCTGGATAACTGCCTGGCGCTGTGCAACGCCGAGTAATCCCACCTGTGGGAGGGGCAAGCCCCCTCCCACAGTTACATCTTGTCCAGAGTAGGTTCAGGGAAATAGCCACTTGCCATTTCGGTTGATGATAAGCATTATCATTAACTGCATATCGGTCTGGTATCACTGTGAGCCAATCTCGCTTCAACCAAGTCTTTCTCACCCAACGGGTGATTCTGTTACGCACCTTGCAGCGGATGGTGAATAACCACAGCACTGCCGAGGACCTGTTGCAGGAAACCTACCTGCGCGTCACTCGGGCCCTGAGCGAGCGGCCGATCGACCACCTTGAACCCTTTGTGTACCAGACCGCGCGCAACCTGGCGCTGGATCACCTGCGCTCGCGCCGGATCCAGGCCCGCACGTTGCAGGAAGACGTCCCGCTGGACGTGCTGCAAAGCGTCGCCGCCCCTGCCAGCACGCCTGAAGAAGCCATTCAGGCCGAGCAACTGCTGGAGCATCTGAGCGTCAGCCTCGGCCAGCTGAGCGCTCGTCAGCAGCGGATTTTCATCCTCAGCCGCCTGCACGGTTGCAGCTACCAGGAGATTGCCGATCAGTTGAACGTGTCCTTGAGCACCGTACAAAAGGAACTGAAATTGATCATGGCCATCTGTGTAGGTGTGGCCGAACGGCTGGATCAGCCTTAAGCTCCATCCGACAGAGCTATCGATCCATGCTGTACGAAAAAATGAATAGAACGTGGCGAAGACCCGAGGAACACCGTGACGGACCCGAATAAACTGCGCCCCCATGCGTTGGCTCATGAGGTGCTGCAAGACACGGCCATGGACCAAGCCCTCGATTGGCTGATCGCCTTGCAGTGCCCGCAACCCGGGCAGCAGGCCGAGTTCGACGCCTGGCTGGCCGCGGACCCGGCGCATGTCCACGCGTTCAGCAAGGCCCAGGCGGCCTGGGCAGGTGCACCGGTACACAGCGCCGCCGTGGCCCTGGCGGTGCCACGCAAGCCAAGCGGCTGGCGCCGGATCAAACCGCACTGGAAGCCCTTGGCCACCGCGGCCGTGCTGTTGATCGGTCTGTTCAGCTTCAGCAACTTGCCGATGCGCTTGCAGGCCGATCACCTCACCGTGGTCGGCGAGCGCCAGCGCCTGCAACTGGACGATGGGTCCAAGGTGCTGCTCAACACCAACTCGGCATTTTCCAGCCGCATCACCGACCACCAGCGCATTGCGCGCCTGTACCAGGGCGAAGCGTTCTTCGACATAGCCCCCAGCCGTGGCCTGGCCCTGGAAATCGACGCCGGCCCCGTGCGTGCCAGCGTGCGCGACACCGCCTTCGCCGTGCGCTACCTCGATGGCGAGGCCCAGGTACAGGTGCAGCGTGGCGATGTCGACCTGAGCAACACCTTCGACGATGCCCGCGTACGCCTGAGTGCCGGGCAAAGCATCCGCATCGGCCCCAAGGGTTTCGGCCAACCGGCCAAGCTCGATGTCGGCAAGGATCTGGCGTGGGTGCAGGGTCGTCTGGTGTTCGAAAATTGCCCGCTGAGCGAAGTCCTGGCTGAACTGCGCCGCTATTACCCTGGCTGGATCGTCAACAACAATGAGCAACTGGCCAGCGTCGCCGTCACCGGCAACTATCGTCTCGACCAGCCCCTGGACGTGGTGCGCTCCCTGGCCCACATCACCTCGGCCAAGCTGTCGGAATACCCGGCGCTGGTGATTCTGAACTAAATGAGAATTATTTTTACTCGATGTTAACCGGCGATACGTCTCGTTATAGCCAATGCAACTGATTCCTATTTGGTTCAGTTCGCAACTATAAGATTCGTATCCCGGAGCGCTCTCGATGTCCTCTCGTTTCAACCGCCGGTGTTCTTCGCCCGTTTTGTCTTTGCTGACCGCTGCGATCCTGCTGGCTGGCGCGCCCGTCATGAGCGCCACCGCCGCCGAACCCGCCCCTCGCAGCCACGGTAATTACAACTTCAGCATCGAGCAGCAACCGCTCGTGTCGGCGCTCAACGCCTTTACCGCGGTGACCGGCTGGCAAGTCGGCCTGCCGGCAGAGCTGGGCCAGGGAGTGTCGTCCCCTGGTGTGCGCGGCCCGCTGTCGCCGGAAAAAGCCCTGGAGCGGTTGTTGGTGGGGACCAACCTGAGCTACCGCAAACTGGGTAATAACAACATCGTGCTGGAGAAACGCGCCGCGGGCGGCGCCCTCGCCCTGCAACAGGTGACCATCAGCGCCACCCGTAACGAACAGGATGTGAACAGCGTACCCAGCACCGTCAGCGTGCACGACCGCGAGGAACTGGACCGCCAGAACACCAACAACATCCGCGAACTGGTGCGCTACGAGCCCGGTGTCTCCGTCGGCGGCGCCGGCACCCGCTCAGGCAACGCGGGCTATAACATCCGTGGTATCGACGGCGACCGCATCCTCACCCAGGTGGACGGCGTCGAAGTGCCCAACAACTTCTTCAACGGCCCCTACGCCAAGACCCGTCGCAACTACGTCGACCCGGAAATCGTCAAGCGCGTGGAGATCCTGCGCGGCCCGGCCTCGGCCCTGTACGGCAGCAACGCCATCGGCGGCGCGGTGAGCTATTTCACCCTCGACCCGGACGACATCATCAAGCCCGGCAAGGACGTCGGCGCCCGCCTGAAAACCGGCTACAGCTCCGCCGACGAGAGCTGGCTGACCTCCGGCACCTTCGCAGGGCGGGTACAGGACTTCGATGGCTTGCTGCACCTGAGCCAGCGCAATGGTCATGAAACCGAATCCTACGACGGCAACAACGCCACCGGCCTGGCCCGCACCGGCGCCAACCCGGAAGACGCGCGCACCACCAACGTGCTGGCCAAGCTGGGCTGGAACTATGGTGATGAAAACCGCCTGGGCCTGACCTACGAGAAGTTCAAGGATGACCGCGACGTCAACCTGAAGAATGCCGTAGGCGGCCCGTTCATCGGCGGTCGAGGCATGAACCTCTACCGTGCCCGCTCGGGCAACGACACCATCACCCGCGAGCGCTTCGGTCTGGAAAACACCTTTGCCCTGGAGTCGCCGATCGCTGATCGCATCAAGACCAGCCTCAACTACCAGATCGCCAAGACCGACCAGACCACCGCCGAGATCTACCAGGCTGGTCGCCGCGTACTGCGTACCCGCGACACCCTTTACGAAGAAAAACAGTGGGTCTTCGACGCTCAACTGGACAAGGCGTTCAGCGTCGGCGAAACCGACCACCAGGTGACCTACGGCACCACCCTCAAGCAGCAGAAAGTCACCGGCTCGCGCGAAGGCTCCGCCTCGTGCCTGGCCATTGGTGGCGGCTGCACCGCCATCGGCGCGCCCAGCCCGCAAGCAAGCGACAGCGTGAAGAAGGCCAGCGACTTCCCCGACCCGACCATCAACACTTACTCGTTGTTTGCCCAGGACCAGATCAGCTGGGATAAATGGACCTTCCTGCCCGCCGTGCGGTATGACTACACCCGGCTCAAGCCCAAGCTGACCCAGGAGTTCCTCAACACCGTCAACCCGACCGGCGAATATGCCGTCGATGGCAAGGACAAAACCTGGCACCGCGTCACGCCAAAGTTCGGCCTGACCTACGCCCTGACAGATAACTACACCTGGTTCGGCCAATACGCCGAAGGCTTCCGCACCCCCTCGGCGAAGGCCCTGTATGGCCGCTTCGAAAACCTCAACATTGGCTACACCGTCGAACCCAACCCCGACCTCAAGCCGGAGACCAGCAAAGGCATCGAGACCGGGATACGCGGCAAGTTTGACGAAGGCTCCTTCGACATCGCGGTGTACTACAACAAGTACCGCGACTTTATCGACGAAGACAACGCCGTGGTCGGCGGCACCGTGGAGCAATTCCGGGCCGTCAATATCAAGCGCGCCACCATCAAGGGCGTGGAAGCCAAGGGCCGCCTGAACCTGGATGCGTTCGGCGCGCCGAAGGGCCTGTACACCCAGGGTTCGATTGCCTACGCCCACGGTCGCAACGACGACAATGGCGAACCATTGAACAGCGTCAACCCGCTCAAGGGCGTGTTTGGCCTGGGCTACGACCAGGACAACTACGGCGGCCTGCTGAGCTGGACCCTGGTGAAAAAACAGAACCGCGTCGACAGCACCACCTTCCACGCTCCCGACGGCAGCACCGACGGCCCGTTCAAGACCCCGGGCTTCGGCATCCTCGACCTGACCGCCTACTACAAGGTCACCAACGACGTGACCATCAACGGTGGCCTCTACAACCTCACCGACAAGAAGTACTGGAACTGGGATGACGTGCGCAGTTACGACAGCGTCGGCGAAGCTGGCGTAACCGGCCCGGCCAACCTTGACCGCCTGACCCAGCCCGGTCGCAACTTTGCGATCAACCTGATCTGGGACATCTGACCCACCCGCCTCACCTCGCCGGAATCCATCAGCGGCGGGGGGAGGATTTTTTACTGTGCCACGTCTTCTTGTTCGTCTAGTTGATAACAGCTCTCTTTAAGGGCACCCAGGCGCTCCCTCTTTCAAGGACTTTTTACATGACCGCTTCTCCTACCGCAGAACGCCCAAGCCTGCGCTCCCAGCGCCTGAACCAGATCACCAATGAACCGCACACCAAGCTGGATGCGTTGGTGAAGGCTCATGCGCCGTTCGAAACCCAAGCCAACTTCGCCCGCTTCGTGGTGGCCCAGTACCTGTTCCAGTCGGAACTGGTGGCGCTGTACAACGATGCCGCGCTGAACACGATCATTCCCGACCTGGCCGCCCGCTGCCGCGCCGAAGCCGCCAAGCTCGACCTGGCTGACCTGGACACCGACGTTCCGGCTCCGGTCGCCGGCGCGGTGAAAAACCCAAGCCAGGCCGAAGCCCTGGGTTGGCTATTCGTGTCCGAAGGCTCCAAGCTGGGCGCCGCGTTTCTGATCAAGCGCGCCGTCGGCCTGGGCCTGAGCGAAACCTTCGGGGCCCGCCACCTGGGCGAACCGACCGGTGGCCGCGCCGAAGGCTGGAAAAGCTTCACCCGCACCCTCGACAGCCTGGAGTTCAGCGCCGAAGAAGAAGCTGCGGTAGAAAAAGGCGCGATCGATGCGTTTGTGCGCTTCACCGTGTTGCTGGAACAGGCGTACGCTAGCGCCCCAGAAATGGCGTAAATGTTCCGGTAGACATCGGTTCAATGTGGGAGCAGGCAAGCCAGCTCCCACATTTGAGTGCATTTCATGGCAGATAATGTGTAAACCCTCCCACCAGAAAACTGCAGCATGACCGGCAAAACCCAATCCTCCTCAAAGATCGCCCAACTTCTTTATGGCCTGCTGGCCTACGTCAGCCTGGGGATCGGTTTGGTCGCGATTGTCATACCGGGTTTGCCGACCACCGAATTCATCCTGCTGGCCGCCTGGGCCGCCACCAAAAGCTCACCGCGCTTAAGCGCCTGGCTGGAAAACCACCGCCTGTTCGGGCCGATCCTGTTCAACTGGCGCAACGGCAAGATCATTGCGCGCCGGGCCAAGGTCAGCGCCACCGTAAGCATGTTGCTGTGTGCCGTGTTGATGCTGGTGATGCTTGATCATGGCTGGCCGGTGTACCTGGCAATCGCCGGGATGAGCCTGGGCAATCTGTGGATCTGGTCTCGCCCCGAGCAGCTCGCACGGCCCGTATAACGCCCGGCGTAGGCATTTTCCTACCGCTCATCGCCTATTACTCATGAATTGATTTGTGACGCCGATGTTTCAGGAACGGCGCCGAATGGACTTGGCTCTGCTGCGTGCATACCCACAAGTCCATTCGTGAGTGAACCTATGTTCGACACCCTTTCTATCCGCTTGAAAATCGTGCTGCTATCCGGCCTCTGCCTGCTGGGAGTGATCGCACTGGTGGTCGGCATCAATATCTACAACACCAACCAGAACGATCGGTTGGTCAGTGATTCAAGCTCACGAATGCTCACCGCCAGCGTGGAACAGCTGCTGCAAGCCAAGGCCGCCGAACAGGCCGGGCACTTGCAAAAGACCTTCGGTGAAAACCTGCTGGCAGTCACCGCCCTCGCCGACCAGATCAAGGACCTGCGTCAGTTGGGGACCAAGCGCTCCATTGAAGCCGGCGCCCTGCGCGAAGAAATCAACCAGAGCGTGAAAACCGCGTTCGAGCGCAACACCAAGGTGCTGGGCATCTGGCTGTCGTTCGAGCCCAACGGCCTGGATGGCAAGGACAGTGAATTCGTTGACGACAAGGCTCGCGTCTCCAACGAAAAAGGTCGCTTTTCCAGCTACTGGAGCCGTGCCGGCGGCGAAAGCCTGAACACCATCATGGTCGAGGATGACCTGACCAAGACCACCCTCAACCTTAGCGGTACGCCTTACAACATTTGGTATACCTGCCCACGCGACACCCGCAGCACCTGCCTGCTGGACCCGTATGAAGACACGGTGGCCGGCAAACCTGTGCTGATGACCACCATTTCCCTGCCTCTGATCGTCGACGGCAAAGTCATCGGCATCGTGGGTGTCGACATCGCCCTCACTGCCCTGCAAGCCACCACCGATGCGGCACAAAAGGACGTGTTCAACGGGGCTGCTCACCTGGAAATCCTGTCCAGCACCGGCCTGATTGCAGCCTACAGCGGCGAACCGGCCAGGGTCGGCAAGAACCTGGTCGACACCCTCGGCGCCGAAGGCAAGGAGATCGTGCAACTGCTGGGCAATGATCGGCCCATGATCCGCGAACAGAACGACACGATTCGCGCCGTGTACCCGGTCAAGCCGATTGCCGATGCCAAATCCTGGGGTGTGGTGATCAAACTGCCTAAAAGTGTGATGCTGGCTGATAACGAAAAGCTGCAAGCCGTGCTCGACGAAGCCCAGGCTACCGGCACCCTCAAAGCCTTGCTGGTGGCAGCCGCCGCCGGCTTGCTGGGCTTGTTGCTGATCTGGCTGACCGCCACCGGCGTGACCCGTCCGATCAACAGCGTGGCGGCCATGCTCAAGGACATTGCCAGCGGCGACGGCGACCTCACCCAACGCCTGGCCTACACCAAGAAAGACGAACTGGGCGAGCTGGTGAATTGGTTCAACCGCTTCCTCGACAAGCTGCAACCGACCATCGCCCAGATCAAACAAAGCATCACCGAAGCCCGAGGTACGGCGGATCAATCCTCGGCCATTGCACGCCAGACCAGCGAAGGTATGCAGGTGCAGTTCCGTGAAATCGACCAGGTCGCCACCGCGTCGAATGAAATGAGCGCCACCGCCCACGACGTCGCCAACAGCGCCTCCAATGCCGCCAGCGCGGCACGCGGCGCCGATCAGTCGGCCCGCGAAGGCATGTCGATCATCGAGCAGAGCACCCGCGACATCACCACCCTTGCCGAGGAAGTCAGCAAGGCCGTGACCGAAGTTGAAGCCCTGGCAGTCAACAGCGAGCAAATCGGTTCAGTCCTGGAAGTGATCCGCAGCATTGCCGAACAGACCAACCTGCTGGCATTGAACGCCGCGATCGAAGCGGCACGCGCCGGCGAAAGCGGGCGCGGGTTTGCGGTAGTGGCCGACGAAGTACGCAACCTGGCCAAACGCACCCAGGATTCGGTCGAGGAAATCCGCGTGGTGATCGAGCGCATCCAAAGCGGTACCCGTGGGGTAGTGGCGACCATGCACTCCAGTCAGCACCAGGCCCAGAGCAATGCCGGGCAGATCCATCAGGCGGTGCAGGCGCTGGGCAAGATCAGTGACGCGGTCACGGTGATCAGCGACATGAACCTGCAAATCGCCAGCGCTGCCGAAGAGCAGAGCGCGGTGGCCGAAGAGGTCAACCGCAACGTCTCGGCGATTCGCACCGTGACCGAAACCCTCACCGGCCAGGCCACCGAGTCGGCGGCGATCAGCAGCCAGCTCAATGCCCTGGCCAGCCAGCAGATGAAGTTGATGGATCAGTTCAGGGTGTAATTCACACCACAGGTCCAATGTGGGAGGGGGCTGCGCGACAGCCCCACGTTGACGATGTGACCGGGTGGTTGGGTGGTTGGGTGGTTGGGTGGTTGGGCCGAGTACATATCCGTTATTTAGGTAACGGCCACTATAGGTTCCGCTCTTACAGCGGGTCACTTTCGAAAAGCGCGAAAGTAACCAAAGCGCTCTTGCCCCACCACTCGGCACCTCGCTTAGGCTCGGTGTGCCCGTAATCCGACATTGATTTGGGGGGCCGCCGCCACGCGCCATCCATGGCGCGGGGCGGCTAAGATCAAGATCAAAAGCACAGCGAGGCGGCCTTATAGCCGACCTGATCGTTGAAGCGTGCGCGTACCCCTGTGGGAGCGGGCTTGCTCGCGAAGGTCGTTAACGATGACGGGGGAAATCAGAATGAGCGCGGCGCCCTCAGGTTTTTCGCGAGCAAGCTCGCTCCTACAGAAAAGCAGAAGCACCGCCAGCGTATCTACGATGCGAAGCGAGCCGCTCTTGATCTTGCTTTTGATCTCAAGCGCCCCGTTAAACCACGCTGGCCGAACGCAGGCTTGAATCCGTGGGTAACCCGGCAGGACGCCGGGTTAGCCGCACTGGGCCAGGGATGGCCCATTGCGGCGGCCCACGGATTCAAGCCTTCGTTCGGGCACACCGAGCCTAGGCGAGGTGCCGAGTGGTGGGGCGAGGACCTTTTGCTTACTTTTGGCTGGGCCGGCATTCCGGTCCTTCCAAAAGTGAGCCGCTGTAAGAGCGGAACCCTAAGTGGCCGTTACCGCAGCAATGGATATGTACTCGCCCCCCCAACATCCTAGTTAGCTGTCAAGCCCCCTCCCACATTTTGACCGCACACCGCTTAGCGTCCGCTCCAGGCCTGGACAAACGGCGTCAGGTCTTCCTTCGGCGCCGTACGCGGCGGGTTCTGCGGCGTGCCCAGGTAAAGGAAGCCAATCACTTCTTCACCCGCCGTCAGCCCCAAGCCTTTGGCCACATGGGCCGAGTAGGACAACTCCCCGGTCCGCCACACCGCACCAATCCCCTGGGCATACGCCGCCAGCAGGATGCCGTGGGCCGCACAGGCCGCCGCCAGCAATTGCTCGGACTTGGGCACTTTGAAGTGCTCCTGCAAACGCGCAATCACCACAACTACCAACGGCGCACGCAGCGGGCCGTTCTGCGCTTTGTCGATGACGGCTTGCGGTGCGTCGGCATCCTGCATCCGGGCGGCTTCGGCCAACAGCGTGCCCATTTGCTCACGGGCTGCGCCTTCTACGGTGAGGAAACGCCAAGGGCGCAATTGACCGTGATCGGGCGCCCGCATGGCGGCAGCGAACAACAGGTCGCGCTGCTCCTGGGTCGGTGCCGGGTCGAGTAAACGCGGCACGGAAACACGGTTGAGCAAAGCGTCGAGAGCCTGCATTGGCCACCTCCAAAAAAAATGTGTGGTCATTCTAGCGGGAAAGAATCGCGATGCCACCAAACGATAATTGCTCTTATTCAAACCGCCCGGCCCTGTTAGACTTTGCGACCAGATTTTGCCCCCTCGTCCAGGAATCTCGATGTTCCGTTCGCTTTCCTACCTGTCTGCGGCGTTGCTGGCTCTATGCCTGACTGCTTGCGACGACGCCCCTCGCTTCACCAAGGCCGAGCCGGGTGAATCGCGATCCGGTGGCGCGACAACGGTAAACAAGCGCGACCAGAACGCCTTTTCCCTGCCCTCGGCCAACCTGGCACCCAGCCGTCGCCTGGATTTCAGCGTCGGTAACAGCTTCTTTCGCAACCCCTGGGTGATCGCGCCGGCCACCACCACGGCACGGGATGGCCTGGGCCCGCTGTTCAATACCAACGCCTGCCAGAACTGCCATATCAAGGACGGCCGTGGCCACCCGCCACTGCCTGATGCGCCCAATGCCGTGTCGATGCTGGTACGCCTCTCAATTCCTCTCTCCATTACAGAGCAGCCCCCCTACGCCAAGCTGATCGAACAGCTCGGCGCGGTACCCGAGCCGGTGTATGGCGGGCAGTTGCAAGACATGTCCGTGCCGGGCGTCGTTCCGGAAGGCAAGGTGCGGGTCGACTACAGCCCTGTCCAGGTCAGCTTCAAGGACGGCACCGTCCTCGAACTGCGCAAACCCGACCTGAAAATTACCCAGCTCGGCTACGGCCCGATGCACCCCGACACACGCTTCTCGGCACGCATCGCGCCGCCGATGATCGGCCTGGGCCTGCTCGAAGCAATCAGCGACGCCGATATCCTGCGCAACACCGACCCCAAGACCGCCGACAAAGACGCCATCGTCGGCCGCGCCAATTGGGTCTGGGATGACGCCCAGCATAAAACCGTACTCGGGCGTTTTGGCTGGAAAGCCGGGCAACCCAACCTCAACCAACAAAATGTTCACGCGTTTTCGGGTGATATGGGCCTCACGACCTCCCTGAGACCCTTTGATGACTGCACCGACGCCCAAGTGGCGTGCAAGCAGGCGCCAAACGGCAATGGCCCTGACGGCGAGCCGGAAGTCAGCGACAACATCCTGCGCCTGGTACTGTTTTACACCCGCAACCTCGCGGTGCCTGCACGCCGAGACGTCAACACGCCTCAAGTGTTGGCCGGCAAGAACCTGTTCTACGAGGCCGGTTGCCAGGGCTGTCACAAGCCGACATTCACCACGGCCGCCAACGCCGCCGAACCCGAGCTGGCCAACCAGGTGATACGCCCCTACAGCGACCTGTTGTTGCACGATATGGGCGAAGGCCTGGCCGACAACCGTACCGAATTCAACGCCACTGGCCGTGAGTGGCGCACCCCGCCGCTGTGGGGCATTGGCCTGACGCAAACCGTCAGTGGTCACACCCAGTTCTTGCATGACGGCCGCGCCCGCAACCTGCTTGAGGCCGTGCTGTGGCACGGCGGGCAAGCACAAGCGGCACAGCAACATGTGTTGTCATTTAACGCCGAACAGCGGGCCGCGTTGCTGGCGTTCCTGAATTCTTTATAAGCTTCGCCCCACTCACAGAAGGGAGCTCGACATGTTTCGTCCCAAGTTGTTGTTCACCAGCCTCGCCGCCCTTGCCCTGGGCGCGTGCTCGCCCCAGGACCCGCAAGCGGTGACCTCGGCGGCTATCGCCAAGCAGGTGATCCTGCCGACCTACAGCCGCTGGGTTGAAGCCGACCGCCAGTTGGCCGTAAGCGCCCTGGCCTACTGCCAGGGCAAGGAAAGCCTGGACACTGCCCGCGCCGACTTCCTGCACGCACAAAAAGCCTGGGCCGAGTTGCAACCGTTGCTGATCGGCCCACTGGCCGAAGGCAACCGCGCCTGGCAGGTGCAGTTCTGGCCGGACAAGAAGAACCTGGTGGGCCGCCAGGTCGAGCAATTGGTCAGCGCCCAACCACAGATCGATGCGGCCGCCCTGGCCAAATCGAGCGTGGTGGTGCAGGGCCTGTCGGCCTACGAATACATCCTCTACGACGCCAAGCCCGACGTTGCCGACGAAACCCAGAAAGCCCGCTACTGCCCGCTGCTGATGGCCATCGGCGAGCGTCAGAAAGCCCTGGCTGAAGAGATCCTCGCCAGCTGGAACAGCACTGACGGTATGCTCGCGCAGATGACCAAGTTTCCGAACCAGCGCTACGCTGATTCCCACGAAGCCATCGCCGATCTGCTGCGCGTGCAGGTGACCGCGCTGGACACCCTGAAGAAAAAACTCGGCACGCCGATGGGTCGCCAGACCAAGGGCATCCCGCAACCCTTCCAGGCCGATGCATGGCGCAGCCAGTCCTCCCTGCAAAGCCTGGAGGCCAGCCTCGCCGCCGCCCAGACCGTATGGGTCGGTGTCGACAACAAAGGCCTGCGCGGCCTGCTGCCGAGCGATCAGAAGCCGTTGGCCGAGAAGATCGATGCCGCCTATGCTGCGTCCCTGAAACTGTTCGCCAGCAACCAGCGCTCCCTCAACGAACTGTTGAACGATGACGCCGGGCGCCAGCAACTCAACGATATCTACGACAGCCTCAATGTGGTCCATCGCCTTCACGAGGGCGAGCTGGCCAAAGCATTGGGCGTCCAACTGGGCTTCAACGCCAACGATGGTGACTGATGATGCTCAGGCGACAGGCTTTGGCGCTGGGTAGCGTGCTGCTCAGCGCCCTCACGTTGGGCGGCTGGACGCTGTTCAAAGGCAAAGACAAGGGGCCGCTGCTGCTCTCGGCACGCGATGATGCCGACGGCAAGCACTACGCTGTCGGCTATCGCCTGGACGGCAAGCCCGTCTTTGCCACCCAGGTCGGCCAGCGCTGTCACGACATCATCAACCACCCCACACTGCCAATTGCGTTGTTCGTCGCCCGTCGTCCGGGCACCGAGAGCTACCTGATCGACCTGCGCGATGGCACGCTGCTGCAAACCATCACCTCAAAGGCCAACCGGCACTTTTACGGCCATGCGGTGATCCACAAGAGCGGCGACTGGCTGTACGCCACCGAGAACGACACCTCCGATCCCGGTCGTGGGTTGTTGGGTGTGTATAAGTTCGAAGGCGAGCGGCTGGTACACAGCGGCGAGATTTCCACCCACGGCATCGGCCCGCACCAGGTCTCCTGGATGCCCGACGGCGAAACCCTGGTGGTGGCCAACGGCGGCATTCGCACCGAAGCCGAAAGCCGCGTGGAGATGAACCTCAACGCCATGGAACCGAGCCTGGTGCTGATGCAGCGCGATGGCACCTTGATCAGCAAGGAAACGTTGGGCCAGCAAATGAACAGCGTGCGCCATATGGGGATCGCCAGCGATGGCACCATCCTCACCGGGCAGCAGTTCATGGGGCCGTCCCAGGAGCGTTCCGAGTTGCTCGCAATCAAGCGCCCGGGCCAGCCTTTTATAGCGTTCCCGGTAGCCGATGAGCAACTGCAAGCGATGGGGCACTACACCGCCAGCGTGGCGGTGCACAGCGAACTGCGCCTGGTAGCGCTCACGGCGCCGCGTGGCAATCGTTTCTTCATCTGGGATATGGACAGCGCCGAGCTGCGCCTGGATGGGCCGTTGCCCGACTGCGCCGGTGTGGGTGCAGTGGCGGACGGGTTTGTGGTTACGTCGGGACAGGGACGTTGCCGCTTCTATGATTGTCGTCAGGAACGACTGATGGCCAAGCCATTGGAATTACCGGCGGGGTTTTGGGATAACCACCTGCACCTGATCTGAAAACTGCCCCTCTGCAGGAGCGAGCTTGCTCCTACCGTTAAAGCGTCAGGCGTAAAAAAAGGGCCTCGCATCGCAAGGCCCTTTCCAGGAGTTTTACTCGTTTCAACTTTGCGGCCTCATTGCTTGAGACATCCCGAACATGAATAGCAGCAAATCATGATCAGGCCTGGCCGCCACACTTGCCTTGGCAATCCGCGGCAGCAGGCATTGCCCGCCACCGTCTACCGCACTGAGCACTTGTGTGCGAGGTTGTTCCCACGCTGCCAGGGCAAGGGCTGAAATGCCCAACGCCCCGACCAAAAACAAACCTCGTGCTATTTCTAGCTTCATCTGGTTAAACCCTTGATAGCGCTGCCAAACGCCGTCTCGTAAAAGTAGCTGAGTTTTTTCCAGTCGGTATCGTTCCACGACGAATGGCGGCGCAATTGCAGCATGTCATGGGACGCCGCCCGATAAGCGGTCAAACGCTGGCGACATTTTTCAAAGTCCAGCAGGGCCACTTCCACAATCGCCGCATCAGGCTCACCGGTTACCCGCACGAAAATGTGCTTGATATACAAGCAACCGTGCTGCCAGCGACCCTTGTGCATACGGGCCAGGGTGCCGGCCAGCTCCTGGAGCAAACGCTCGTGGACCGCCTCGCCGTACTGCTCACGGCCACCGGCGGCGTACCAGTTTTCGATCTCGTCGAAACCGTCCAATGACGCGGTCACCAACAGGGCTTTCCATTGATGCTCCGGGTCGCGTCGCGCCTCGCAAAACACCAACTCCGGAACGCGCACATCCAGCAAACGCAGGCCCTTCAAGGCATCACGCTCACGCAGCACCGTCGGACGCCCGAATGGATGCAACCAACTGCGGTAGATGTGCCCGGTCTGACGCTTGCAATACAGCAAACGCCCATTAGGGCTGACCACTCGCTGCACACCACTTTCACCGCCACGCCGGCGATTGGGTTCTTCGACCCACTCACCCTTCTGGCGCCAGAAATAATCAAACCGCTCCTCGGGAGCTACATGACTGCCTGCTACGCACTCAACTGCCATCTGTTACCTCTTGCGCAATACATACACTCGCCACATGGCGTAGAGCGGTATGAAGTCCAGGGACTCCTGAACACGGAAACCGGCCTGCTCGAATTCTGCCTCGACAGTAGCAGCCGGTAACACAAACCGGTTTTGGTAACCTTCCTGCTCACCTCTTTTGCGACGACGTACTTCGCTGCGCTTGCGCTTCCAGGCCTTGAAATTGCCGTCCACCCACAGCGAAATAATCACGCTGTCACGGGTAACTCGCTGAAACTCACGCAGTATTGTCAGCCTGTGCTCCGCTTCACCGATGTGGTGCATCAAGCGCATGCAGAAAATACTGTCGACGGAGTTATCTGGCAAATCGATATCAAAGGCAGATGTCTGCAAAGGGCGTACCCGTTTCACCACCTCCGCCGGTTGCGCGGTGGTGGCGATCTTCAACATCGACGCCGAATTGTCAGCCCCGATAATCACACGGTTGGGTTTTTCGGCCAGCAACGGCCAGAAACGTCCAGCGCCACATGGCAGGTCCAGCACCAGGCCCGGCTCACCGGCCATGGCCAGTGCACCACGCGCCAGTTGCTCGTCGCGTTTGTGGGACAACCGGCGAGCCAGATTGTCCTGATGTTTGAGCAAATATTGTTGCGCGTGTTGATCGTCGTACTTTTCGGAAAATTCCAACTTGATCGGGGAAGGCATCGTACGTCTCCGGTAACTGATGCCTGCAACCTTAAGCAGTTAAACGTAATCAACAGGTCAACTCATTGTGAAAATCTTGTCCTGTCCAACTGCATACATTTCAAGACTTTACAGAAACATTCAGTAGCATCGGGCCATCTTCGCTGAAAAGCAGGCAGTCTGCATCCGCAAAACGACAGACTGAACGGTCAGCTTTTGACCTGGCTCAGCTCCACATGAAAACGGCAGCCATTGGGCTCCATCGTCGTCAGGCTCACGCTCCAGCCCTGGCTCTCGCAGATCCGTTGCACCAGCGACAGGCCGAGCCCCAGCCCCTCGCCACGGTTCTCACTGCCGCGCACAAAAGGCTCGAACATCGCTTCGCGCTTGTCTTCAGGAATGCCCACGCCAGAGTCCTCCACCACAAAACCACTCGGCTCCAGCGTGAGGCGGATAAACCCTTGCTCGGTGTAATGCAGTGCATTGCGCAACAGGTTACCCATCACTGCGTGCAGGAACGTGGTGTTGTAGCGAGTATCCAGAGGATTGCCAGGGCAGTAGATCAACTCAAGGCCTTTTTGCTCGATGGGCCCACGCCAGATCCCAAGCAAATCTTCGGCGACCTGCGTCAGGTTGACCTGAGCCGACATGGCAGCATCATCGTGTTTGGCGCGGGCCAGCATCAGGAAGGTCTGCACCAGTTCACGCATTTCCTCACAGGCCCGCGCGATTCGCTGGACCTGGTTACGGCCGCGTTGATCGATGGCGGGGTTTTCCAGCAGCAGCTCACAGGAGCTGGCCAACACCATCAAGGGCGTGCGCAACTCATGGCTTACATCACTGGTAAACAACTGCTCACGGGACAACGCTTGCCGCAGGCGCCCCAGCGTGGCATCGAACGCCACCGCCAGCTCGCCCACTTCATCGGCTGCATAATCCGGTGCCAAGGGCGGCGCCAGCCCTAATAACTGGTCACGATGCCGCACCTGGCGAGCCAGGCGCACTACCGGCGCCATCACCTTGCGGGCCAGCACCCAGCCGAGGAACACCGCCAGCGCCAGGCTGAGCACGAACCCCACCAGCACCACGGCAAACAGCACGCGCTCGCGCTCTTCAAAATCGCTTTGATCCTGCAACAACACATAACGCCGACCGTCGATCACCTCGACCATGGCGTGGTACGACAGAGACTCGCGAAATACTTCGTGGAAGCCCGGATCCAGATGCCGAAGATCCTTGGGCAGCTCGAAATCGCCTTGCCCGCCGCTGAAGTAAAACAACTGGTCCGGCTCCGGCCGATGTCGCCAGTCTTCCATGCTGTCCATCAACAGCAGGCGTTGCAGGTCACCGCCCAGGCCCGCCGAGATCAGCTTCTCTTCCACCAGGTGCACCGTCGCAACGATCCCCATGGCGAAGGCCCCCGCCACCAACGCACTCATCAAGGCAAAGGCGATGATGATCCGTTGGGCAAGGCTTTGTCTAAACTCCATCACGTCCCTCGGCCAAGCGATAACCCACCCCGTGCACCGTTTGCAGCAACGGCTTGGCAAAGGGCTTATCGATCACCTGGCGCAATTGGTGAACGTGGCTGCGCAGGCTGTCGCTGTCCGGGCAGTCATCGCCCCACAGGGCTTCTTCGAGAATTTCCCGGCGTAGCACGTGCGGGCTCTTCTGCATCAGCACTGCCAGCAGTTTCAGGCCGACGGGGTTGAGCTTGAGCAGGCGCCCTTCGCGGGTGACTTCCAAGGTATCGAGATCGTAGCTCAGGTCACCCACCTGCAGGGCGCGGCGGCCACCACCCTGGGCACGCCGCAACACCGCCTCGATCCGCGCGGCCAGTTCCGACAAGGCAAATGGCTTGAGCAGGTAATCATCAGCCCCGGACTTGAAGCCTTGCAGGCGGTCATCCAGTTGATCGCGTGCGGTGAGCATGATCACCGGCGTATCGCGCCGTGCGTCTTCGCGCAGGCGTTTGCACAGGGTGTAGCCATCGATGCCAGGCAGCATGATATCGAGCACGATCAGGTCGTAATGCTCGGTGGCCGCAAGGTGCAGGCCCGACAAGCCGTCCTGCGCACAGTCCACTGTGTAGCCTTTGAGCCCCAGGTAATCGGCCAGGTTGGCCAGAATATCGCGGTTGTCTTCAACCAATAAAATTCGCATGGGCAGTGTCTCCGTACGCGGTAACAGCCGTGTTGGCTCGCGCAGCTTAAGGCCAAGCGGGGCTCAGGGATAGAGCTGAAAGGCCCACTGATGAGGGTTTTCAACTGATTACAGGGACAAACGAGTTTTTCACTATAGCTTCACAAACAGACCACAGTGTCAGGGTGAAGATCGCGCCCATCGATCTAAGGAACCTGGACATGGGCTTTCTCAAAACAGCGCCAATGCGCTATTTGCTGTTGATAACCGCTGCCTGGTTATTGGTTTTCCTGCTCACTCGCAGCGTGTTGCTCGTGACTCACCTGAATGAAGTGGGCGGCAACTTGCTGCCGGTGTTTGGCGTGGGTCTGGTCTACGACCTGGGCTTCCTCGCCTATGCGGCCTTGCCGCTGGGCTTGTATTTGCTGCTCTGCCCACCCGCACTGTGGCGCCGCCGCGGCCACCGCTGGTTCTTGCAGGCGCTGCTGACAATCAGCCTGTTCGCCATGCTGTTCACCTCGGTGGCCGAATGGCTGTTCTGGGATGAGTTTGGGGTGCGCTTCAACTTTATTGCGGTCGACTATCTGGTGTATTCCGATGAGGTGCTGAACAACCTGCTGGAGTCTTACCCGATCGGCAAGCTGCTGAGCCTGCTGGCAATGCTGGCGATCCTCATGAGCCTGGCCCTGCGTAAACCCTTCAATGCCGCCATGGCGGCACCGTTGCCGACACTGCGTGGCCGTTTGGTCAATGCCCTGGGCCTGTTGGTGGTCGCCGGCCTCAGCCTGCAACTGATCAGCCAGGACAGCCCGCGTACCCAGGGCGGTAACGCTTACAAGAACGAACTGGCCAGCAACGGCCCTTATCAATTCTTCGCTGCGTTCCGCAATAACGAATTGGACTACACCCAGTTCTATCAGAGCCTGCCCACTGACATGGTCGCTCGGCAACTGCGCGCCGAACTCAGCGAGCCCAATGCGCGCTTTATCGACCCGGACCCACTGGATATTCGCCGCGCCATCACCAACCCGGGCACACTGCGCAAGCCCAACATCGTGCTGGTCACCATCGAAAGCTTCAGCGCCAAGTACATGGGCAGCAACGGCGATCAACGCAACCTCACGCCCAACCTGGATGCGTTGCGCAAACAAAGCCTGTACTTCAATAACTTCTATGCCACCGGTACCCGAACCGACCGGGGCCTGGAAGCCATTACCCTGGCGATCCCACCCACGCCAGGCCGCTCGATCGTCAAGCGCATCGGTCGTGAAAGCGGGTTCGCGAGCCTCGGCCAACAACTCACGGCCATCGGTTACGACAGCGTGTTTGTCTACGGCGGTCGCGGTTACTTCGACAATATGAACGCGTTTTTCAGCGGCAACGGGTATCGGGTCGTGGACCAAAGCAGCGTGCCCGAGTCAGAAATCTCGTTCAAAAATGCCTGGGGCATGGCCGACGAAGACCTGTTCAAACAGACGCTTAAACTGGCCGACGCCGACTACGCCAAGCAACAGCCGTTCTTACTGCAACTGATGACGACTTCCAACCATCGCCCCTATACCTACCCGGATAGGCGCATCGATATCAAATCCGGCAAGGGTCGCGATGGTGCAGTGAAATACACCGACTACGCCATCAACCAGTTCCTTGAAGCTGCACGCCAGAAACCCTGGTTCGACAACACCATTTTTGTGTTCGTCGCCGACCACACGGCCGGCAGCGCAGGCAAGGAAGACCTGCCGATCACCAACTACCAGATCCCGTTGTTTATCTATGCACCCAAGCTGATCGACGCACGGGAGTCCGCGCAACTGGCCAGCCAGATCGATCTTGCGCCGACCTTGCTGGGCCTGATCAACCTCAGCTACGAGTCGACGTTCTTCGGCCGTAATCTGTTGCAAGACAACCCGCTGCCACCGCGAGTCGTGGTGGGCAACTACCAGCATCTGGGCTTGTTTGACGGCAAGGACCTGGCAATCCTCAGCCCGCGCCAAGGCTTGCGTCGCCATGACCAGGCCCTTGGAGAAAGCCAGGAGTTGCGCGTCGGCAGCGATGACCCATTGATCCAGCGGGCAATTACCTACTATCAGGCCGCCAGCTACGACTACAAACAGCAACTGCTGAGCTGGAAAGCGCTCAAGGAAGAGGCTCCAGTCTTAAGCAAACGCTAATCAAAAAGCCCCGTGCAGGTGAGCACGGGGCTTTCTCACCAAGGTTCGTGATGAAATCCCCCTCTTCTTTACCGGTTTCCAAACCGCTCAATTTCTGGCTGTGCCTGGGCCTGCCTGCCGGCGCCGCAGTGGTCTTGCTGTTGCTGGAACTGACCTCATTGGACATGGACCTGGCCAGGCGCTTCTACAGCGCGGAGGCTGGCGGCTTCATCGGCCGCTATAGCTTCTTCCTTGAAGACATCCTGCATGATCGGGCCAAGCAACTGGTGATCCTGTTTTCGGTACTAGCGATCCTGGGGCTGGTCGGCAGCTTCATTCTGCAACGACTCAAGCCGTACCGCCGCGAACTGGTGTGCCTGGTACTCTCCCTGGGATTGGCGACGGCCTTCGTGGCACCTTTGAAAACCATCACCGCCGTGCAATGCCCCTGGAGTCTCAAAGAGTTCGGCGGCCAGGAAACCTACAGCGAACTGCTCAGCCCGCGCCCACCTACCGATAAACCTGGCCGCTGTTGGCCCGGCGGACATGCAGCCACCGGTTTTGCCTTGTTCGCCTGGTTCTTCGCGCTGAGGGATCGGCGACCACGACTGGCGCGCAACGCGTTCATTTTTGCCGTCAGCCTGGGCAGCGTCTTCTCCGTCAGCCGTATGCTGCAAGGGGCACACTTTTTTTCCCACAACGTGTGGACAGCGATTTTTTGCTGGCTGATTTGCCTGGGTTTGTATTGCTTGTTGCTGTACCGGCCTTCACGGCAAGCCGTAATGCCGATCAGTTAAGCGAATGCAATGCTCAACGCAACGAAGATTCCGTGTAGGAGCGGGCTTGCCTGCGAAAGCCAACGGTAACCACGATGCGAAGCGAGCCGCTCTTGATCTTGATCTGCTTTTGATCTTGGGCGCCCCGTTAAACCACGCTGGCCGGAATTCGACAGGGATTTGGGGGGTAAACCGGCAGGGATGCCGGTTTAGCCGCCCCGCGCCATGGATGGCGCGTGGCGGCGGCCCCCCAAATCCCTGGCGGATTACGGGCACACCGAGCCTGGGCGAAGTGCCGAGTGGTGGGGCAAGAGCGTTGCTTACTTTGGCCTGGGCCGGCATCCCGGCTTTTGCAAAGTGAGCCGCCGTCAGGGCGGAACCCTAAGTGGCCGTTACCGCAGGAATGGATATGTACTCGGTATAACTGTGTCGGCTGGCAGGCCGCCATCGGGAGCAAGCCCCCTCCCACATTGGGACCGAGGGGTGTCAGGTAGATAGGCGTCGGCTGTCAGGCCGCCAGCGGGAGCAAGCTCCCTCGCCACAGGTCCAGTGTCCTACCGAAGTTGAGTAGATACAGCCGCTCACAAAAAAGCCCCGCCTGCATCACTGCAGGCGGGGCTTTTTATAGCGCCGGGTAAGGCTGGCTTACATCATGCCGCCCATGCCACCCATGCCGCCCATGTCTGGCATACCGCCGCCAGCTGCGCCTTCAGCCTTCGGCTTGTCAGCGATGGCAGCTTCGGTAGTCAGGATCAGGCCACCGATGGAGGCTGCTGCCTGCAGCGCGGAACGGGTCACCTTGGTAGGGTCCAGGATGCCCATTTCGATCATGTCGCCATAGACGCCAGTCGCAGCGTTGTAACCGTAGTTACCTTTGCCGTTCTTGACTTCGTTGACCACAACGCTTGGCTCGTCGCCGGAGTTGGCAGCGATCTGACGCAGCGGTGCTTCAACGGCACGACGCAGCACAGCGATACCAACGTTCTGATCGGCATTGTCGCCGGTCAGGTTGGTCAGGGCTTCCAGAGCACGGATCAGCGCAACGCCACCGCCAGGTACCACGCCTTCTTCAACGGCTGCACGGGTTGCGTGCAGGGCGTCTTCAACGCGGGCCTTCTTCTCTTTCATTTCAACTTCGGAGCCAGCGCCAACCTTGATCACTGCAACGCCGCCGGACAGCTTGGCCAGACGCTCTTGCAGTTTTTCACGGTCGTAGTCCGAGGAGGTTTCGGCAACCTGGGCACGGATCTGCGCGATACGGGACTCGATGTCGCCTTCAACGCCAGCACCGTCAACGATGATGGTGTTTTCCTTGGAGATGGTCACGCGCTTGGCGCTGCCCAGGTTTTCCAGGGTGGCGCTTTCCAGGCTCAGGCCGATCTCTTCGGAGATAACGGTACCGCCAGTCAATACGGCGATGTCCTGCAGCATGGCCTTGCGACGGTCGCCGAAGCCTGGAGCCTTGACGGCTGCAACCTTGACGATGCCACGCATGTTGTTCACAACCAGGGTCGCCAGGGCTTCGCCTTCAACGTCTTCGGAAACGATCAGCAATGGGCGGCCGGCTTTGGCAACGGCTTCCAGTACTGGCAGCATTTCGCGAATGTTGGAGATCTTTTTGTCGACCAGCAGAATCAGCGGGTTGTCCAGCTCGGCAACCATGGTCTCTGGCTTGTTGACGAAGTACGGGGACAGGTAGCCACGGTCGAACTGCATGCCTTCTACAACCGACAGTTCGTTTTCCAGGCCCGAGCCTTCTTCAACGGTGATCACGCCTTCTTTACCGACTTTTTCCATGGCTTCGGCAATGATGTCACCGATGGAGCTGTCGGAGTTGGCGGAGATGGTGCCGACCTGAGCGATGGCCTTGGTGTCAGCGCATGGCTTGGACAGGTTTTTCAGCTCGGCAACAATGGCGATGGTCGCCTTGTCGATACCACGCTTGAGGTCCATAGGGTTCATGCCGGCAGCGACGGCCTTGTAGCCCTCGTTGACGATCGCCTGAGCCAGTACGGTAGCGGTGGTGGTGCCGTCGCCTGCGTCGTCGTTGGCACGGGAGGCAACGTCTTTGACCAGCTGCGCGCCCATGTTCTCGAAACGGTCTTCCAGTTCGATTTCTTTGGCGACGGAAACGCCGTCCTTGGTGATGGTCGGAGCGCCGAAGCTCTTCTCGATGATCACGTTACGGCCTTTCGGGCCCAGGGTCGCTTTTACTGCGTCAGCCAGGACGTTGACACCGGTGAGCATTTTCTTGCGGGCGGAGTCGCCGAATTTAACTTCTTTAGCAGCCATGATCGATATTCCTTAAATACTTTGTAGTAACGGGAAAATGAGCGAGGAAATCAGTCTTCCAGTACGGCGAGAATTTCGTTCTCAGCCATGACCAGCAGGTCTTCGCCGTCGACTTTCACAGTGTTGCTGCCGGAGTAAGGGCCGAAAACAACCTTGTCACCCACTTTCACGGCCAGTGCGCGTACATCACCGTTCTCCAGGGTCTTGCCTGGGCCAGCAGCGACGATCACACCGTGGTTGGCTTTTTCAGCAGCCGAACCTGGCAGAACGATCCCGCCAGCGGTTTTCTTTTCTTCTTCGCTGCGACGGATTACGACGCGGTCGTGCAGAGGACGAAGCTTCATTGTCGATCTCTCCTAATTGTGTTTTTCATCGGCCGGTATCAATTCCGGCGGGTTAAATTCCGGCGGTGCCGGTCGCGGCTCGCTGGGCGAGACGCGGAAGTCTGTCTGATGTCACCACCAGAAACCTTGCGGTGACCGTTACATAAGGGCGCATACGCTTATTACAAGGGGGCCGGGAGGAAATTTTTTCTCAGATTGCTCGCCGGGCCAATGCAACACGGCACCCGAAGGTGCCGTGCCAGTGAAGCAGTTATTTGTTGTCGCGGTGTTCGAACTCGCCTTCGATCACGTCGCCTTCACGCCCCAGCGGTTGACGCGGGGCCGGGCCGCCACGGGGTTGCAGGTCGTCGGCAAACGCGCGTTGGCGAATCGCCGCTTCTTCGGCGCGCTGGCGCATCTTGCCGGCCAGCAGTTTGCGGGTAAACGGCAGCAGCAGGACCAGGCCGAGCACGTCGCTGATAAAGCCCGGCAGGATCAGCAGGCCACCGGCCAGGGCCATCATCAGGCCCTCAAGCATGGTCTGGGCCGGCAGTTCGCCGCGGTTCAGGCTTTCACGGGCACGCAACGCCGTGGCCAGGCCGGCCACGCGCAGCACCAGGACGCCGAGCATGGAGCCTGCGATGATCAGCAGCAGCGCCGGGAAAAACCCGATCGCACCGCTGACTTTGACGAATACGAACAGCTCCAACACCGGGAACAGCAGAAAGAGCAATAAAAAAGGGCGCATCAAATGGTTCCTCAACGCAAGAATGCCTTGCCAGTTCACCTTAGATGACGTCGCCATTGTGTGAATTCAAGCGTCGGCAGTGGTTTTTTTCGGCCACACCGCGGCGTGAGCCAATGAAACCAGGGCCTCGCGTACTTGTGTCGGTGTGTTGCAAGGCGTCTCGAAAGGCAACCAATGCAAGCTTTGGCCAATACGCAGGTGCATGCCTTCGCTGTCGATGCCGGCCAACTGCGCAGGCTCGCCAGTCGGCAAACCGCTGAGGTCGACGTAATGGGCGATGGCCTTGGTGTGATCGCTGTTCATGTGCTCGATCATGCTGCGCTCGGCCTTGCCGGCGAACGGATTGGCCAGGGTCAACTGGTCGACCCAGTGAATCGCGCCAAACCCACCGATATAACGGTGGCGCACCGGCTTGAGCACCCAGAAATCGAAATCGTGGGCCTTGTGGTAGTTGGCCGAATCGGGGAAGTAGCGGTAGTAACGCTCGGCGGCCGCTTCAATGGCCGCGCCGTCTTCCAGTTTCTCGGCCTCGGCCAGGTAGGTCAGACGCCCCACGGCCTGCACATCATCAGCCTCGCGCTCACCCACCAGCAATGAGCACTTGGGGTCTTTTTGCAGGTTATGGGTGTGCTGGGCGATGCGGCTGATCAGGATCAGCGGACGGCCCTGCTCATCGAGGCAGTAGGGCACGACCGAGCCGAAGGGAAAACCGGGCATGGCTTTTGACTGTGTGGCCAAAGCCCCACGGTATTCCTTGAGCAACAGCTCTCGGGCGTTCTTGGCAACGTGCGCGCTCAACGTATGACTCCTCGGGTGTTCCGCCGCCCATGGCATATGGGAATGGATCTCAAAACAAGGTAATCAATATCCGCGCAGGTTGCCAGAGTGGCCGACGCAGCTTTTACCAGGCCACACCAAAGCCTGCGGTGTAGCGAGTCTTGCTCAGGCTGCTCTCGGAACTGCCGCTGACCTCGTTGCGCTCGGCCTTCAAGTTGAGCGAGGCCCACTCGGTAACCTTGTAGCGCAGGCCCATTTCCGCATCCAGGGAATACTCGGACGGCCCGGCAAGGGGTTTGCCCAATTCGCCGTTGGTGAAGAACTCGACGGTCTTGCCCACCAGGTAGCGGTTGTAGTTCCACTTCATGGCCAGGGAATAGAAGTTGTCCTTGCCGCCGTCGGCGTATTCGTAATCGGTGCGGTTGACCAGCGAACCGAGGGAGAACGCGCCCAGTTCATCGTCCCAGAACTGATAGCCCGGGCCGGTACCGACAACGCGCTGACGGGCCAGGTCTTCGACCTTGTCGCGCTTGTAGGTCAGGCGGCCCTGCCAGAACCAGTGCTCGGTGATGAAGCGGTCCAGGTTGTACTCCAGCGCCCAGTTATCGGTGGTGGTAACGTCGTCCTGGAACTCGCGGTTGTATTCGCCCTTGCCCGTATGACGCCATTGGCCATGACGGGCCGAGGTCTTGAAGTCGATGTCGTAATCGTTGGTGTCTTTGTCGGCACGCTTGTAGTCCAGCGCCAGGTCGACGTTGCCCTTCCACACCAGGTCTTCGATCACTGGCTTGGGCTTCATGATCTGTTGGATGCTTGCCAGGTCGACCGTCTTGGGTGCCTCGCCATTGGCCAGCACCACCTTGCCGTCATCTGACGCCTGCAACGACTTGGCCTTTTCGCCGCTGTAGGCGTCCTGCTTGACCAGCAACTCCTGATCGCTTTCCAGGGTCTTGACCTGCTTCCAATCCACCGGGATCGAGCCTGCGTAGGTGGTTTGGATCAGCAGTTTGCCACCGTCGAAGACTTTGATCTTGCCGGTCAGCCGGTCGCCGTTTTTCAACCAGACGGTATCGGCGAGCAAGGGCGTGGAAGCACTGAAAACAGCAAGGCACAACAGGGTTCTGGACAACATAAGCAGATACGGGGCTCAGGGGTGGCAAAAAATAGGGGCGTTATAGTGTTACATGGCTAGAACTGACTCAAGGATTTATATTGAGTTCAATGCTCATCGTCATGTTTACAGACGTTTCTGACAAAACCGCGACGATCTCAACGGATATCCCCATAGTGAAGCCACCTGCCGATACGCCGCAAAGCCCCGCCGAAATGCGGCGTACCGCGCTGTACCTGACCTTGTCGCAAGTGCCCGAAGGCTGTGTGGTGAGCTACGGCGAGCTGGCTCACCTGGCGGGTCTGGGCCGTGCCGCCCGATGGGTCGGGCGCACCCTGAGCCAGTTGCCCGAAGACACCCGATTACCCTGGCATCGGGTGTTGGGCGCCGGTGGTCGGATAAGTCTGCCGGCGGGCAGCGCCTCAGGCGACGAACAACGTGCGCGTTTGCGTAGCGAAGGCGTCACTATCTTGAACAATCGTGTTGATATTCAGCGCCATGGCTGGCGTCCGGTAGAGCACAGCGGTTAGAGTGCGCGCTTTGTTTCCGCAAACCTGAGGCAGACTCCAGCCCATGCCCCGTAAAACCTGGCGCGCCGCGCTCGCCGCCTATGCCAGCCCCTCGACATTAGTGCTGTTGTTGCTCGGCTTCGCCGCCGGCATGCCTTACATGTTGGTGTTCTCGACGCTTTCAGTGTGGCTGCGTGAAGCCGGTGTGGCTCGCGAGACCATCGGCTATGCAAGCCTGATCGGCCTGGCCTACGCCTTTAAATGGGTCTGGTCGCCGCTGCTCGATCAATGGCGCTTGCCGTTGCTCGGTAAACTGGGGCGTCGTCGCTCCTGGCTGGTGCTGGCCCAATCGCTGGTGATCCTCGGATTGATCGGCATGGGTTTTTGTGACCCGCAAAAACACCTGTCCTGGTTGATCGCCATCGCGGTGATCGTCGCCTTCGCGTCGGCCACCCAAGATATCGCCGTGGATGCCTACCGCCTGGAAATCGCCGACGACAGCCGCCAGGCCGCCCTGGCCGCGAGCTACATGTCCGGCTACCGCATCGCTGCCCTGCTGGCCACCGCCGGCGCGCTGTTCTTTGCCGAAGGCTTTGGCTCCACCGGCTTCAACTATAAACACTCGGCCTGGACCGGCACCTATGTGCTGTTCGGCGTGTTGATGGTGCCGGCGTTGCTCACCACCTTCCTCATGCGTGAACCTGATGTACCACTGCGCACCCAGTTGCAGGCCGGCCGCTACAGTTTCATGCACCAGTTGGTGTCGGTGTTTGTGCTGATCGTGCTGTTGGTCTCGGTGCCGGCGATGTTCACCCAGCTGTACAACACCGACTTCGCCAGCGTGCTGTTCCAGGGCGTGAGCCTGTGGGAACTGCTGATGGAAGACCGCGCGTTCCTGCGCGCCATCCTTTATATCATCCTCACCACCCTGTGCCTTTCGGCCATGGGCCGTCGGGGCCTGGCGCCGGTGCTGACGCCGGTCAACGACTTTATCCTGCGCTATCGTTGGCAGGCGCTGCTGCTGCTCGGGCTGATTGCCACGTATCGCATGTCCGACACGGTGATGGGCGTGATGGCCAACGTGTTCTATATCGACCAGGGTTTCACCAAGGACCAGATCGCCGGAGTGAGCAAGATCTTCGGCTTGATCATGACCCTGCTCGGCGCCGGCATGGGCGGCCTGTTGATTGTGCGGTTCGGGATCCTGCCGATCCTGTTCATCGGTGGCGTGGCCTCGGCCGGTACCAACCTTTTGTTCGTGATGCTCGCCGACATGGGCCCCGACCTGCAGATGCTGATCGTCACCATTTCCCTGGACAACTTCAGTTCGGGCATGGCCACCTCGGCGTTCGTGGCATACCTGTCGAGCCTGACCAACCTCAAGTTCTCCGCTACCCAATATGCGTTGCTCAGCTCGATCATGCTGTTGCTGCCACGCCTGATTGGCGGGTATTCGGGGGTGATGGTGGAGAAGTTCGGTTATCACAACTTCTTTATGATTACTTGCCTGCTGGGGGTGCCGACGCTGCTCCTGATTGCATTGCACTGGTTCCAGGAGAACCGGCGCGCCCGGTTGAATCCGCCGCAGGAAGACTGATACGACTCGGTCAATGTGGGAGCTGGCTTGCCTGCGATAGCGATGGTGAACCCAACGCCGCTATCGCAGGCAAGCCAGCTCCCACACAAGCGACGGTTACGACAGATACGCCCCGCCACCTCACGCCTGTACTCCTGCAGCAACCGCCCGTACAATCCCAAGTCATTTCAAGTCCAAGCAACCGACAACGGCCTACCATGCGTACCAGTCAATATTTGCTCGCCACACAGAAAGAAACGCCTTCCGACGCGGTTGTGATCAGCCATCAGCTGATGCTGCGCGCCGGCATGATCCGCAAACTGGCCTCGGGCCTGTACACCTGGTTGCCCATGGGCTTGAAGGTGATGCGCAAGGTCGAAGCCATCGTTCGCGAAGAAATGAACGCTGCCGGCTCTCTGGAAGTGTTGATGCCGAGCACCCAACCGGCTGAGTTGTGGCAGGAATCCGGGCGCTGGGAAGAGTACGGCCCTGAGTTGCTGCGCTTCAAGGACCGTCATGGCCGCGATTTCTGCGCCGGCCCGACCCATGAAGAAGTCATCACCGACCTGATGCGCAACGAGTTGAGCAGCTATAAACAGTTGCCGCTGAACCTGTATCAGATCCAGACCAAATTCCGCGATGAAATCCGCCCGCGCTTCGGCTTGATGCGTGGTCGCGAATTCATCATGAAGGACGCCTATTCGTTCCACGCCGACCAGGCTTCCCTGCAAGCGACCTACGACCGCATGCACCAGGCCTACTGCAATGTATTCACGCGCCTGGGCCTGAAGTTCCGCCCGGTTGAAGCGGACAACGGCTCCATCGGCGGTGCCGGCTCCCACGAATTCCACGTGCTGGCCGAGTCCGGTGAAGACGATATCGTGTTCAGCAACGGTTCCGACTACGCGGCGAACATCGAGAAGGCCGAAGCCATACCACGTGAAACCTCGCGCCCTGCTCCCACCGAGGAGCTGCGCCTGGTCGACACGCCTGACACCAAAACCATCGCGGCCCTGGTGGAGAAATTCAATCTGCCGATTGAAAAGACCATCAAGACCCTGATCGTGCGCGCTGAAGAAGAAGGCAAGCTGATCGCCCTGGTGATCCGTGGCGACCACGAGCTCAACGAAATCAAGGCCGCCAACCAGCCAGGCGTAGCCAGCCCGCTGGTCATGGCCACCGATGCCGAACTGCGCGACGCCATTGGTGCCGGTGCCGGTTCCCTAGGCCCGCTGAACCTGCCGCTGCCGATCATCATCGACCGTTCCGTCGAGCTGATGAGCGACTTCGGTATCGGCGCGAACATCGACGACAAGCACTACTTCGGCGTGAACTGGGAGCGTGACCTGCCGGTTCCGACCGTGGCCGACCTGCGCAACGTCGTAGCCGGTGACCCAAGCCCGGATGGCAAGGGCACCCTGGAAATCAAGCGCGGCATCGAAGTCGGGCACATCTTCCAGCTGGGCAACAAGTACAGCAAGGCGATGAAGTGCGAAGTGCTGGGCGAGAACGGCAAGCCGATCACCCTGGACATGGGCTGCTACGGCATTGGTGTTTCCCGCGTGGTCGCCGCTGCCATCGAGCAGAACAACGACGAGAAAGGCATCATCTGGAGTGACGCTTTGGCGCCGTTCCAGGTGGCCCTGGTGCCGTTGCGCTATGAAACCGAGCAAGTACGCGAAGCCACCGACAAGCTGTACGCTGAACTGACCGCTGCCGGTTTTGAAGTGCTGCTCGATGACCGGGACAAGAAAACCAGCCCGGGCATCAAGTTCGCCGACATGGAACTGATTGGCATCCCGCACCGGATCGTGGTCAGTGACCGTGGCCTGGCCGATGGCAATCTGGAATACAAGAGCCGGACCGAAGCGCAAGCCCAACCGTTGCCGGTGGCTGACGTGCTGTCTTTCCTTCAGGCGCGTATTCGTCGCTGAAAACCAGATCAAGAGAAGTCATGTTCAAGCGAAACACCAAAGCCCTGGGGGGTGCCGCCTTGTGCGGCGCCCTGCTGGTCAGCGGCTGCGCCAATCAGATGTCGCAACGCAGTGAGCACGAGGAGCGGGTCGAGCGTAAATTGCTCGATCACAGCCTGCAGATCGATGTAGGCGAACCCAAAGTGCTGGAGCTGCCGCAACGCCGGGTTCGCATTCATGAGCAGAAGACCTTCGAGGTCACCGAATTCGAAGTCACCCGTCGTTACGATCGCTACACGCCCTACCAGCCCTGGCGCAAACTCTATGAGATGCCGCTGGGTGCCGTGGCGTTGGTGGCGGGCGTGGGTGCCAACGTGGCGAATATCTTCGCCCTCGGCAACCTGCCCACGAGTGTGACGCGAGACTGGCTGAGCTATGGCGTGGACGGCATCAACCCGTTCATGAACGTGCAATCCCATGGCCGTGCGCAACAGAACCTGGCAGCTATCGATGAAGTCCAGCGCGACAAGCGCCTGGAGTATTCGAGCCTGCCGTGGAGCGAGCGCCCGGTACAAGTCACTGCCGGCAAGCAGACCCATGAGCTGACCACCGACCGCAACGGCATCCTGCGCCTGAACCTGCTGGACAGCCCGTTTGCCGAGCAGGACCTGAACCGCGTCACGACCTTGAAGATCAGCGTGGCAGATGGTCAGGACGATGTGCACACAGACTCGACCCTGGCGGTCAGCAACGGCCTGCGTGGCAAATTGCTGGAAGCCCATGCCTTGATCTACGACGACCTGGAAGATGACGAAGTGAACCAATGGGTGCACCGCGTCAAGCGCCTGTCGGAACTGGGCCTGGAAGAAGAAGCCAGCGAACTGGAACAAAGCCTGATCGAGCTGACCCGCAATGATCCGGAATTGCAGCAGGAGTTTGTGCAGGCACTGACCAAGGATGCGGGGCGGTTGGTCGCAGATCCTGGCGCACGCTGAAATCTGCAGCCTGTTGGAGATCAAATGTGGGAGCAAGCCCCCTCCCACACTTGAGTCTCCCACACTCTCTAATCCCGGTTTCTACCAGGAAAATTCGAGCTGTTCGTTACCGCCGCTCAGGTCCAGCAACCGCACCCCAATCCCCAACAAACGCACCGGCTTGCCCCCGCGATTAAACGCCTGGGTCAGCAACTGCTGATAACTCTCCAGATCCCGCCCTGCCCCCGCCTGCTCCAGCGTCGTCTGGGTAAAGTCATGAAACTTCACTTTGACGAACGGCTTGCCCGCCCGGTAGCTGCTGTCGATGCGCGCCATACGCCCCGCGAGGGTTTCCATCAATTCGGGAAGTTTAGCCAGGCAGCTTGAAAGATCCGGCAAGTCCACATCGTAGGTGTTTTCTACGCTGATGGACTGTCGACGACTGTCGTTTTGCACCACGCGATCATCAATCCCACGGGCCAGGCTCCAGAGTCGTTCGCCAAAACTGCCGAATTCGCGCACCAGCGCCAGTTTGTTCCACTCGCGCAGCTGCAAGCAGTCTTCGATGCCCAGGCGCGCGAGCTTATCGGCGGTGACCTTGCCAACGCCGTGCAGCTTGCTGACCCGCAGCTGCGAGACAAAGTCTTCGACCTGGTCCGGGGTAATCACGAACAGGCCGTTGGGCTTCTTCCAGTCGCTGGCAATCTTGGCCAGGAACTTGTTCGGCGCCACGCCGGCAGACACGGTGATATGCAACTGGTTGGAAACGCGCCGGCGAATGTCCTGGGCAATGCGCGTGGCACTGCCGCCAAAATGCGGGCTGTCGGAGACGTCGAGGTAGGCTTCATCCAGCGACAACGGCTCGATCAAGTCGGTGTAGTCGCGAAAGATCGTCTGGATTTCCTTCGATGCTTCTTTATAGGCATCCATGCGCGGCTTGACGATGGTCAGGTCGGGGCACAGCTTCAAGGCGTGACGCGACGACATCGCAGAACGAACTCCATACGCACGCGCTTCGTAGTTGCAGGTAGCGATAACCCCTCGCCGATCCGCCGAGCCGCCCACAGCCAAGGGCTTTTGCGCCAGGCTCGGGTCGTCACGCATCTCGATGGCGGCGTAGAAGCAATCACAGTCGACGTGGATGATTTTGCGCTGCGTCATATAAACGGGGTGTGAACCAACGGGTGGGCAGTATCGCATCCACACCTGTATATAGCACCAGTAGTTTGATTCTTCCTTCCAAGTGGTAGGAAGTTTCCCCGATGAATTTATTTTCTCAATCGAATTCAGGCTTCCGATAGAGCTGAAAGCCTCAGCCTGACTGGCCCGAAGCGCTTCACGAGCCCGCCTTGGAGAGCTAACCGATTGAACCACAAGCGCTTTTGTTTGATTTACAGGTTGACACACACGCGTTCCTCTGTAGAATGCCGACACACAGACGCGGGATGGAGCAGTCTGGTAGCTCGTCGGGCTCATAACCCGAAGGTCGTCGGTTCAAATCCGGCTCCCGCAACCAAACATCAAAAAAGGCTACTCGAAAGAGTGGCCTTTTTTGTGCGTGCCTGTTTTTCACCCACTGCTTCTGCAAAATGCGGCCAAGGCCTTGATTTCAGAATAATTAGCGCTTATTTGCACCATCGGCTCATTAACGGTTGACACCTCGCCGCTTGGCTGTAGAATGCCGCC
>NZ_SPKL01000037.1:0-215554 GCF_023127755.1 Pseudomonas sp. W2Aug9 | reverse complement strand
GTTCAAATCCGGCTCCCGCAACCAAACATCAAAAAAGGCTACTCGAAAGAGTGGCCTTTTTTGTATCCGACGAAAAAGTTCTTCTGAAACAATGGCATGGCATCTTTCATGAAACCGTAGTCGGTTTGTAGAGTCCATCTCATTGCACGCTAGGCTCAATGCTCAAGCGCTACCCTCTACGACCAATGGCCGCAGTCGCCGACCCCGGTGATCCGCGTTAATATTTGTAATTATTTTGTCCATAGGGATTGGTAACTTGGCCGGATACCCCCATCCTGTCGCGCACAATCCACGAGGTGATTGATGCGCGCCAACTCGTCTGAACCACAAGACACCGTCACAGCAGAACAACCGATCACGCCGACCCGCTTGCGATGGCTGGATTTGTTGAGCAAGTATCGCCAGCCCATTGGCCTGGCCGTAACGCTGCTGCTGTTTGCAATCGCCCTGATCGCCTGCCGACACCTGCTGCTGGAACTGGACCTCTACGCACTCCACGATTCGATTCTGGAAGTGCCCAAGCCAGCCTTGCTCGGTGCGTTTGCAGCGGCAGTCGCAGGTTTCATTATCCTGCTTGGTTATGAATTTTCCGGCGCACGCTATGCCGGCGTGAAGTTACCCGCCAAGACCCTGGCCCTGGGTGGCTTCACCGCCTTTGCCATCGGCAACGCCATTGGCTTGTCGATGCTCTCGGGCGGTTCGGTGCGCTACCGTTTATATGCACGCCACGGCATCGGCGCATCGGAAGTGGCGCACATGACCGTGTTCGCCAGCCTGGCCCTGGGCTGTGCCCTGCCGCCACTGGCCGCATTGGCCACGCTGAGCAATTTGCCGGCGGCTTCGACTTACCTGCATTTACCGCAAAGCCTGCTCGGGGGGATTTCCGGCGCCGTGTTGGTGTTGTCGGCCATGCTGTGCATCGGCATCTATCGTCGTCGCCTGCCGGAACAGCCCTACCCCGATAACCTGCTGGTCAAGGCCGGGCGTCGCACCCTGCGCCTGCCGGGCCGCCGCCTGACCTTCCTGCAGTTGATCATCACCGCCCTCGACGTAGCCGCTGCCGCTGCCGTCCTTTATATGCTGTTGCCGGAAGCACCGCCCTTCGGCCCGTTCCTGCTGGTGTACCTGCTGGCACTGGCCGCCGGTGTGCTCAGCCATGTGCCGGGGGGCGTGGGTGTATTCGAAGCGATCCTGCTGGCGGCCTTCGCCGACAAACTCGGTGCCGCGCCCCTGGCTGCCGCCTTGCTGCTGTACCGGATGATCTACGTGGTATTGCCGCTGCTGATCGCCTGTGTGTTCCTGCTGGTCAACGAGGCCCAGCGCCTGTTCCAGACCCAGCAAAGCCTGCGGGTGGCGTCGGGGCTGGCAGCGCCGGTATTGGCCGTCCTGGTTTTTTTGTCCGGCGTGGTCCTGCTGTTTTCCGGCGCCACGCCAGAGATCGACTCACGCCTGGAAAACATCGGCTTCCTGATTCCCCACCGCCTGATTGACGCCTCGCACTTTGGTGCCAGCCTGATCGGCGTGTTGTGCCTGTTGCTCGCCCAGGGCCTGCGTCGACGTTTGTCGGCGGCCTGGATGCTGACCATGGTGCTGCTGCTGGTCGGCGCCCTGCTCTCGTTGCTCAAGGGCTTCGACTGGGAAGAAGCCAGCCTGATGACCATGACCGCGGTGCTGCTGGCGATCTTTCGCCGCTCGTTCTACCGCGCCAGCCGCTTGACCGAGCTGCCGTTTTCGCCGCTTTACCTGGTGGCCAGTGTCTGTGTACTCGGCGCCTCGATCTGGCTGCTGTTGTTCGCCTATCAGGATGTGCCTTACAGCCATCAACTGTGGTGGCAGTTCACCCTCGACGCCAACGCCCCCCGCGGTTTGCGCTCGTTGCTGGGCGCTGCGGTGCTGCTGGTGATCGTATCGCTGACCTGGCTGCTGCGCACGGCGCGCCCGGTCATCCACTTGCCCACCCCGGAAGAACTGGAGCGCGCCAGCAAGATCCTGATGGCCTCGTCCCAACCCGACGGCGGCCTGGCGCTGACCGGCGACAAGGCGCTGCTGTTTCACCCCAACGATGAAGCCTTCCTGATGTACGCCCGTCGCGGGCGCAGCCTGGTGGCCTTGTACGACCCGATCGGCCCGACCCAGCCGCGCGCCGAGATGATCTGGCAGTTCCGTGACCTGTGCGATATCCACCACGCAAGACCGGTGTTCTACCAGGTACGCGCCGAGAACCTGCCGTACTACATGGACATCGGACTCACCGCGATCAAGCTGGGCGAAGAAGCCCGCGTCGACCTGAAACGCTTTGACCTGGAAGCCAAGGGCAAAGAGATGAAGGATTTGCGCTACACCTGGAACCGTGGCACCCGGGACGGCTTGTCCCTGGAAATCTTCGAACCGGGCCAGGCGCCGATGGATGAATTAAAAGTCATCTCCGATGCCTGGCTTACAGGTAAGAATGTGCGGGAAAAAGGCTTCTCCCTGGGCCGTTTCAGCGACGACTACCTCAAGCACTTCCGTATCGCGATCATTCGCTTCGAAGGGCGCCCGGTAGCCTTCGCCAACCTGCTCGAGACCTACAATCATGACCTGGCCAGCCTTGACCTGATGCGCGCCCACCCCGACGCGCCCAAGCTCACGATGGAATTCATGATGGTGGGCCTGATTCAACATTATAAGAACCACGGCTACGCCCGCTTCAGCCTCGGTATGGTGCCGCTGTCGGGCTTGCAACCGCGCCGTGGCGCACCGCTGACCCAGCGCCTGGGCTCGATGGTGTTCCGCCGTGGCGAGCAACTGTATAACTTCCAAGGTTTGCGCCGCTTCAAAGACAAGTTCCAGCCCGACTGGGAACCCCGTTACATGGCCGTGCCCGCAGGACTTGATCCGCTGGTGGCACTGGCCGATACCGCCGCCCTGATCGCGGGCGGCTTGACTGGATTGGTGAAACGCTGATGATTCGACGCTCCTGGCGGTATGTATTGGCCTTTGTAGTGCTGCTCGCGCTGGTCGTGGCGGGTGGTTTTTGGTACTGGAATCGCCCTGCCCCGCAACCGACCCTGGAGCAATTGCCCCAGGCCGATGGCTCGGTAATGACCCGCGTCACCCCCGCCAGCGCCGCCAAAGCCCGTGTGGCTGTGGCCGTGATGGCCGATGAAGCGCTGACCGACAGCCAACTGGTTGCCCTGAGCCAGGGCGGCGCGGCGCAAATCGTTCAGGTGATCCTGCCTAAGGATGACTGCAAGCTGCAGGAACAAGCGCTGCAAGGCGCCCTGGCCCAGCTCAAAGGCCCGGCGACCCTGGTCAGCGGCATCGGCCCTGGCGCTGCGCTCGCCTGGCGCTGGCTGGCCACTCAGAATGATGACAAGGCTAACGCGATCTCCGTCGGCTTTGCCCTGAAACAGGAAGGCTGCAACGACCCGCTGCCCACGACCTCTGCCCACGGCAACTGGCTGGTGGCGTGGAACGACAATCCCGACGATGAAAGCGCCAGCTTCGTACGTGACACGCCGCGTGCCACCACCAGCATCAGCGACTACGACATTCATTACCCGCAAGTGCTGAACAACGAGCTGCGCAAGCAACTGGTCGGTTCGGACAACGGTGGCCTGGCGATTCCCGTGGTGGAAGTTCCTGCCGGGCAGGCCAAAGACACCGTGACCCTGTTCCTCTCCGGTGACGGCGGCTGGCGTGACCTGGACCGCGATGTGGCCGGCGAGATGGCGAAGATCGGCTACCCGGTGGTCGGCATCGACACACTGCGCTACTACTGGCAGCACAAGAGCCCGGAGCAAAGCGCCAAGGACCTCACCGAGTTGATGCAACACTATCGGCAGAAGTGGGGCACCAAGCGCTTCGTGCTGACCGGTTATTCGTTCGGCGCCGATGTACTGCCGGCCATTTACAACCGTATGCCGGAAAACGAACAGCAGCGCGTCGATGCGATCATCCTGTTGGCATTTGCGCGCACTGGCAGCTTTGAAATCGAAGTGGAAGGTTGGCTGGGCAACGCCGGCAAAGAAGCCGCCACCGGCCCGGAAATGGCCAAGCTGCCACCTGAGAAGGTCGTGTGCATCTATGGTGCAGAGGAAGTCGACGAGAGTGGCTGCACCGACAAGACCGCAGTGGGCGAAGCCATGAAGCTGCCGGGCGGGCATCACTTCGATGAAAACTACCCGGCGCTGGCCAAGCGCTTGGTGGATATTATCGTCAAGCACCAGGCCAAAGCCGAGTAGCTCCAGGGCTGTACACAAAACCAAATGTGGGAGGGGGCTTGCTCCCGATAGCAGGGTGTCAGTCAATGATGTATGACTGATCCACCGCTATCGGGAGCAAGCCCCCTCCCACATTTGTTTTGTATTGTCAGTAATATCTAGCGCGGTTCGATGTGAGCAATCATCAGCTGTACAGTCTCATTGCCGCGAAACTCGTTCACATCCAGCTTATAGGCCAACTCTACCCACCGCACGGTCGGGTTCGGCCACACCTCGCGGTCCACGCCGAAGGCGATGCCATCAAGCTTCACTGACCCACACTCGCTCTTGAGCACCACTTTAAGGTGCCGCTCCCCGACCACACGCTGCTCCACCAACTGGAACACCCCGTGAAACAACGGCTCCGGAAAGTGCTGCCCCCAAGGGCCGGCGTGACGCAGGGCGCGGGCCAGTTCCAGGTGAAACTCTTCCACAGCCAAAGTGCCGTCGGAGAGCAAGCGGCCGGTGAGGTCCTCTTCACGCAGCTGCCGACGCACTTCGGCATCGAAGGCTTGCGCAAACAGCGGGAAGTTCGCCTCGGGCAGGGTCAGCCCGGCGGCCATGGCGTGACCGCCGTACTTGCTGATCAGGTTGGGATGCTGGCTTGCAACAACCGCCAGCGCATCGCGGATATGAAAGCCTTGCACCGAACGCCCAGAACCCTTGAGCAGGCCGTCGCCCGCGTCAGCAAAGGCAATGGTCGGGCGGAAGTAACGTTCTTTCATGCGCGACGCGAGGATGCCGATCACCCCCTGGTGCCACTCCGGGTCGAACAGGCACAAACCGTACGGCATCGACTCCACCGGCAAGTCCTTGAGCTGGGCCAGGGCCTCGCGCTGCATGCCTTGTTCAATGGATTTACGGTCCTGGTTCATGCCGTCCAGTTGCGCGGCCATTTCCCGTGCGGCGCCAGCGTCGGTGGTGAGCAGGCATTCGATGCCCAGGCTCATGTCATCCAGGCGCCCGGCCGCGTTCAGCCGCGGGCCGAGGATAAACCCCAGGTCGGTGGAGGTGATGCGAGCGTGGTCGCGCTTGGCCACTTCCAGGATCGCCTTGATGCCTGGCCGCGCCCGACCGGCACGAATACGCTCCAGGCCTTGATGAACGAGGATGCGGTTGTTGGCGTCCAGCGGCACCACGTCGGCGACACTGCCCAGGGCCACCAGGTCGAGCAGTTCACCGATGTTCGGCTGGGGTTTGTTGTCATACCAACCCAGGCTGCGTAACCGCGCGCGCAGAGCCATCAACACGTAGAAGATCACGCCGACACCGGCCAGGGCCTTGCTGGGAAACGTGCAGCCCGGCTGGTTCGGATTGACGATGGCGTCGGCGGCCGGCAGTTCATCGCCGGGCAAGTGGTGGTCGGTGACCAGCACCTTCAGCCCCGCCGCTTTCGCCGCCGCGACGCCTTCGACGCTGGAGATGCCGTTGTCCACGGTAATCAGCAACTGGGGCTCGCGCTGCAACGCCACCGCGACGATTTCCGGCGTCAGGCCGTAGCCGTACTCGAAACGGTTGGGCACCAGGTAATCGACATGGGCCGCCCCAAGCAAGCGCAGGCCCAGGGTGCCTACGGTGCTCGCCGTGGCGCCGTCGGCGTCGAAGTCACCAACGATCAGGATGCGTTGGCGCTGCTCCAGGGCGGTCACCAGCAAGTCCACCGCCGCGTCGATCCCTTTGAGCTGCTGGTAGGGAATCAACCGCGCCAGGCTCTTGTCCAGCTCAGCTTCCGATCGCACCCCGCGTGCGGCATAGAGACGGGTCAACAGCGGCGGCAATTCACCGAGAAAAGGCAGAACGGCGGGCAATGGGCGGGGATCGATACGCATGGGGTGACGGGCGCTTCTCTTCTAATACATCGGTTAAACACAGATATTGAACGCAACAAAGATCAAGTGTGGGAGCTGGCTTGCCTGCTCCCACCTTTTCAACCGCGCTCGCCAACCAGCCATTGCAGTTGCACTTCATGCTGGCCACGGTCGTCGGTCACGAAGATCGTACCTTCGCTGATCATCACATCCCACTTGATCACCCGCGGCATGTCCTTGGCCAGGGTCTCCAACACTTCCTGGGGCACGGCAGCGATGTGCACGTTCTTCAGGTTGTTGGCCACCGGCACTACCTTGCCTTCCCACACACGCAGGCTGCCATAGGCCAGCAGGCTGGTGCGCTCGGTGCGGCGCGAGCACCAGGTCAGGCGATCGGCATCCGGCTGGCCGACTTCGATCCAGTGCAGGACCCGATCATCCAGGCTTTTTTCCCACAGGGCTGGTTCGTCTACATCCGACAGGCCACGCCCGAACGCCAGTTGCTCGTTGTACCAGAGGGCGTAGGCCAGCAGGCGCACGGTCATGCGCTCTTCGGTTTCCGAAGGGTGGCGGGCAATGGTCTGTTTGACACTCTCGTACACCGAACGGTCGAGGTCGGTGAGGTTGAGTTCGAACTTGTAGGTCGTGGACGGCTGGGCCATGAACGGGCTTCTAAAGACAAGGAAAGGCGGCCAGTCTAACCGATGGCGAGGTCATTCAACGAATACTGCGCTGCATCCGGGCGGCTCGCCTATGTTAAAAAGCAGGACACCATCGTCCCGCGCTTGTAAGGATCCCCATGTCGCTCAACGCCAAACCACTTGCCGGCCTGAAAGTCATCGAACTGGGCACCCTGATCGCCGGCCCGTTTGCCTCACGCATTTGCGCTGAATTCGGTGCCGAGGTGATCAAGGTCGAATCCCCGGACGGCGGCGACCCGCTGCGCAAATGGCGCAAGCTGTATGAAGGCACCTCGCTGTGGTGGTTCGTACAGGCCCGTAACAAGCAGTCGCTGACCCTCAACCTCAAGCACCCCGACGGCCTGGCAATCCTCAAAAAACTATTGGCCGACGCCGACATCCTGATCGAGAACTTCCGCCCCGGCGTGCTGGAAAAACTCGGCCTGAGCTGGGAAACCCTGCACGCTCTAAACCCCAAGCTGGTGATGGTGCGCCTCTCGGGCTTCGGCCAGACCGGGCCGATGAAGGATCAGCCAGGGTTTGGTGCCGTGGGTGAATCCATGGGCGGCTTGCGCTATATCACCGGCTTCGAAGACCGCCCGCCGGTGCGCACCGGGATCTCCATCGGCGACTCGATTGCCGCGCTGTGGGCGGTGATCGGCGCGCTGATGGCGCTGCGTCATCGCGAGGTCAACGGCGGCTTGGGCCAAGTGGTGGATGTGGCGCTGTACGAAGCCATCTTCGCCATGATGGAAAGCATGATTCCCGAGTTCGATGTGTTCGGATTTATTCGCGAGCGTACCGGTAACATCATGCCCGGCATTACACCGTCTTCGATCCACACCAGCGCCGACGGCAAGCATGTGCAGATCGGCGCCAATGGCGATGCAATCTTCAAGCGCTTTATGGCGACCATCGGCCGTGACGACTTGGCGAACGACCCGCAATTGGCCAGCAACGATGGGCGTGACAGCCGCCGCGACGAGCTGTATGGCGTGATCGACCGCTGGGTCAACTCGCTGCCGCTGGAGCAGGTGATTGAGCAACTGAACAAGGCTGAAGTACCCGCCAGCCGTATCTACAGCGCCGAAGACATGCTGGGCGACCCGCAATTTCTGGCCCGAGAGATGTTCCTCAAGGCTCAGCTCCCGGACGGCAAGCACTTCAAGATGCCAGGCATCGTGCCCAAGCTTTCGGATACACCGGGCAGTTGTGAATGGGTGGGGCCGCAACTGGGTGAACACAACAATGTGCTGCTCAATGCCCTGGGCTACGACGCGGCGGCTATTGCGCGTCTGCGTGAGAATGGCGCGATCTGAGAATCGCGGGCAAAAAGAAACCCCGAGCAGTGGGGAGACAACTCGGGGTTAAACGTGGCCTTAAAAAGGCACGCACAGCAAGCGACAAACACCGGAGCACAATGATTGCTCTTGCTGTTACGGACTCTGACTGACCGCCGCGTAGGAAGGTTCCGAAGAAAAATAATGTTTCATGCGAGTGCGCCGCCACGGGTTTGGGCAGCATTGCGCAAGGCAGCAATGACCGAGGGTTCCAGGCGCCCTTCGGCGATTTTCACGTCGCGAAGCAGGCAATCCGCGACATCCACCAGCGCACGCTTGTCGGACAATTGCGCGCGATCGACGTCGCGCTCGACCACAATCGCGCCGCCGGGATTCTTTACGGTTACCAGGCAGTCTTCCCGCACACCAGAAGTGGTCAGCGTAACCTGATAAGGGCTCAGTGCTTCACTGAGCAATAGGTGGATACTTTCCATCTCGATCACCACTCAATCATTCGAAAAAGGTTCGAAAAACAAAAATGTCACGAAGAGGCTGACATTCAAGTGACCCGTGCTCAAAGCAGAAAGTTCTACCTTTTGTGTAATCCACTGCTTGAGGAAAACGAGCATGCACGGAAAAGATGACAGAGAAAAAACACAGGCTCACACGCTAGAATCCCTGGATTACCTGGGAGCCTGCCTTGAGAGCTGCGTCTGAAACACCTTTGCGCGTCGTCATTGCCGACGATCATCCGATTTTTCTGATTGGCCTGCGCGCAGTGCTTGAGCGTGACCCGCACATCAGCATCGTCGGGGAGGCCAACTCGCCACAGGCCCTCAATGCGTTGCTGCAAGACTGTGCCTGCGATGTGCTGGTGACCGACTTTATGATGCCTGCCGAGCCCCATGCCGACGGGTTGCGCCTGATCGACCAACTGCGCCGACACTACCCGGACCTGCCGATTGTGGTGGTCACCATGCTCAACAATGCCGGTTTGTTTCACTCGATTCTGACATTGGGCGTGATGGGCCTTTTGAGCAAGGCCAGCCTGGCCGATGAACTGCCGCAGGCGATTCGTCAGGTCCGCCAGCAACGCACCTACGTGGCCCAGACCATTCGCCAGGCGCTGAGCCTGGCCGGAGAAGTCGGTGCCGATCGCCTGCACTCCCAGGAACAGTTGTCACCCCGGGAGCTGGAGGTGATTCGCCTGTTGGCCACTGGCATGACGGTGGGCCAGATCGCCGCGCATCTGCATCGCAGCAAGCAGACCGTAAGTGCGCAAAAAGTCAGCGCCATGCGCAAACTGGGGCTGACCAATGATGCCGCCCTGTTTATTTATGTGCAGGAACACGGGCTGGCCTAGCCTGGAACGCAATCCACTGCTTGAGCGCCTCGGCCTCCATCGGCCGGGCAATGAAGCAGCCTTGCAGCCACGCCGCCCCCAGCTCACCCACAGCGTGGTAGTCGGCAGCACTTTCAACCCCGGTGACGACCACGGCGATATCCAGGCGCGCGGCCATGCTCATGGCCCCCGCCACCACCGCCGCCTTGCGATCGTCATCGGCCATTCCGCAGGCAAACGCCGGGGGGATTTTCAGTTCGGTGAAAGGCAACTCCAGCAAATGTTGCAAGCTGGTGCCACCCATGCCGAAATCCCCGATGGACAACTGGCAACCCAGCATCCGCAGGCGCAGCAAGCCAGTGAGGTGGGCACTGTCGGTTTTCAGCGTTGAGGTTTCCACCAGCTCCAGGGTGAGGCTATGGGCGGGTATGCCGTGAAGTTGCAGCAGCCCCTGCAATATTTGTGGGAAGTGTGTGCGCTCAAGCATACGTCCGGGAATGTTCACCGCCACCGGCAGCACCTGGCCGGTCTCGCCCATGACCTGGTTGGCCAGGCCAAGTGCCTGTTCCAGCACATGCCAGGTAAAGGCCTCTTCCATGCCGGCAAACTCCAACACCGGCAGGAACTCTTCGGGCAGCAGCAATTGAGCGTGCGGTAACTGCCAACGCGCCAGCGCCTCCACCCCTTGCAACACCCCGGCCTGGCTGACGATGGGTTGGTACCAGACCCTGCCGCAGGCCGCGATGGTGGCCTGGCTGACATCCGCCGACGGTGGCAGTTGTTCCCGCGCGCTCAACCCCAGCAACTGGCGCACACGCTCCCAGGACAGCACCGCTGGCCCTGGGCGCAAGTGCCGCTGACAATCGGCCAACACCTGCCCGATCAGCGTTGCCGAGGCCGGCTTGGGCAAGCACGCCAGCACGTTGAGGCCCAATTGCCGGGCCATGTTCGCCACGCCTTCGAGCACATCGGGCTCAGCATTGCTGAGCAGAACCAGCACTTGAGCCAAACGGCGCTCGGCGAGTTCGCGGATCAACTCCAGCCCATCGCCCTGCTCCAGATACAGATCGCAGATGGCGATATCCACCGGGCCTTTGCTGTCCAGGGACTGGCGAGCCGTTTCAACATCTTCAGCAGTCAGTACATTGAACACGCCATTGGCATTGAGCATCTGGTGCAGTGCCATCAGCTGAAACGGGTTGTCTTCGAGGATCAGGACATTGAGAGAGCGCATGGGTCATGGAGTCGGTACTGGGAAAAGTCCTTCACAGTAGCCATAAGACGCGAAGCGTCCCATAGGACGTGTCCGAAATGCTGTCGAGCGGAGCGCACAACTTGGTTGACGCCACCGCTAACCACGATGCGAAGCAAGCCGATCTTGATCTTGACCTGCTTTTGATCTTGATCTTAGGCGCCCCGTCAAACCACGCTGGCCGGAATTCGACAGGGATTTGGGGGGTAAACCGGCAGGGATGCCGGTTTAGCCGCCCCGCGCCATGGATGGCGCGTGGCGGCGGCCCCCCAAATCCATGGCGGATTACGGGCACACCGAGCCGGGCAAGCCCCCTCCCACATTTGGGACCAATACCATCAGTTAGATACTCATCTGCTGCCAAGCCGTCACGGGAGCAAATCTCCTCCCACATTGCATCGCGTCAGCTATCAGTCCAGATAAGGCTGCAGATCGCGACGAAACACCTTCAACACCTCAGACAACCTCAACCACGGCTCCTCAAGCTCAGCCCCACGCTGCTCGCGCGCGCATTGCTCAAGCGCCACACAAGCCTTGGCCAACGGCAACGCATCCACCAGCGAACAAATACCCTTGAGCCGATGCAGCGCCGCATTCAAGCGCGCAACATCACGCTCGGCCAATGCGCCGGCCAATACCTCATGCTCGTGATCCAGGCTTTTTGCCAGTTCTTGCAACATGCTATGCAGCACAGGCCCGTCAGCCTGGGTCATGGTACGCAGGGCCTGGATATCAAACGAACGCTGCGGCGCCACCCGCGCCAGCACGCGCGTCCAATCCTCCAGAGTCACCGGTTTGACCAGCAGCTCATCCATACCCGCGTCCTCGCAGCGTCTTTGTTCATCTTTCATCGCGTTCGCCGTGCAACCGATCAACGCACAACGGGGCCGTTGTTCTTCGGTTTCGATACGCCGGACCGCCTCGCTCAAGGCATAGCCGGACATACCCGGCATCTGGCAATCGGTCACCAGCACGTCGAAACGCTGCTCACGCCAACGCTGCAACGCGGCCTCGGCCGAATCCAGAGCAATCACCTGATGCCCCAGGAACTGCAACTGCTGCGCCAGCACCAAGCGGTTGGCCGCCAAATCATCCACCACCAGCACCGACAGGCTACGCCCCGCTGGGGGCAACGCTGGCGCTGGCGTGGCCGGCACATCGTCGGTGCTGACCCGATCAAGGCGCAGGTCGATGCACACCTCGGTGCCCTCACCCACCACGCTTGCCAAGTGAATGCGACCGCCCATCAACTCCACCAATTGCTTGCAGATACTCAGGCCCAGCCCGGTGCCGCCATGTTCCGCCGCGGTCAATGCGCTCACTTGGGTAAACGGCTTGAACAACCTTGGCTGCTGTTCGGCGCTGATCCCCGGGCCGCTGTCTTCGACGCACAGGTGCAGGTATTCGGTATCAGACTCATCCCGCTGGCAGGTGACGCTGAGCCGCACCCCGCCCTGCTCGGTAAACTTCAGCGCATTACCCAGCAGGTTGTGCATCACTTGGCGTAAACGCAGCGGATCGAACCAGTAATAGCCCTTGGCCGCAGGATCAAACGCCAGGGTCAAATGCAGGCCCTTTTTTTGCGCCGTGGCTTCGAACAGACGCTGGATGCCTTCGAAAAAACCCTTCAACTCGGTGGTTTGCGGAACCAGTTGCAGGTGACCGGCCTCGATCTTGGCCAGGTCCAGGCTGTCGCCCATCAGCGCGATCAGCTCGCGCGCCGAACGATGGGCCACCTGGAATGCTTCAGAGACGGGCTGGCCGCTTGCCAGGCAGCGTTCCTGCTCCAGCTCGAGCAAACCGATGATGGCGGTCATGGGTGTGCGAATTTCATGACTTAGCGCAGAAAGAAATGCACTTTTGGCGTAGTTCGCTTCGTCGGCAGCCTGGCGGGCATCCATCAGTTGGTGCTCCAGGTCTTTGCGTTCGTTGATATCGATCCAGCCGCCCAGCAGCCCCTGCAAGCGGCCCTGGGCATCGAAGAACGGAACCGTCCACTGGTAAACGTGAAAGCTGCCGCCGTTGAACTCCAGCTCGCGATCGACAAACAACGACTGTTGCGTGGCCAGTTGTTCCATATGGCCGGCGTGCAGGCGCGCCGCCGTGGCCTCGGGCATTACCCCACTTTCCAGCAGCGTCAGCCCCTGAATCAGCTCAAGCCGGGTCGCCAGTTGCTGTTCATAGCTTTTGTTGCAGGTCACCAGCCGCCCGGCCAGGTCGCGCACAAACAGCGGGTTGGGCATGCCGTCGAGTAACGCACGTTTGAACGCCAATTGGTCATTGAGCCGCTGCTCGGCCTCCAGCCGCTGGCGAATCTGACGCTTGAGCCGGCTGTTCCACACCAGCGATACCAGCACAAACAGCAGCGCCGTGGCCACCATCCAATACGCCCAGGGCGGCACCCGTTGCCAGGCCGGTAGGGGGATCGCCACAGCGCCGATCCAGCGCAGGCGCAGTGCGCTCAACTCGGCCACCGGCAAGGCTTCCAGGGCCTTGTTCAGGATACTCAGCAGCTCAGGCTGGTCCTTGCGTACCGACAAGCAATTGGATGACCACTTACCGTCGACACTGCGGCCAATACGCAAGCCTTCCTGGGAGTAACTCTGGACCTCCACCTCAGTCTGCAACGTGGCAGCGGCCTCGCCCCGTTGCACCAGTTCGCGGGCCTGGGCGTAATTGTCCACCAGGCGCAGCTTGATCTGCGGGTGCATCTGGCGGATGTAACTCTCCAGCACATGGCGCGCCGGCAGCGCCAGGACCTTGCCTTCCAACTGCTTCAACCCAGTCAGCGGCGTGGCATCGGCGCGTTCGACGAACACCCAGCCGGAGCCGCCAAAGCCATGACTGAAGTCAAGCAGCGCCCTGCGCTCCTGATTCGACGCCAGGGTGGTGTTCATCTGCGCCCTGCCGGTTTCCAGCCATTCCAGGGTTTGCGCGGTGGAGTGCACCTCTTCGAAGACAAACTGCAAACCGGTCATGCGCGAAATGCGGTGCAGCAGGTCGACATTCAAACCCACCCAGTGACCGTCCTTGTCCTTGAATATGTAAGGTGACATCTGCTGCGCCACCACCACGACATGGGGATGCTGCAACAGCCAGGTGCGCTCCGAGGCCGACAATTCAACGCGCTCACCCCTGAAGCCGACGCCGAGCCCTGTGGTCCAGCGGCCCAGGATCTCCCGCTGCACCGACTCGTCAATGCTCGCCAAGGCGCGGTTCATCATCGCCCCCAGGAATGGGTCGGCCTGGCGGGTGGCGAAAGCAAAGCCGATGGGCGCCAGCCGGCTTTGTTCCTTGATCTGCAACCCCAGGTAAGGCCGCAGCGATTTGTAGGCCCGCACAATCACTTCATTGCCGATAAACGCATCGGCATCACCTTGCTTGAGCGCCTCCAGGCCGCTGTAGAGGTTGGGCGCGAGCATGATGTGGCTATCGGGGTAAGCCGCCTGCACGTTGTGCACATTGGCGTAGCCATCGAGCAATACGACTTTCTTGCCCGCCAGGTCGTCCTCTTGAAGCTCATCGCGACGCAGCACCACCACTGACCGATCGGGCATGTAGTCCTGGGTGAACTGCAAGCCGGGCACATCGCGCTCATAGCCGTTGGCGCTGGTCAGGATATCGATGGATCCACTGCGCAGCGCCTCGACCGCCTGGGCCCGCTCGGCAAAGCCCAGCACCTGCATCGGCACCTGCAAGCGCGCGCCGACCAGGCTCAGGTAATCGGCACTGATACCCTGGTAGCGGTTGCGGTCGCGGGTGATATCGATCGGCTGATAGTCATCAATGGAAATACCCACCTTCAACGTCCGATGCGTCGCCAGCCACTGCTGCTCTGCGGGCGCCAGGGGCAAAGGCTCAAGCGGGATAAACGCCGGCACCAGCTTGAAAGGCAGGCTGACGGCCGCCAGGCTTACCGGTAGTTGGGTAAGCCACAGCATGCACATCAGCCGCACTGTCCATTGAATCAAAACCTGCACCGATTTGGCTTCCTTGATTGGGCGAAGGAACAAGTATGGCTCGCCAAAATAAAAAAGCCCGTCACGAGGACGGGCTTGGCCGACTGCAAAAAAGCTAACTGCCGGATGTAATCTGATCAACCGCGGGCATCAGAGCGGCTTGCCACGATTGCCATGCTGGCTGACAAACGCCTGCACCGCCTTCAGGTCGTTAGCCAGCACGGTGCAGCGCTCTTCACGCTCGAACAGGTCGGCCAGGTGCTCCGGCAATTCCAGTGCCTTGCCAACACCGGCCTTCTCCACCGCTTCGGGGAATTTGACCGGGTGCGCGGTACCCAGGATCACCATCGGAATATCCAGGCTACGGCGGCATTCGCGCGCAGCCTTCACGCCGATAGCTGTGTGGGGGTCGAGCACTTCGCCGGTCTGGGCATAGACCTCGGCAATGGTTTCGCACGTCTGCGCATCATCCACGGCCAGGGAGTCGAACAGCTTGCGGGTTTCGGTCCAGCGCTCTTGCTCGACGCTGAAACCGCCACCCTGCTTGAAGCTGCTCATCAACTCGGCCAGCGCCGCGCCATTGCGACCGTGCATGTCGAACAGCAAGCGTTCGAAGTTAGACGACACCATGATGTCCATGGATGGCGACAGTGTGGCGTGCAGGGTTTCCTTGACGTACTGGTTGCCGCTCATGAAGCGGTGCAGGATGTCATTGCGGTTGGTAGCAACGATCAACTGATTGATCGGCAGGCCCATGTTGCGTGCCAGATAACCGGCGAAGATGTCGCCGAAGTTGCCGGTCGGCACCGAGAACGACACCGAACGCGCCGGGCCGCCCAGCTGCAGGGAGGCGTGGAAGTAGTAGACGATCTGGGCCATGATCCGCGCCCAGTTGATCGAGTTCACCGCCACCAGGCGTGTGCCCTTGAGGAAGCTCTGGTCAGCGAAGCTGTTCTTGACCATTTCCTGGCAGTCATCGAAGTTGCCTTCGATGGCGATGTTGTGGATGTTCTCACCGAAGATGGTGGTCATCTGGCGACGTTGCACCTCCGACACGCGCTTGTGCGGGTGCAGGATGAAGATGTCGACGTTTTCGCAGTGCTTGCACCCTTCGATGGCCGCCGAACCGGTGTCACCGGAGGTGGCGCCGATGATCACCACGCGCTCGCCGCGCTTTTCCAGCACGTAGTCCAGCAGGCGCCCCAGCAGTTGCAGGGCGAAGTCCTTGAACGCCAGGGTCGGGCCGTGGAACAGCTCCAGCACCCACTCGTTGCCGTTCAGCTGGCGCAAAGGCGCGATGGCGCTGTGGGCAAACACGCCGTACGTCTCTTCCAGGATCTTCTTGAAGTCCGCATCCGGAATGCTGCCGGTGACGAACGGGCGCATTACCCGGAACGCCAGCTCGTGGTACGGCAGGCCGGCCCAGGAAGCGATTTCCTCCTGGGTGAAGCGTGGCAGGTTTTCCGGCACGTACAGGCCGCCGTCGGTGGCAAGGCCTGCCAGCAGGACGTCTTCGAAATTCAGGGCCGGTGCCTGGCCGCGGGTGCTGATGTAACGCATGACTGGCTCCTCTAAAACATTCTCGAACAGAGGCCGCCGAAGGTGCGGGGCCCCTGGAACAAATCGGTTAGTTCAAGTGCTCGACGCGAATGCGCACCACCGGGCCGACCACACCTTGCAGGGCTTCGAGGGCGTGGATGGCATCGTTGATATGCTGCTCGAGCACGCGATGGGTCAGCAGGATCATCGGCACCTGGCCGTTTTGCTCCTCGACTTCCTTCTGCATGATCGATTCGATGTTGATACCGCGCTCCGACAGAATGCTGGCGACCTGGGCCAGCACGCCCGGATGGTCCTGGGCCTGGATGCGCAGGTAGTAGGCGCTTTCGCAGGCTTCGATCGGCAGGATCGGGTGGGCCGACAGCGAGTCCGGCTGGAAGGCCAGGTGCGGCACGCGGTTTTCCGGGTCGCTGGTCATGGCGCGAACCACATCCACCAGGTCGGCGATCACCGACGAAGCGGTCGGCTCCATGCCAGCACCGGCGCCGTAGAACAGGGTGGAACCGGCGGCGTCACCGTTGACCATCACCGCGTTCATCACGCCGTTGACGTTGGCGATCAGGCGGTCGGCTGGAATCAGCGTCGGGTGCACACGCAACTCGATACCGGCCGGGGTGCTGCGCGCCACGCCCAGGTGCTTGATGCGGTAGCCCAGGGCTTCGGCGTAATTCACGTCGGCGGTGGTCAGCTTGGTGATGCCTTCGGTGTAGGCTTTGTCGAATTGCAGCGGGATACCAAAGGCGATGGAGGCCAGGATGGTCAGCTTGTGTGCCGCGTCGATGCCTTCCACGTCGAAGGTCGGGTCGGCTTCGGCGTAGCCCAGGGCCTGGGCTTCGGCCAGTACGTCTTCGAAGGTACGGCCCTTCTCGCGCATTTCAGTGAGGATGAAGTTACCGGTGCCGTTGATGATGCCGGCCACCCAGTTGATGCGGTTGGCAGACAGGCCCTCACGGATCGCCTTGATCACCGGGATACCGCCGGCCACCGCGGCTTCGAACGCCACGATCACGCCCTTCTCGCGAGCCTTGGCGAAGATCTCGTTGCCGTGCACGGCGATCAGCGCCTTGTTGGCGGTGACCACGTGCTTGCCGTGCTCGATGGCCTTGAGCACCAACTCGCGGGCCACGGTGTAGCCGCCTACCAGCTCGATGACGATATCGATCTCAGGGTTGGTGGCCACGGCGAATACATCGTTGGTAATCGCAATACCGGTCGTTTCGAACTGAGGCTTTGGCGAACGCGTGGCAATTTGCGCCACTTCAATCCCGCGACCTGCGCGGCGGGAAATTTCTTCAGCGTTACGCTGAAGTACGTTGAAGGTACCGCCACCGACGGTCCCTAACCCACAGATGCCTACTTTGACCGGTTTCACTGAAGAACTCCCCATGAAACGGCCGACGCTAGGTCGGCCGTGAAAACAGCCGCACAACTGCGGCTCTCAATTAATGACCCGTCGACAGTTCGGCGGGTCATGATCGTCAAAGGCTCGACGATTAATGCTTACTTGGCACCCAGTGCCAGTTTGGCAACTTGCGGAGCCGGCTGGTAGCCCGGAATCACCTGGCCGTCGGCCAAAACGATGGCCGGTGTACCGTTCACACCAATGGACTGGCCCAGGGCGAACTGCTTGGAAACCGGGTTGGCGCATTTGGCCGATTTGATTTCCTTGCCGTCGACCATCTTGTCCATGGCGGCCTTCTTGTCGGCCGAGCACCATACGGCTTGCAACTGCTCGTCACCCGGCGAACCCAGGCCCTGGCGCGGGAACGCTACATAGCGCACTTCCACACCCAGCTTGTTCAGTGCCGGTATCTCGGCGTGCAGCTTGTGGCAGTACGGGCAGGTGGTGTCGGTGAACACGGTGATGTGGGTCTTGGTTTCGCCGATGGCGGGGTAAACCACGGTTTCAGCCACCGGGATGCCGTTGATCAGCTTTGACACGCCCAGGCGCTCGGCCTTCTCGGTCAGGTTGACCGGCTTGCCGTCCTTGAGCTGGAACAGGTAGCCCTGCACGATGTACTGCCCATCGGCACTGGCGTACAGCACACGGCTGCCCTTGAGCTTGACTTCATACAGGCCGGCCATGGGGCTGGCGCTGATGCTTTCGATCGGGGTGTCGAGCGCCAGGTTGGCCAGGCTCTTGCGAATGGTCTGCTCGGCCGCATCATCGGCGACAGCAAAGGTGGAAACCAACGCAATGGCTGCGGCGGCAATAATCTGGGTCAAGCGCATGGGAACTCCTGAAGGCAGAGGCAGGGACGGGAGCAGAATACTGATCTGGGACACAACGGGTGCCGTCCCCTTTGCGAACCGGCAAAGCCTACCACAGTTGGGCGGGAGGGCAGACCGCGACAAGTAAAATGGGCCATTTCTGACGTTTTTATCCGCGCGGGTGATGCTTGGCGTGCATATCCTGCAAACGTGCGCGTGCCACATGGGTGTAGATCTGGGTTGTGGATAAGTCGCTGTGCCCGAGCAGCATCTGTACCACACGCAAATCGGCACCATGGTTGAGCAAATGGGTAGCGAATGCATGGCGCAAGGTGTGGGGCGACAGGGCCTTGCCGATTCCAGCCACTTTGGCCTGGTGCTTGATGCGGTGCCAGAAGGTCTGGCGGGTCATCTGCTCGCCGCGCAGGCTGGGGAACAGCACATCACTGGGGCGCCCACCGAGCAATTCGTGGCGCGCATCTCGCATGTAGCGCTCGACCCACACAATCGCCTCCTCGCCCATGGGCACCAGCCGCTCCTTGCTGCCCTTGCCCATCACACGCAATACGCCCTGACGCAGGTTGACCTGCTCCAGCGTCAGGCTGATCAGTTCGGTCACGCGCAGGCCGCAGGCGTAGAGCACTTCCAGCATGGCGCGATCACGTTGGCCGATGGCTTCGCTGAGATCCGGCGCAGCCAGCAAAGCCTCCACGTCAGCTTCCGACAAAGACTTAGGAAGAGGCCTGCCTAATTGCGGCATATCGACTTGTAGAGTTGGATCGGTCGCGATGAGCTTTTCCCGCAACAGGTAGCGATAAAAGCCACGCACGCCGGAGAGAAACCGTGCGGTGGAGCGCGGCTTGTAGTTCTGCTCCAGGCGCCAGGCCAGGTGATCGAGGATCAGCTCGCGCCCGGCGTTGATCAGCTCAAGGTTTTTTTCCTGCAACCAGCCATTGAACAGGGCCAGATCACTGCGGTAGGCCTGGCGCGTGTTATCCGAGAGGCCTTTTTCCAGCCAGAGGGCGTCGAGGAAACGGTCGATCAAAGGGTGGTCGATGGCGGGCATGGGTACTCAAAGCGGCGCAGCATGGGGGCTGTGCGAATTATTTAGTGAACTGTGACAAGGGCCGCTAGTCTTTCATAGCCCGCTACTTCAAGGAACAGGAAGCTTCAATGAATGAACAACAGATTTTACTGGCCTTTGGTGGTATTGGAGTAGCGGCGCTGGGCTGCCAATGGCTGGCCTGGCGGCTCAAGTTGCCGGCGATCCTGTTTCTGTTATTGACGGGTATTTTGGCGGGGCCTGTACTGGGCTGGCTCGACCCGCAGGAGATGTTCGGCCCTCTGTTAATGCCGTTGGTGTCCCTGGCCGTGGCGTTGATCCTGTTCGAAGGCAGCCTGACCCTGCACCTTTCGGAGTGGAAGGAAATCGGCAGCGTGGTGCATCGCCTGGTCACGGTTGGCGCCCTGTCGACCTGGGCAGTGATCACCCTGGCCACGCACTGGCTGCTGGGCTTTGACTGGATGCTCGCGCTGCTGTTCGGCACCCTGACCCTGGTGACCGGGCCGACCGTGATCGTGCCGATGCTGCGCGTGGTACGCCCCAAAGCCTCCATCGCCAATATCCTGCGCTGGGAAGGCATCGTCATCGACCCGATCGGCGCGCTGCTGGCGGTAGTGGTCTACAGCTTCATTATTGCCCGGGCTTCGGGCGACGGCTTGAGCCATAGCCTGCTGACCTTTGGCGGCGTCATCCTCTGCGGTAGCCTGTTCGGGATCGCCGGCGGCTGGGTACTGGGGCAGATCATGCGCCGGCAGTGGTTGCCGGAATACCTGCATAACCTCGCGACGCTGGCCGGTGTGCTGGGCATCTTTATCGCTGCCAACCAGGTGATGCATGAGTCCGGCCTGCTGGCGGTCACGCTGATGGGCATGTGGATGGCGAACATGAAGGGTGTGGATGTAAGACACATCCTGCACTTCAAGGAAAACCTCAGTGTGCTGCTGATTTCCGGGCTGTTCATCCTGCTGGCGGCGCGCCTGGACCTGAATGCCTTGATCGCCCTGGGGCCATTCGTGCTGATTCTGCTGGTGATCATCCAGTTTATTGCACGCCCACTGAACGTAGCGCTCTCAACCTTTGGCTCCGGACTGAACTGGCGCGAGCGCGCGCTGCTGGCCTGGATCGCGCCACGGGGCATTGTGGCGGCGGCGGTATCGGCGATCTTTGCGATTCGCCTGGACGAGGCAGGGCATGAAGGCGCGTTATTGCTGGTGCCGCTGACCTTCGCGGTGATCATCGGCACCGTGGTGCTGCAAAGCGCCACGGCACGCCCCTTGGCGCGCCTGCTGAAAGTCGCCGAGCCTGCGCCCAGCGGTTTCCTGATCGTCGGCGCGAACGGCCCGGCGCGGGCGCTCGGCAAGGCGTTGCAACAATTGGGCAGCCGCGTGTTGCTGACGGATTCCAGCTGGGAAAATATCCGCGCCAGTCGCATGGAGGGCCTGCCGACCTACTTCGGCAACCCCGCCTCCCAACATGCCGAGTCCCATCTGGATCTGGTCGGCCTGGGGCATTTGCTTGCGCTCTCCCCGTCCGGCGAGCTGAACGCCTTGGCGACCATGCGTTTTCGCCATGATTTCGGCCATCGTCTGTTCGCCCTGGCCAGCAGCCAGGAAAGCCGTCGCACCGACAAACACAAGGCCAGCCACGAACACCGCGGCCACCTGCTGGGCAGCCAACCCCTGAGCTATACCAAACTGGCCAGCCTGTTGGGCCAGGGCGCCGAACTGTATAGCACCAACCTCACCGACGGCTTTGGCTGGGAGCAGTACCAGGCGTTGCACGGGGAGCGCGCCACCTTGCTGTTTGCCCGGGACACCAGCGGCTGGGTGCATGTGGTCACGCCCGAGAGCAGCTTGAAGCCGGCGGCCGGCTGGACCCTGCTGGCGGTGATTCAGCCGGAGAACGGCAGCGCCACGTAATCAGTCGGCAAACCCAGGCAGTACCGGTACAGGGCGTTTGTCCGCGTCAATCGCGACAAAGCTGAACACGCCCTGGATCGCCTTTTCACGGCCATCAGCGCTCATGCTCTCGACAAACACTTCCACTTCAACCTTGAGGCTGGTGTTGCCGACTTTGATCACTCGGCCGATCAGCTCAACGATGGAGCCGGCCGGGATTGCGTGATTGAAGTCGATACGGTCGGTGGAGACCGTCACCAAAGGCAAGCGACAGAAGCGCGTGGCGGCGATGAACGACACTTCGTCCATCCATGCCAAGGCGGTGCCGCCGAACAGGGTGTTGTGGTGGTTGGTGGTCGGCGGGAACACGGCCTTGGTCACCCGGGTGACGGACAGGTCGGTGCGGCGCTGAATTTCTTCGAGACGGGTGGTCATGGTCAATACCGGCAAATGGACAAATTTCAGACACAAAAAAGCAGCCCGTAGGCTGCTTTTTTCTGCATCGGGAAGCTGGACTTAAGCCAGTTTTTCCTTGATGCGAGCTGCTTTACCGGACAGGTCACGCAGGTAGTACAGCTTGGCTTTACGTACGTCACCGCGACGCTTGACGGCCATGCTGTCGATTTGCGGGCTGTAGGTCTGGAAAGTACGCTCTACGCCAACACCGTTGGAGATTTTACGAACAGTGAAAGCACTGTTCACACCACGGTTACGCTTGGCGATTACCACGCCTTCGAACGCTTGCAGACGCGAACGGTCGCCTTCCTTCACTTTCACCTGAACGACAATGGTGTCGCCCGGGGCAAAGGTAGGGATCTCTTTGGTCATCTGCTCTGCTTCGAGTGCAAGGATGATTTTGTTAGTCATGCTGTGCTCCTAAGGTAAGTCAATGGACCTACCATCGATACGTTGTTAACTATCGTCCCGCGCGAGGATGTATTCCTCGAGCAGCTTCTTCTCTTCTCCAGAAAGCGAGCGGCTTTCCAGAAGATCGGCGCGTCGTTCATAGGTCCGACCAAGGGACTGCTGTAAACGCCAACGCCGGATGTGTGCGTGATTGCCACTTAGCAATACGTCGGGAACACGCTGATCCGCATACACCTCCGGTCGGGTGTAGTGCGGGCAATCCAGCAAACCATCCGTGAAGGAATCCTCCTCCGCAGAGTCCACATGCCCTAAAGCTCCAGGCAGCAGTCGTGTAACCGCATCTATCAGGACCATTGCCGGCAGCTCGCCGCCAGACAATACATAGTCCCCAATCGACCACTCTTCATCGACATGAGCTTCAATAAAACGCTCGTCAATGCCTTCATAGCGACCGGCAATCAGGATCAAACTTTCCTCATTCGCCAGTTCGCGTACCGCCGCCTGTTTCAGCTGACGGCCTTGAGGGGACAGGTAAATTACCTTCGCCTTCTCCCCGGCGGCTGCCTTGGCCTGAACCAATGCATCTTCCAGGGGCTTGATCTTCATCACCATGCCCGGGCCACCGCCAAATGGGCGATCGTCCACAGTGTGATGTCGATCCGTCGTGTAGTCTCGCGGGTTCCAACAGGTGAGCTGCAACAGCCCCTGTTTCACCGCCCGACTGGTGATGCCGTACTCGCTGATGGCGGAAAACATCTCGGGAAACAAACTGATCACTTCAATGCGCAAATTAGCCACGCTTAGAAGTCCGCGTCCCATTCCACCTTCATCTCGCCCGCTGCCAGGTCGACGGCCAACACGCATTGCTCGGTATAGGGCAACAGGCGTTCGCGATCATCCAGGCTGCCAGCGCAAGGCTTGACCACCATTACATCATTGGCGCCGGTTTCCAGAAGATGATCGATTTTCCCCAGCAATTGCCCGAGTTGATCAATAACCTTCAGACCTTCCAGCTGGTACCAGTAGTACTCGCCGTCGGTCAATTCAGGGAACAGGTTGCGCGGCACGCAGATCTCATAACCGGCCAGAAGACGAGCTTCTTCACGATCATCAAGACCCTTGAGCTTTGCGACCAGGAACTTGTCGCTCCCGCGTCCACTGACCAGCTCGACCTGTTTCACACTCCCTTCGCGCTTGAGCGTCCAGGTCTTGTACTGCAACAGGTTTTCAGTCGGATCAGTAAAGGAATACACCTTCACTTCGCCGCGAACGCCATGAACAGAATAAATCTTGCCGATAACGATCAAATCATCAGCAACAGCTGGCGTCGCGTTCATATTGCTCAGGCTGCGGCCTTAGCCGAGTCCTTCAACAGTTTTGCAACGCGCTCGGATGGCTGTGCGCCAACGCTCAGCCAGTAGGCTACGCGCTCTTGGTTCACGGACAGACGAACTTCTTGACCACGAGCAACAGGGTTGAAGAAACCAACCTGTTCCTTGTGCGAACCGTCACGCGGGTTGCGGCTGTCGGTTACGGTCAAGTGGTAAAACGGGCGCTTTTTGGAGCCGCCAAGGGCAAGACGGATTGTTAGCATGTGAACATCGTTCCTGTAGTCGGTGCTGCAAATCTAAATGCACAGCGGGCATAGGTGCCCGAAAGGCCGCATATTCTAAGGAATATCCGGACTTTTGCAAATGTCTTTTTCTGGCGCCTATCAGCGTGCCATTCAGATCTGCTATAGAGCCGTCGGTTAAAACGGCGAGTCAGCCCCCGCCAACGGCGGGTTTGCTGGAGATCCCACATCCCTGTGGGTCGGAGCAGGAGCTGGGCTCCCGCTCGAATACTTTACATTTTCGGCATGCCGCCGCCGGGCAACATACCGCCCATGCCGCGCATCATCTTGGCCATCCCGCCTTTGGCGGAGAATTTCTTCATCATCTTCTGCATCTGCTTGTGCTGCTTGATCAAGCGACCGATGTCCTGCACCTGGGTGCCGGAACCCATGGCGATCCGGCGTTTGCGCGAACCGCTGATCAGCTCAGGGTCGCGGCGCTCGGCCGGGGTCATGGAGTTGATGATGGCTTCCATCTGCTTGAACTGCTTCTCTGCCGCGCCTTGGGCATTGCCCATTTGCGCCAGGTTCACACCGCCGATGTTGGGGAGCTTGTCCATCAGGCCGCCGAGGCCGCCCATGTTCTTCATCTGTTGCAACTGGTCACGGAAGTCTTCGAGGTCGAAGCCCTTGCCCTTCTTCAGCTTCTTGGCCAGCTTGTCGGCCTTGTCCTTGTCGAGCGTGGCTTCGGCCTGTTCGATCAGGCTGAGCACGTCACCCATGCCGAGGATACGCGAGGCGATACGCTCGGGGTGGAACGGTTCGAGCGCGTCGCTCTTCTCGCCCATACCGATGAACTTGATCGGCTTGCCAGTAATGGCACGTACCGACAGCGCGGCACCGCCGCGTGCGTCGCCGTCGACCTTGGTAAGGATCACGCCGGTCAGCGGCAGCGCATCACCAAAGGCCTTGGCGGTGTTGGCCGCATCCTGGCCGGTCATGGCATCGACCACGAACAAGGTTTCGACCGGGTTGATCGCGGCATGCAGCGCCTTGATCTCGCCCATCATCTCTTCGTCGATGTGCAGGCGACCGGCGGTATCGACGATGACCACGTCGATGAACTTGAGCTTGGCTTCTTTAATAGCCGCGTTGGCAATGTCGACCGGCTTCTGGCTCAGGTCGGACGGGAAGAAGGTCACACCCACTTCGCCCGCGAGCATTTCCAACTGCTTGATGGCCGCCGGACGGTACACGTCGGCCGACACCACCATCACGGATTTCTTCTTGCGCTCTTTAAGGAAGCGCGCCAGCTTGCCGGCGGTGGTGGTCTTACCCGCGCCTTGCAGGCCGGCCATCAATACGACGGCCGGCGGCACGGCGCTCAGGTTCAAGTCTTCGTTGGCCGCGCCCATCAGGCTTTCGAGTTCGGCCTGGACGACCTTCACGAAGGCCTGGCCCGGGGTCAGGCTGCGGGACACTTCGGTGCCGACCGCGCGCTCTTTGACCGAGTTGACGAAATCCTTCACCACCGGCAAGGCCACGTCGGCTTCCAGCAACGCCATGCGCACTTCACGCAGGGTGTCTTTAATATTGTCCTCGGTCAGCTTGGCCTTGCCGGTAACGTGGCGCAGCGTCTGCGAGAGACGGTCAGTCAAGTTTTCAAACATGCGCGATCCTTTCAGGCCCTACTCATCGAAATGCAGGTAGACCGAGGTAATGGCGGCCCAGGCTGTGGTCAATCGCTATTAAAAACAGCGCTCGCCGAGCCTGCGGCGTGGGCAGGTCGCGGATTATAGCGAAGACTGCGCCCATGCACACCCGCTGTCTGGCCCGGGAGTCTTTCTTGCAACGCAGGTGTGTGCCAAACTCAACGCCTTTCGGGCTTGCCTACCAGGATTTATGCTCCCCTTGTCACCCAGTTTGCTACCCAGCCTCGCCGCCGCCATTCTGTATGCCGCTGCGACTCTCTATCAGGGCACTCGTCTGGCCCAAGGCGCCAAAGCGGACAAACGTCTGCTCGTCGGCCTTGGCGTGCTGGCCCTGCTGGCCCATGCCGCCAGCCTGTTCACTCACCTGATGACGCCGGTGGGCCTGGGCCTGGACTTTTTCAGCGCCGCCAGCCTGATCGCCGCGGCCGTCATCGCACTGACGTTGCTGGCCTGCTACCGCATTCCGGTCGAGAACCTGCTGGTGCTGCTATACCCCTTGGGTGTGCTGACGGTATTGCTGGCGCAGTTCACGCCCACCGGTACCGTACAGGTGATTGACGAAGAGCCGGGTATCCTTGCCCATATCCTGTTGTCGATCCTCGCCTACGGCATGTTCACCATTGCGGTGTTCCAGGCCCTGCTCCTGTTGCTGCAGGATCACCAGCTCAAGCACAAGCACCCCTCAGGGCTGATCAAGAACTTCCCGCCGCTGCAAACCATGGAAAGCCTGCTGTTCGGGTTCCTGTGGGCCGGCTGGACCCTGCTGTCGCTGTCGCTGATTTCCGGCTGGCTGTTCGTCGAGAACCTGTTCGCCCAGCACCTGGTGCACAAGACCCTGCTGGCGTGCCTGGCCTGGGTGGTGTTCAGCGTGCTGCTGTGGGGCCGCAACCGCCTCGGCTGGCGTGGGCACAAGGCAATACGCTGGACCCTGGCCGGGTTCTGCCTGCTGATGCTGGCCTATTTCGGCAGCAAGCTGGTTCGCGAATACATCCTGCATATCTGACGGGCAGCGATCATGGATAACTTGCCTTTGGAGCCGATGCTCGCCGTCATTGCCTTGCTGATTTTATGGGCGGCGCTGTTTACCGCCATCGAAGCAGCACAACAGCATCTGTTGGCCCTGCGCCCCGGCACCCGCCAGGGCGATAAGGCTGCCGCACGCCTGAGCTTCCCGCGCCATAGCCTGATTCTGTGCAACAGCCTGTGCCGCGCCGCCGTGGTGATCCTTTGCACGCTGCTGGCAATCTATGCCTGGGCGCAGAACGGCCCATGGCTGGGTTGGCTGATCTCTTGTGCACTGCTGCTGATTCTCGCCGACTACCTGCCTCGCATCCTGGCCACCCGCCATCCGCAAGCGGTGTTGGGTTTCGGTAACGCCCTGCTGGGCGTGCCGCTGAAAATCCTCTACCCGCTGGCCTGGCTGCTCAACGGCATCAGCCTGTTGCTGCTGCGCCCGTTCGCGCGCAAGTCCGGTGTGGTGAAAAACAGCGATGAGCCGCTGCCGGACCATGACGACCAAGCCCCGCCCGAGGCCGACGAGGACCGCGCGCCCGGTATGCCCGGCATCCACGCGCTGGATAACATCACCGTCAACGACATCCTGGTGCCCCGCAGTGAAGTGGACGGCATCAACCTGGATGACTCGATCGACGAGATCATCGAGCAGCTGCGCAGTTCCCAACGCACGCGCCTGCCGGTGTTCCACAGTGATATCAACCAGGTCGAAGCGGTGCTCAACACGCGCCAGGTCCAGCACCTGCTCCCCGACGCCAGCCTGACCAAAGAGGCGCTGCTCGCTGCCTGTCACGAACCCTATTTCGTTCCGGAAAGCACTCCGTTGCAGCTGCAACTGCTGAATTTTCACAAGCAGCAACGGCGCCTGGGCATGGTGGTGGACGAATACGGCGAAGTGCTGGGCATCGTTACCCTGGAAGATATCCTGGAAGAAATCGTCGGCGAGTTCGAAAGCGATCAGGCTGTGGATAACCCCCACATCGAGGCCCAGCCCGATGGCCGCTACATCATTGACGGCGCCGCTTCGATCCGCGAACTGAACAAAAGCCTGGGCTGGCACCTGCCCAGCGACGGCCCCAAGACCCTCAACGGCCTGGTGACCGAAGCGCTGGAAACCATCCCCGATTGCGCGGTGTGCCTGAAGATCGGCCGCTATCGCCTGGAAATCCTCGAAACCGAGGACAACCGGGTGAGCAAGGTGTTGATCTGGCATACCAGCCATGTGCCCGTGGCTGCCTGACCTCAGCAGGCTCAACCCGGTCAATGTGGGAGCTGGCTTGCCTGCGATGCAGGCGACTCGGTCCTTCAGTTGAACCGAGGTGATGCTATCGCAGGCAAGCCAGCTCCCACATTGATCCAGTTCCAGGCCATAGATCCTCACCAGCCCCTTGTTGGATCCTTAGCCCCCTTCCTATAATCCATCCGGCTTACCCAAGCCCCGCCCGACCGCGTGCTACCCGCACTCAGCGTGTCCAGGCACCGCTATATCATGTCCGACCGGTGTTTGCTCCCATCCCGAGCCGCTCCGCGCACAGCCCTGATCCATGGGTGTTCGACCAATAATAATCCGCGTCCAAACGCGCAATGACCGTCAGGGATACTGCCATGAGCACCACCTACCAAGAGGCTGCGACCGCCGCCCCGACCAATTCGACCGCCCGCGTCGCCACGGCGAGCATCGTCGGCACCGCCATCGAGTTCTACGACTTCTATATCTACGCCACGGCTGCTGCGCTGGTGATCGGCCCGGTGTTCTTTCCCCAGAGCTCCGGTACGGCGCAGATGCTGGCGTCGTTCCTGACCTTTGGCATCGCCTTTATCGCCCGTCCGCTGGGCTCGGCGCTGTTCGGCCATTTCGGCGACCGTATCGGGCGCAAATCCACCCTGGTGGCCTCGCTGCTGCTGATGGGCGTGTGCACCACCTTGATCGGCTTACTGCCCGGTTATGACAGCATCGGCGCCTGGGCACCGATTCTGTTGTGCGTATTGCGCTTCGGCCAGGGCCTGGGCCTTGGCGGGGAATGGGGCGGCGCGGCCTTGCTGGCGACCGAGAACGCACCCAAAGGCAAGCGCGCCTGGTTCGGCATGTTCCCGCAACTGGGCCCGTCGATTGGCTTTCTGGCGGCCAACGGTTTATTCCTGATCCTGGCCATGAGCCTGAATGACGAGCAGTTCCGTAGCTGGGGCTGGCGTATTCCGTTCATTCTCAGCGCCGCACTGGTGATGGTGGGTCTGTATGCACGGCTGAAGCTGCATGAAACCCCAGTATTCGCCAACTCCGTAGCCAAAGAAGCACCGGTGAAGGTGCCACTGGTGGAACTGTTCAGCCAACATTGGCTGCCGGTGCTGCTGGGCGCTGCGTCGATGGTGGTGTGCTACGCGCTGTTCTACATCACCACGGCGTTTTCCCTGAGCTACGGCGTTTCCACACTGGGCTACAGCCGCGAGACGTTCCTCGGCTTACTGTGCTTTGCCGTGCTGTTCATGGGCTTGGCGACGCCGCTGGCAGCGCTGGCCAGTGATCGTTATGGACGTAAGCCGGTGCTGATCGTTGGGGCGATCCTGGCGATTCTCTCGGGCTTTACCATGGAGCCACTGCTGACCCACGGCTCGACCTGGGCCGTGGCGCTGTTCCTGGCGTTGGAGCTGTTTCTGATGGGTGTGACCTTCGCACCGATGGGCGCCCTGCTACCGGAGTTGTTCCCGACGCGTGTGCGTTATACCGGTGCTTCGGCGGCGTATAACCTGGGTGGGATTGTCGGGGCGTCTGCAGCACCGTTCTTCGCGACCAAGCTGGTGGCGATGGGTGGGCTCAGTTATGTCGGTGGGTATGTGTCGGCGGCAGCGTTGCTGAGTTTGATTGCGGTGCTGTGCCTGAAAGAGACGCGGGATAATGATTTGAACAAGGTCGCCTGATAAACCGCTATTGGGAGCAAGTCCCCTCCCACATTCGACCGCATTCCAAAGGTTATACGCGGTTAAATGTGGGAGGGGGCTTGCTCCCGATGCTTTTAGAGCTCTACAACAACGGCTTGGGAGGCCCGGGTCGCCTTGGCACGAGCCGCTTCAATCGACTCATCCCGCGCCAACGCCACACCCATGCGGCGCTGGCCATTCACTTCTGGCTTGCCAAACAGGCGCAACGCCGTGTCCGGCTCGCTCAATGCAGCGCCGAGGTTGGCAAACGCCGTCTGGGTCGACTGCCCTTCCACCAGGATCACCGCCGAAGCCGAAGGCCCGAACTGACGGATCAACGGGATCGGCAAGCCCAGGATGGCGCGAGCGTGCAGCGCGAACTGCGACAGGTCCTGAGAAATCAGTGTGACCAAACCGGTGTCATGTGGGCGCGGCGACACTTCGCTGAACCACACCTGATCGCCCTTGATGAACAACTCCACACCAAACAGACCACGGCCGCCCAGGGCTTCGGTTACCGCCTTGGCAACGCGCTCGGATTCGGCCAGGGCGATCGGGCTCATGGCCTGTGGCTGCCAGGACTCCTGATAGTCGCCCTTCTCCTGACGATGGCCAACCGGCGCGCAGAAGGTGGTGCCGCCAATGTGGCGCACGGTCAGCAGGGTGATTTCGTAGTCGAAATCGATAAAGCCTTCGATGATGACTCGACCCTTACCGGCACGCCCGCCTTCCTGCGCGTAATCCCAGGCTTTCTGCACATCATCGGTGCTGCGCAGCAGGCTCTGGCCCTTGCCCGACGAACTCATCACCGGCTTGACCACGCAGGGGAAGCCCAGGTCCTGGACGGCCTTGCTGTAGTCTTCGAAGGTGTCGGCGAAGTGGTACGGCGAGGTCGGCAGGTCCAGTTCTTCGGCGGCCAGGCGACGGATGCCCTCACGGTTCATGGTCAACGACGTGGCGCGGGCGGTCGGGATAACCGTGAAGCCTTCAGCCTCCAGTTCCACCAGAGTGGCGGTGGCGATGGCTTCGATTTCCGGCACGATGAAGTGCGGCTTCTCCGCCTCGATGACTGCACGCAGCGCCGCACCGTCGAGCATGTTGATCACGTGGCTACGGTGCGCCACCTGCATCGCCGGCGCGTTGGCGTAGCGATCCACGGCAATCACTTCAACGCCCAGGCGTTGCAGTTCGATCACCACTTCCTTGCCCAGCTCACCGCAGCCACACAGCAAAACGCGGGTCGCGGTTGGCGACAATGGAGTTCCGATTCGGGTCATCTCAGGTCCTCAGGGGAGCGGATCATGGGGAGAAAGGCCGGCATTTTACATGAACTGTAAAAATTGGCCTCAGTTGGCGATGGTGCGGCGGCGGATGCGCCAGGCCATGATCAGCCAGACCACGGTGACACCGGCAAATTTAGACACCAACGCCGTGCCCGCCACCGCCGGTGTGAGCGCGCCGATCAAGCCGAAGAAAATAAAGGTGTCGAGGGGAATGCTCAGTGCCGAACTTATCCACAGGCGATCATGCAGCGGGCGTTTGGTGATGCTGAACACCAGCCAGTCGATGCACTCGGACACCGCGAACGCCGTAGCACTGGCCAGGGCGATGGACGGGTCGGAAGTGATATACGACAGCACCAGCGCCGCCAGCATGGCGATGATCGCGCCGTGGCCGAAGCGGGTTTGCACCATGTCGCGAAGGATAAATACCAGGCCACCCCAGGCGGACCAGATGACATCCAGGTGCGGGGCGGTGGAGAAGGCGAAGTTGATCAGCACGACGCTGCTGATGTAGGCGATCAGGAAAAACATGGATGAATGACCTGTGAACAAGGGACACAGGGTACTTCACAATTAGACATATGTCGTCTGGGAGGGCCTCATCGGGGCCAAGCCCCCTCCCACATTTTGATCTGTGAACACATTCAAGTGTGGGAGGGGGCTTGCTCCCGATAGCAATCGATCAGGCACCCGAGCTTTTGGGCGTCATCCACACCATCCCACTGGCCACCGCCCGCTCATGACACAACCCCAACACCACCCGGCGTTCGGCATTATCCATGCGGCCCCAACGCGTAATCTCGTCCACGTTGCGCTGGCAGCCGGTACAGATATCGTCCTCGTCCAGCGCGCAAATATTCACACAGGGCGAGGCTACAGGCCGTTCAACTGCACTCATTCTTCCTGCTCAACCAAGTCTCGGGCATAGCGCTGCGAATTATGCACATAGTGCGCGGCGCTGGCTTCGAGCATACGTTTCTGCGCCTCAGTCAGCTCACGTACCACCTTGCCCGGCGAGCCCATGACCAGCGAGCCATCGGGAATTTCCTTGCCTTCACCGATCAGCGAGTTCGCGCCGATAATGCAGTGCTTGCCAATCTTGGCGCCATTGAGAACCACCGCGTTAATGCCGATCAGGCTGTAGTCGTCGACGCTGCAGCCGTGCAGCATGGCGTTATGGCCGATGGTCACGCCGGTGCCGAGGGTAAGCGGGTAGCCCATGTCGGTGTGCATTACGCTGCCGTCCTGCACGTTGCTGTTCTTGCCGATCAGGATCAGTTCGTTATCGCCGCGCAACACCGCGTTGAACCAGACGTTGGCGCCCTCCTCCAGCTTGACCTTGCCCACCAGCGTGGCATTGGGTGCGACCCAACTGTTGGGATGGGTCTCGACGCGGGCATCGCCCAGGCGGTATTTCATGGTTTTCCCTCACGGCTTGCCATTCATGCGATGGCTTAGATATTGATAAAACTCTTGGGCGGCTGGTGCAGGCTGATCTTGGCGTCGTCATAGAGCAGATTGATCAGCTCGACGATCATGATCGCCGTCAGCCCCCAGATCTTGTATTCACCGAAGCGGTAGCTGGGCACATACCAACTTCGGCCCTGGTAATCGATCCGGTGGGTATGTTCGCGTGGGTCCTGTCGGAAAAACTCCAGGGGCACACTGAAGACTGCGGCGATTTCGGCGTCGTTGGCCAGGTATTCGACGTAGTCAGGGATCACGCCTACATAGGGCGTTACACGGATGCCGTGCAGGGAAATCAGCGGGCTCAACGGGCCTATGACCTCAACCAGCCCCGGCGGCAGGCCGATTTCTTCTTCGGCTTCGCGCAAGGCGGTAAAGATCAGGTCCGGGTCTTCAGGGTCACGCCGCCCACCAGGAAAGGCCACTTCGCCACCATGGGTCGACAGGCCGCTGGCGCGCAGAGTCAGGATCAGCTCAGGTTCGTCAGTGCGGGTAATCGGCACCAGCACTGCGGCCTCGGGGAAACGCCCGTCAGTTTCCAAGGTGTGAGGGGTGTGATTGCTTACCCGGCGAAGTAGCTCGTCCAGCATGAGTCATCTCGGTCTGTTGGCTACCTTGCATCATGCACCAAAGCGTGCAAGCGCCCAACCCCAAAACCGCAGGGCTGTCGCTAAACGACAACTTGCAGGAACGCCCGGCACCAAGCCAAGATGTGCCCATTCTCCAGGAACCCCAGCATGAATTTCTGCAGCCAGTGCGGTAAACCGGTTACCCAACGTATTCCCGAAGGCGACGCACGCCTGCGTTTTGTGTGTGATCACTGTTCGACCATTCACTATCAAAACCCCAATATCGTCGCCGGCACCGTACCGGTGTGGGGCGATCAAGTGCTGCTGTGCCGCCGTGCCATCGAACCGCGCCTGGGTTACTGGACCCTGCCCGCAGGTTTTATGGAAAACGGTGAAACCGTCGAACAGGCGGCCATGCGTGAAACCCTGGAAGAAGCCTGCGCCCGCGTGCGCAACCTGAGCATCTATACCCTGATCAATGTGTCGCACATCAGCCAGGTGCATATTTTCTACCGCGCCGAGCTGATCGACCTGGACTTTGCCGCAGGCCCGGAAAGCCTTGAAGTGAAGCTGTTCGATGAAGCTGATATCCCTTGGTCCGAGCTGGCTTTCCGCACGGTCGGGCGTACCTTAGAATGCTTTTTCGCTGACCGTCGCCAACAGGTGTACCCGGTGCGCAGCGAGTCGGTCCCGCCGATGACACGCCCAACCAAATAACCTTCCAGGCAGCACCTTTATCAGGGATACCGTTTCAATGCGTTGGTTGCTTGCTCTTATCTGCCTGTCGTTTGCCACGCTGTCCCCAGCCTCTACGGTGGAAACTCTCGGCGGTAAAACCGTCGAAAAAGTCCTGGTACTCAAGTCCGCGCACCAACTGCAACTGATCAACGACGGCAAGCCCCTCAAGACCTATCGCATTTCCCTGGGCAAGAACCCCAAGGGCCACAAGCTGATCGAAGGCGACCGCCGTACCCCCGAGGGTTTCTACTGGATCGACTGGCGCAAGACCAGCGACCGCTTCAACCTGGCCATGCACATCTCCTACCCGAACATCAGCGACGCCGCCCGCGCCCGCCGCGAAGGAGTAAAACCGGGCAGCATGATCATGATCCACGGCACGCCCGACACCGAAGACTACCCGGAACAGTGGTTTCACACCCTGGACTGGACCGACGGCTGCATCGGCATGCGCAACGTGGACATGCGCGAAGTCTGGAGCCTGGTCAAAGACGGCACCATGATCGAGATTCGGCCGTAATCTCGTACCGTTCGTAAATTAATTCGAAAATAATTCCTGCCTCCAGCAGCGCCTGCCGGTGAATACCAGTTCACCGCGCGGGACAGTGCACTTGTGCGCGACGCAAAGACCTCTCTAATACCACTTGATACCAAGCCCCATTAAAGCCCCCTGAAACCGGGGCTCGCACCGTTTTGGCAGCATTGACATGGTATTTAAGTGGTATTAATTTCCGGCCATTACCGGGCGACAACACTCCAATAACGCATCGGAAACCTGACAGATGAATCCCATCCTGGCCCTGCGCCCCGACGACAAGCAATCCACGCCGCTGTACCTGCAACTGGCTCGCAGCCTTGAAGCCGCGATCCATGCCGGCCAGTGGAAATCCGAGCAGGCCCTGCCCTCGGAGCGTGCGCTCAGCGAGCAGTTGAGCATCTCGCGGGTCACTGCCCGTAAAGCGCTGGAAGTGTTGCTTGCCCAGGGCCTGATCCGCCGCAGCCAGGGCTCCGGCACCTTTATCACGCCGCGCCTGGAACAACCCTTGTCGCGCTTGTCGGGGTTCAGCGAAATGCTGCGGCTCAAGGGCTTTGTGCCCACCTCCCAGTGGCTGGAGCGCGACATCACCCCGCCGACCCACGAAGAGCTGATCCGCCTGTGCCTGTCACCCACCGACAAAGTGGCGCGCCTCAAGCGTCTGCGCAAAGCCGATGACACGGTCATGGCAATTGAAATGACCACCATGCCCGCCTCCGTGCTGCCCCAGCCGCAAGCCATCGGCAATTCGCTGTACGAATACCTGGAAGGCATCGGCAAGCCCATCGTGCGCGCCCTGCAACATATCCAGGCGATCAACGCCTCGGACGAGTTCGCCAAGCTGGTGGGCATCGCCCCCGGCACCGCCATGCTGCTGATGACCCGCGTGGGCTACACCGCCGACAACACGCCGATTGAAATCACCGACACCTACTGCCGCAACGACTACTACGACTTTGTCGCAGAGCTGCGCCGTCATGACTACTCCGCCGAATTGCGAATTTAGAGAACTGCCCATGTCAGAAGACAATATCCTCACGCCCAACGGCTGGATGCGCGGCCGCCTGGTGCACGAACACGGCAAGGTGGTTGCCATCGAAGGCACGCCTTGCGACCCGGCTGACAACGACCTGCCCTACCTGCTGCCAGGCTTTATCGACCTGCATGTACACGGCGGTGGCGGTGCCGACATCATGGAAGGGGCGCAGGCCTTCGAGACCATTACCCGCACCCACGTGCGTTTTGGGACCACCTCGCTATTGGCCACCACCATGACGGCGCCGGTGGAAGAAATCACCAGCGTCCTCGGTGAACTCGGCAGGTTCTGCGAGCAACGCCCGACAGGCAGCGCCCGGGTACTGGGCGTGCACCTGGAAGGCCCCTACATCAACCCGGGCAAACTCGGCGCCCAACCCAACTTCGCCCACACCGCGTTGATGGCCGAAGTCGAAGCCTATTTGCGCCTGGCGCCAATTCGGGTAATCACCATCGCCCCGGAAATTGCCGGCCATGACGGCCTGATCCGCGCCCTCAGCCAACGAGGCGTGCGCATGCAGATCGGCCACACCCTGGGCAGCTATGAAGAAGGCGTCGCCGCCCTCGCCGCCGGCGCCACCAGCTTTACCCATTTGTACAACGCCATGAGCCCGCTGCATCACCGCGAGCCAGGCATCGTCGGCGCCGCGCTGGCCCACGCCCAATACGCCGAGCTGATTCCGGATCTGCTCCATGTGCATCCCGGTGCCATGCGCGTGGCCCTGCGCTCGATCCCATGCCTGTACTGCGTGACCGATTCCACCGCTGCCGCCGGTATGCCCGATGGCGAATACAAGCTGGGCAGCCACACCGTGACCAAATGCCTGGGTGGCGTACGCCTGGCCGACGGCACCCTGGCCGGCAGCACGCTGACCATGGACCAGGCGCTGCGCAACCTGGTGAAAATCGGCCTGCCCATCAGCGAAGCCTCACAACGCCTGTCGCAATTTCCTGCGGACTACCTGGGCCTGGAAGAACGCGGCCGCCTGCAACCCGGCAGCTATGCCGACTGCGTGCGCCTGGACCGCTCCCTGACACTCACCGACGTAATGGTCGAAGGAGAAACCATTGACTTCAAAAATGCTTGAAGAGGCCCTGGCCTCCTGCGACGCCGTTGCGGCACAACTGCAACGCCTGAATCCGCTGCTGGAAGAAGTGGCCGGTCGCCTGCGTCGCCAGCCGCCGCAAGTGGCGATGACCATTGCCCGCGGCAGCTCCGACCACGCCGCCAGCTACTTCGCCTACCTGGCCATGCAGCATGTGGGCATCCCGGTGGCGTCGTTGCCGATGTCGGTGGTGACCCTGTTGCAGGCGCCGATGAAAGTCAGCGGCCAGGTGGCGTTTGGGTTCTCCCAGTCGGGGCAGAGCCCGGACCTGGTCAACAGCCTGCGACTGCTGCGCAAGCGCGGCGCCCTGAGCATCTCGCTGGTGAACGCCGAAGACTCGCCGCTGGAAGCCGCCTGTGAATTCCATGTGCCGTTGTGCGCCGGCCCGGAACAAAGCGTGGCCGCAACCAAGAGCTTTATCGCCACCCTCAGCGCCAGCGCGCAATTGATCGGCTACTGGAACCAGGAAACCGAGTTGCTCCAAGCCTGCCAGGCGCTGCCCGACGGTTTGCGTGAAGCCGCCCGGCAAGATTGGACCCAAGCCATCGAGGCCCTGCGCGACTGCCAGCAATTGATGGTAATCGGCCGCGGCGCCGGGTTTGCAATCGCCCAGGAAGCCGCGCTCAAGCTCAAGGAAACCTCGGCGATCCAGGCCGAAGCCTTCAGCAGCGCCGAGGTGCGCCACGGGCCGATGGCCTTGATCGACGAAAACTACCCGCTATTGGTGTTCGCCCCACGCGGCGCCGAGCAGCCCGGCCTGTTGAGCCTGGCCGCCGATATGCGCCAACGCGGCGCCCGCGTGCTGCTGGCCGCACCGGACGATATCGCCGAACGCGACCTGACCCTTAGTCGCGCCGAACACCCGAGCCTGGACCCGATCCTGGCGATCCAGAGCTTCTACGTGATGGCCGCAGGCTTGGCTGAGGCACGGGGCATGGACCCGGACCAGCCGCGCCACCTGAGCAAAGTCACCCGCACGCACTAAAGCGGCGTTTTCCTGATGAGTACCGTGCCCATGCCCAACAACAATAATCCATTGACCCTTAGCGCCCCCTTGAGTGGGCCGGTGCTGGCCCTGAACCGCGTCCCCGACGAAGTGTTCGCCAGCGGCGCCATGGGCGACGGTATCGCTATCGACCCGTTGAACGATTGCCTGCATGCGCCCTGTGACGGCGTGATCATCCACGTCGCCCGCACCGGGCATGCGCTGACCATCCGCGCCGACAACGGTGCCGAAGTGCTGATGCACGTGGGCATCGACACCGTGGAGCTCAATGGCGAAGGCTTTGCCTTGCTGGTGAAGGATGGCGCACGGGTGAGCGAGGGCCAGCCGTTGGTGCAGTTTGACCTGGACCGCATTGCGCGCCAGTGCAAAAGCCTGGTGAGCCTGATCATCCTGACCAACAGTGAGCGCTTCGAGCTGCAACCGATTGCGAGCAAGACAGTGAAGGTCGGTGAAGCGCTGGTGCGCATCGCCCTGCGCACATCCGCGCCGGTTCAAACCGCTGTGGATAACTCGGTCGCGCAAGTGAGCGCCACGGTGCGCATCACCCACCGTGGCGGCTTGCATGCGCGCCCTGCCGCGCTGATCCGCAAGACTGCCCAGGGCTTCAGCAGCCAATCGCAGCTGCACTTCGGTGATAAGACCGCGGCTTGCGACAGCCTGATCGGCCTGATGGGGCTGGGTATTGGCGAAGGTGACGAGGTACGGGTGACCTGCCGTGGCAAAGATTGCGAGGCGGCGTTGCAGGCCCTGGTCGCCGCGTTGTCGGTGGCGGTTCACGAGGAACACCACGCACCAGTCGCCGCCACGCCACGCCGGGCGAATACCGAAGCCAATGTGCTGCAAGGCGTATGCGCGGCACCCGGTCTGGTATGTGGGCCATTGTTCCGCCTGACGGGCATCGAACTGCCGCAAGACAGCGGCAATCATAGCGTCGACGAACAACTGCAACGCCTGGATGCCGCCCTTGAGCAAGTGCGCGGCGAAATCCGCAATACGCTGGACCAAGCGCGCCAACGCAAAAACGTCGAAGAAGAAGAGATCTTTGCCGCCCACCTCGCCCTGCTGGAAGACCCGGCATTACTCGACGCAGCCACCGCTGCCATCGAACAAGGCAGCGCCGCCACCCACGCCTGGCGTGATGCGATCCAGGCCCAATGCGCCGTGCTGCTGGCGTTGGGCAAACCACTGTTTGCCGAGCGCGCCAATGACCTGCGAGACCTTCAACAACGGGTGCTGCGTGCGTTGCTGGGTGAAGCCTGGCATTTCGAATTGCCGGCGGGGGCGATTGTCAGTGCCCATGAGCTGACACCTTCGGACTTGCTGCAACTGAGCGCGCAACACGCCGCTGGCATCTGCATGGCCGAAGGCGGTGCGACCTCCCATGTGGCGATTTTGGCCCGGGGCAAAGGCCTGCCGTGTCTCGTCGCCCTGGGCAATGAAGTGCTTGATGTGCCCCAAGGCCAACGGGTAGTGCTCGATGCCGCCAACGGCCGCCTGGAACTGGCCCCCAGTGAAGCGCGCCACGCCGAAGTTCACCAGATTCGCGAAACACAGAAATTACGACGCCAGCAACAACAGGCCCAAGCCCGGCAACCGGCACTCACCACCGACGGCGTGACGGTTGAAGTCGCGGCGAATGTCGCCTCCAGCGCCGAAGCCCAAATGGCGTTTGACAACGGCGCCGATGGCGTCGGCCTGCTGCGCACTGAATTTCTGTTCGTCGACCGCCGTACCGCGCCGGATGAGCAGGAGCAACGCCAAGCTTATCAGGCCGTGCTGGATGCCATGGGTGACAAGTCGGTGATCATCCGCACCATCGATGTGGGTGGCGACAAGCAGCTCGATTACCTGCCGCTGCCCGTCGAGGCGAACCCGGTGCTGGGCCTGCGCGGTATTCGCATGGCCCAGGTGCGCCCTGAACTGCTCGACCAGCAACTGCGCGCCCTGCTGCAAGTCTCGCCGTTGGCGCGCTGCCGCATCCTGTTGCCGATGGTCAGCGAGGTGGATGAACTGCTACAGATTCGCCAGCGCCTGGATGAACTGTGCGTGGAGCTGGAGCTGACGCAGCGCCCCGAGCTGGGCGTGATGATCGAAGTGCCCGCCGCCGCGCTGATGGCCGAGCAGTTGGCCGAACACGCGGACTTTTTATCCATCGGCACCAATGACCTGTCCCAGTACACCCTGGCGATGGACCGCGACCACGCAGGCTTGGCCGCCCGCGTTGATGCGCTGCATCCTGCCTTGCTGCGGCTGATCGCCCAAACCTGCACCGGTGCGGCGAAACACGGGCGTTGGGTCGGCGTGTGCGGTGCCTTGGCGTCTGACCCACTGGCCACGCCAGTACTGGTCGGCCTGGGGGTCAGTGAGCTGTCGGTAAGCCCGCCGCAGATCGGCGAAATCAAGGACCGCGTCCGCCACCTGGACGCGGCGCAATGCCGGCAACTGAGCCTTGAGCTGCTCGACCTGAGCAGCGCCAAGGCCGTTCGCCAAGCCTGTCAACACCACTGGCCGCTGAGCTGAAAACAACAAGAATAGGGAGACACGCCATGTACCAACACTTTATCGAAGGCCTGCAACGCCTGGGCCGCGCGCTGATGCTGCCGATTGCGATCCTGCCAATCGCCGGCCTCTTGCTGCGCCTGGGCGACACCGACTTGCTCAACATCGCGGTGATGCACGATGCCGGGCAGGCGATCTTCGCCAACCTGGCGCTGATCTTCGCCATCGGCATCGCCGTGGGCTTTGCCCGCGACAACAACGGCACCGCCGGCCTGGCCGGGGCGATTGGCTACCTGGTGATGATCTCGACCCTCAAGGTGATGGATACCACCATCAACATGGGCATGCTCGCCGGTATCGCCAGTGGCCTGATGGCGGGCGGGCTGTATAACCGCTTCAAGGACATCAAGCTGCCGGAGTACCTGGCGTTCTTTGGTGGGCGACGCTTTGTGCCGATTGTCACCGGGTTTTCGGCGGTGGGCCTGGGCGTGATCTTCGGTCTGATCTGGCCGCCGATCCAGCACGGCATCAACAGCTTTGGCGTGTTGTTGATGGAAAGCGGCAGCCTGGGTGCGTTCGTGTTTGGCGTGTTCAACCGCCTGCTGATCGTCACCGGGTTGCATCACATCCTCAACAATATGGCGTGGTTCGTGTTCGGCAGCTTCACCGACCCGGTAACCGGCGCGGTGGTCACGGGCGACCTGACGCGCTACTTTGCCGGCGACCCCAAAGGCGGCCAGTTCATGACCGGCATGTTCCCGGTGATGCTGTTCGGCTTGCCGGCTGCGTGCCTGGCGATGTACCGCAATGCGTTGCCAGAGCGCCGTAAAGTCATGGGCGGGATCTTTCTGTCGATGGCGCTGACTTCGTTTTTGACCGGGGTGACTGAACCGATTGAATTTGCGTTCATGTTCTTGGCACCGTTCCTGTACCTGATTCACGCGCTGCTCACCGGCCTGTCGATGGCAGTCACCAACATGCTGAACATCCACCTCGGGTTTACCTTCTCCGGTGGGTTTATCGACATGGTGCTGGGCTGGGGCAAGTCCACCAATGGCTGGCTGGTGGTGCCGGTGGGCCTGGCCTACGCGGTGATCTACTACAGCGTGTTCAGCTACTGCATCCGCCGCTTCAACCTGAAGACGCCGGGGCGTGAAGATATCCAGGTGGTGCAGGCTGAAGCGATGAGTGATAACCAGCGTGCTACGGCTTATATCCAGGCGTTGGGTGGTGCTGAGAACTTGCTGAGTGTGGGTGCATGCACCACGCGGCTGCGGTTGGACATGGTTGATCGCAACAAGGCGGTGGATGCTGAACTGAAAGCACTGGGCGCCATGGCTGTAGTGCGCCCGGGTAACGGCGGGAGTTTGCAGGTGGTGGTTGGGCCGATGGCCGATAGCATTGCTGATGAAATTCGCTTGGCGATGCCGGGGTTTGTTGCTGCAGCGCCTGTAGCGGTTGCGCCTGTGGGCAAGCCCGTGACGGTGAATGTGCAGGAGGCCGAGCAATGGCTGAATGCGCTGGGTGGCCGAGGGAATTTGCGCCAGCTGGAAGCTGTGGCGATGACCCGGTTGCGGGTGGAGTTGGGGGATGATTCGGGGTTGTCTGAAGCTCAGCTCACTGCGCTCGGTTGCCAAGGTGTGAGTCAGCTTGAGAGCGGTGTTTGGCACTTGTTGGTTGGTGACAAGGCCTCTGGCTTGGGTGAGGCGTTGGAGCGGTTGGTCAGTGGCCGTGAGGTCGGCGCCAGGGTTTAGAGCTGTAGTGGCTTTTCTGGCCTCATCGGGAGCAAGTCGAATCGTCGCACCGCCCCTCCCACATTTGAACGTATTCACAATTCAAAATGTGGGAGGGGCGGTGCGACGATTCGACTTGCTCCCGATTGGCCCTTACAGGCGCCTGATTACTTCTGCTCAGGCACCTCAACTAAATCCAGCACCCGATCCACCATCAACTGAATGCCCTCTACCATCCGATGAATGCCCAGCACGACATCACGCTGGGGGCCATCGACATCAAAAGCCAGATTACCCGCCAGTGCCTGTACGGATGCCAGGTCTTGGGAAGCATTGGCGAGCAGGGTTTCGCTGTTCAGACTGGGTATTACGGTGAAGATCTGGTCGGACGGTAAATCACCAGCTTGGCGGGACTCGGCTTGAGATGAGATTGAACCAGTTAGCAAGTTGTCGCTGATCATCATTAAACTCCATATGGAATAGGCTCCTAGTGATTTTTCAGGCTTGCAGTCCCGGTCACTGAATTGGCAGCGACTCGAGAAGGTTAGTTGTGCGAGTTCCGACGGACAACCTGAAAGGCTTGTCGGAAAGTTCTGAGGCGCTTGCACCGACGCCATCGCAGGCAAGCCAGCTCCCACATGGGATTGATGTACGGTCTGACAACGGGGTCAAATGTGGGAGCTGGCTTGCCTGCGATTGGCACTTACAGCCAACAAAAAACCCGCTGACCAAACTGGCCCAGCGGGTTTCTTGTTTATGCAGCCAGCCGATCAAAAATCCGCCAACGGCCACACCTCATACGCCGGTGTCTCATACGGGTGGCTAAGTTTGAGAGCAGCCACAACAGCCACAATCAACTCATCCGCCACCACCAGCTCAACCTTCCATTCCTCAACCACTTCAACCTGGCCGACCTGCCCGATAAACGGCTGACTGCCGTCCAACGCGCGGAATTGGCCCTGGCCCAGCACTTGCCAGGCGCAGCTGTCGTAGTCGCCGATGCGCCCGCCGCCGGCTGCGAAGACGGCGGTTTTCACCGTCTCTACATGGCTGTCGGGCACAAAGAAGGCGAGCTTGTACACGGCCTTAGTTCACCCACACGCGAGCGTTGCGGAACATGCGCATCCAGGCGCCGTCTTCGTTCCACTCTTCCGGGCGCCACGAGTTCTGCACGGCGCGGAATACGCGCTCCGGGTGCGGCATCATGATGGTCACGCGGCCGTCGCGGCTGGTGAGGCCGGTAATGCCGCGTGGCGAGCCGTTCGGGTTGGCCGGGTAGCTTTCGGTGACCTTGCCGTGGTTGTCGACGAAACGCAGGGCCACGGTGCCGGACAGGTCGGCTTCAAGCAGCGCTTCTTCGCTGGCGAACTCGGCATGGCCTTCACCGTGGGCGATGGCGATTGGCATACGCGAACCGGCCATGCCTTGCAGGAAGATCGAGTTGGACTCCTGCACCTGCACCATGGCGACACGGGCTTCGAACTGCTCGGAACGGTTGCGCACAAAGTGCGGCCAGAACTCGCTGCCCGGGATCAGTTCGCTGAGGTTGGACATCATCTGGCAACCGTTGCACACACCCAGGGTGAAGCTGTCGTTGCGTTCGAAGAAGCCCTGGAACGCGTCGCGAGCACGGCTGTTGAACAGGGCCGACTTGGCCCAGCCTTCACCGGCACCCAGCACGTCGCCGTAGGAGAAACCACCGCAGGCCACCAGGCCTTTGAACTCGTTGAGATCAACGCGACCGGCGAGGATATCGCTCATGTGCACGTCAATCGCATTGAAACCGGCGCGATCGAACGCCGCGGCCATTTCCACCTGACCGTTGACGCCCTGCTCACGCAGTACGGCAACCTGTGGGCGAATGCCCTTCTTGATGTAAGGCGCGGCGATGTCCTGGTTGACGTCGAAGCTGAGCATGGTGCTCAGGCCCGGGTTGTCTTCTTCCAGGATCACGTCGAATTCCTGCTCGGCGCAGTCGGCGTTGTCGCGCAGGCGCTGGATCTGGTAGCTGGTCTCGGCCCACTGGCGTTGCAGCAAGCGGCGCTGACCGGTAAAGACCGTGTCGCCGTTGAACGAGATATTGACTTCGCCGTTGTTGATCGGCTGGCCAATCACCGCCACGCATTCGGCAAGGCCGGCAGCGCTGAACTGGGCGAGTACATCAGGGGTAGCGTCCTGACGCACCTGAATCACGGCGCCCAACTCTTCGTTGAACAGGATGCCGTTGATTTCGGCAGCATCCTCGGCAACGCTGTCGAGCACGATATTCAGGCCGCAGTGACCGGCGAAGGCCATTTCGACAACGCTGGTCAGCAAACCACCGTCGGAACGGTCGTGGTAAGCCAGCAGGTGGCCGTCGGCGTTGAGGCCCTGGATCACGGCGAAGAAGGCTTTCAGGTCTTCGGCGTCATCGACGTCCGGTGCCTGTTTGCCCAACTTGCCATGGGTCTGCGCCAGGATCGAGGCACCCATGCGGTTCTGGCCACGTCCCAGGTCGATCAGGATCAGGTCGGTGGTGCCCTTGTCCATGCGCAGTTGCGGGGTCAGGGTCTGGCGGATGTCGGTGACCGGTGCGAAACCGGTGACGATCAGCGACAGTGGCGAGGTGACGCTCTTGTCGGTGCCTTCATCATTCCAACGAGTGGCCATGGACATGGAGTCCTTGCCCACCGGAATGGTGATACCCAGTTCCGGGCACAGCTCCATGCCGACAGCCTTGACGGTGTCGTACAGGCGCGCATCTTCACCGGGGTGGCCGGCAGCGGACATCCAGTTGGCCGACAGTTTGATGTCGGACAGCTTGCCGATACGCGAGGCGGCGATGTTGGTGAGGGTTTCACCAATGGCCATGCGGCCCGACGCCGGTGCGTCCAGCAGGGCCAGCGGCGTGCGCTCGCCCATGGCCATGGCTTCACCGGTATACACGTCGAAGCTGGTGGCGGTGACGGCAACGTCGGCCACCGGCACCTGCCATGGGCCAACCATTTGGTCACGGGCAACCAGGCCAGTGATGGTGCGGTCGCCGATGGTGATCAAAAAGCTTTTGCTCGCCACGGCCGGGTGGTGCAGCACGCGCTCAATGCTGTCGGCCAGCTCCAGCGTGCTTGGGTCGAAATCATCGCCCAGTTCGTTTTCACGTACCGCCGAACGGTGCATGCGCGGGGCTTTGCCCAGCAGCACTTCCAGCGGCATGTCTACCGGGCTGTTGCCGAAGTGGCTATCGGTAACCGTCAGCTGCGGCTCGGCAGTGGCTTCGCCGACCACGGCAAACGGGCAACGCTCACGTTCGCAGATGGCCTGGAAGCGTGCGAAGTCTTCAGGACCGACCGCCAACACGTAGCGTTCCTGGGATTCGTTGCTCCAGATTTCGTGCGGGGCCATGCCCGGCTCGTCGTTTGGAATGTTGCGCAGTTCGAAACGGCCACCGCGGTCGCCATCGTTGACCAGTTCCGGGAAGGCGTTGGACAAACCGCCGGCGCCGACGTCGTGGATGAAGCTGATCGGGTTCTTGTCGCCCAATTGCCAGCAACGGTCGATGACTTCCTGGCAGCGGCGTTCCATCTCAGGGTTTTCGCGCTGTACGGAAGCAAAATCCAGGTCTGCCGAGCTGGTGCCGGTGGCCATGGAGGAAGCCGCGCCGCCGCCCAGGCCGATCAACATCGCCGGGCCGCCGAGCACGATCAGCTTGGAGCCGACCAGGATCTCGCCTTTCTTGACGTGTTCTTCACGGATGTTGCCCATGCCGCCGGCCAACATGATCGGCTTGTGGTAACCGCGCACTTCATCGCCACGCGGGGTGGTGATGGATTGTTCGAAGGTACGGAAGTAACCGGTCAGCGCCGGACGCCCGAATTCGTTGTTGAACGCGGCGCCGCCCAGGGGGCCTTCGATCATGATGTCCAGCGCGGTGACGATGCGCTCAGGCTTGCCGTACGGCACTTCCCACGGCTGTTCGAAGCCCGGAATCTGCAGGTTGGACACGGTAAAACCGGTGAGGCCCGCCTTGGGCTTGGCGCCACGGCCGGTGGCGCCTTCGTCACGGATTTCGCCGCCGGAACCGGTGGCTGCGCCCGGGAACGGGGCAATCGCGGTCGGGTGGTTGTGGGTTTCAACCTTCATCAGGATGTGCACCGGCTCCTGCACCGCGCCGTACTGGCGGGTTTCCGGGTCCGGGAAGAAGCGACCGGCGACGGAGCCGACGATGACCGAGGCGTTGTCCTTGTAAGCCGACAGAACGCCTTCGCTGTGCATCACGTAGGTGTTCTTGATCATGCCGAAGAGGCTTTTTTCCTGGCTTTGGCCGTCGATATCCCAACTGGCGTTGAAGATCTTGTGACGGCAGTGCTCGGAGTTGGCCTGGGCGAACATCATCAGTTCGATGTCGTGGGGGTTGCGCTTCAAGCCGGTGAAGGCGTTGACCAGGTAGTCGATCTCGTCTTCGGCCAGGGCCAGGCCCAGCTCGGTGTTGGCCTTCTCGAGGGCGGCGCGGCCGCCGCCGAGCACGTCAATCGCGGTCAGCGGCTTGGGCTCAGCGTGGCTGAACAGGCCGGCAGCCTGCTCCAGCTGGCTGACGATGATCTGGGTCATGCGGTCATGCAGGCTGCTGGCGATCAGCTCGGCTTCGGCATCGCTGAACTGGCCAGCGACGTAAAAGGCGATCCCACGCTCCAGGCGCTGGATTTTATCCAGGCCGCAGTTGCGGGCGATGTCACTGGCCTTGCTCGACCAGGGCGAGATGGTGCCGAACCGCGGCAGAACCAGGAACAAGCGGCCAGTCGGCTCTTGAACGGGAACGCTTGGGCCGTACTTCAGAAGGCGTGCCAGCACTTGCTGTTCGTCGGCGGTCAAGACGCCGGTAACGTCGGCGAAGTGAGCAAATTCAGCGTACAGGCCTGTAACAGCTGGAACCTTCTGGCTCAGTTGCTCAAGGAGTTTGCTGTGGCGAAAGGCAGAAAGGGCAGGAGCGCCGCGCAGGATCAACATCTTCGGGACAGCCTCGGGAAGGGGTGTGCTTTGAGGCCGTGCATTCTAGCGTAAACCTTCGCCAACGGCACCCGAAACGGCACCGGTGGCCGCTGCCGAACGTCAGTTGGCAGGGTTTGCACGGCATCGGCAGGAAATCCGCGGTGTCGAGGGCAGTTATTTTAACCGTCACAATGGCGCTCCAGGCCGCGTTTCTGCGGGCTGCAGCACAGTTTTAACCGCGCTAGCAGACAAGTGCAGCGCTGTCGAGATATGGCGCCACGGGCCGTTTGCGTATACTGCGCAGATGTTCTCCCCAACTGTTTTGCGCCCGCGATGGGTCAAATGGCTCATCGCCACCCTGCTCTTCCTGACGCTCAGTGCCTGTGTTGATAAGCCCAGCACGCTTGAGCGAATCAAGGAGGATGGCGTATTGCGGGTGGTCACCCGGAACAGTCCGGCCACGTATTTCCAGGACCGTAACGGTGAGACCGGGTTCGAATATGAACTGGTCAAGCGTTTTGCCGACGAGTTGGGCGTGAAGCTGGAAATCGAGACCGCCGACAACCTCGATGACCTGTTCGGTCAGCTGGGCAAACCCAACGGCCCGGTTCTGGCCGCCGCCGGCCTGGTCAGCAGCGAACAGCGCCAGCAGCAGGTGCGTTTTTCCCACCCGTACCTGGAAGTGACCCCGCAGATCATCTATCGCAACGGCCAATCACGCCCCACCAATGCAGCCGATCTGGCGGGCAAGAAGATCATGGTGCTCAAGGGCAGCACCCACGCCGAACAGCTTGCGGCGCTGAAGAAACAGAATCCTGCAATCGAATACGAAGAGTCCGACGCCGTTGAAGTAGTCGACCTGCTGCGCATGGTCGACGAGGGGCAGATCGACCTGACCCTGGTGGACTCCAACGAAGTCGCCATGAACCAGGTGTACTTTCCCAATGTGCGCGTGGCGTTCGACCTCGGCAATGCCAGCAACCAAAGCTGGGCCGTGGCGGCAGGCGACGACAACAGCCTGCTCAACGAAATCAACAGCTACCTGGACAAGGTCGAGAAGAACGGCACGTTGCAGCGTCTGAAAGACCGCTATTACGGACATGTCGACGTACTCGGCTATGTGGGCGCCTATACCTTTGCCCAGCATCTGCAACAACGCCTGCCCAAGTACGAGAAGCACTTTCGTGCCTATGCCAAGGCAGAGAAAGTCGATTGGCGGCTGCTGGCAGCCATCGGCTACCAGGAATCGCTGTGGCAACCGACGGTCACCTCCAAGACCGGCGTGCGCGGCCTGATGATGCTGACCCAGAACACCGCCCAAGCCATGGGCGTGTCCAACCGCCTGGACCCCAAGCAGAGCATCATGGGCGGCGCCAAGTACCTGGCCAGGATCAAGGATGAGCTGGACGACAAGATCGCCGAGCCCGACCGCACCTGGTTTGCCCTCGCCGCCTATAACGTCGGCACCGGTCATCTGGACGATGCACGTATCCTGGCCAAGAAAGAAGGCCTGAACCCGAACAAGTGGCTGGACGTGAAGAAGATGCTGCCGCGCTTGTCGCAGAAGCAGTGGTACAGCAAGACCCGCTATGGTTATGCGCGTGGCGGGGAGCCGGTGCATTTTGTGGCGAACATCCGGCGTTACTACGACATTCTTACCTGGGTGACCCAGCCGCAGCTGGAAGGCAACCAGGTGGTGGAAGGCAACCTGCATGTGCCGGGTGTGGACAAGACCAAGCCGTCGCAGGACAGCCCTCAACTCTGATCACGACAGCCCGCACACTGCAAATCCCTGTGGGAGCCGGGCTTGCCCGCGATGGCGGCCTGACAGTCAAGGTATTCGGCGCCTGACACACTGCTATCGCGGGCAAGCCCGGCTCCCACATTTGATCATCGTAGCCTTTATAGGCCGGTGAGCAGATGGACCACGCCGCCCGCCAGTACCATCACTGCGGGTACACCGGCAGCCTTCAACGCCGACTCATCCAACCCACCCACCTCCTTCAATTGCACCCTCACACGCGTCAGCGCCACGCGCTTCTGTGAAGTAACGTTCCCCTCCCCGCCCAATGCACTCAGCACCTCGGCCGACAACAGGCTCGGTGTCGGTGCGGCAACCGTCTCCGCCACCAAATCAGGCGTCAGGGCTTTCCAGAACGCCCGCTGCAATTTCTCGAACATGCTCAGTGCTCCACGACAGATGAGGTTTCAACGGTAGCCGCGTGGTACAGCCGCAGGGCCTCACGCACTTGATTGGCTTCTTCCAGGCCCAGCACCTGGCGGGCGATGATCTGGCAGTCGTGCAGGTCCAGCTCACGCACGGTGGCCTTGATGGTCGGGATCAGCGGCACGCTCACCGACAGCTCATCCACACCGAGCCCGATCAATACCGGCACTGCCACTGTTTCGGAGGCCAGCGCACCACATACCCCCACCCACTTGCCGTGGGCATGGGCCGCTTTGACCGTGATGTCGATCAGGCGCAGTACCGCCGGGTGGAAACTGTCGGCCTGGCTGGCCAGACGCGGGTGGTCGCGGTCCATGGCGAGGGTGTATTGGGTCAGGTCGTTGGTGCCGATGGAGAAGAAATCCACATGGGGCGCAAACACATCCGCCATCAGCGCTGCGCTGGGGACTTCGATCATGATGCCCAGCTTCGGTAACTCGGTCAGCCCAAGCGCCAATGCCTCTTCTTCGAGCATCTTGCGCGCCAGGTGCAGCTCCGACAGCAGGCTGACCATCGGCAACATGATATGCAGTCGCGCCAAGCCTGCACTGGCAAGGATCGAGCGCAGCTGTTCACGCAGCAGTTCGGGGCGCTCCAGGCACAGGCGAATACCGCGCAGGCCAAGGAACGGGTTGGTCTCGCTCTCCATCGGCACATAGGCCAAGGGTTTGTCGCCGCCCACATCCAGGGTGCGCACCACCAGATTGCGCTCGGTGCCCAGGGCGCGAGCGATGGCGCTGTAAGTGCCAGCCTGTTCTTCGGCGCTCGGGGCGCGGTTACGGTCCAGGTAGAGGAACTCCGAACGCAGCAGGCCCACGCCTTCCCCGCCCAGGGTCAGGGACTGCTCCACTTCCTGCAACGAGGCGACATTGGCGGTGACTTCAACGTGATGCCCATCGCGGGTGACCGCCGCCCGTGAGGCCTGTGCCACCTCACGTTGCAGTCGCAGCTTTTGCTGTTGGCGAACCGCCTGCAATTGTTCGATTTCAGCCAGGTCCGGCTCCAGATGCAGCTCGCCTTTGTCGGCATTGAGCAGTACCCGTTTGCCGTTGGCCAGGGCCAATACCTGGCTCGGCACCCCGCAAACAGAGGGCAGGCCCAGCGCGCGGGCAAGGATTGCCACATGACTGGTAGCGCCACCGGCGACCGTGACGAAGCCCAGGACTTTACCGGTATCCAGGCCGGCGGTTTGTGAGGGTGTCAGTTGCTCGGCGACCAGGATGGCGCACTCCGGCAGCTCCATGGATCGCTCGGGCACGCCCAGGATCAACTTGAGCACGCGCCGACCAACGTCGGCCAAGTCCGCTGCACGTTCAGCGAGCAGTGCCTTACCCAAGCCCTCGAAGAGTCGGGCGGTCGCCACTGTGGCGCGGTTCCAGGCAAAGGCGGCACTCTTGCCCTCGGCCAGCAGGCTATAGGCTTGTTCAAGCAGGGTTGGATCTTCGAGCAATTCCTGATGAGCGCGGAAAATTTCGGCTTGGGCACTGCCGGCCGCCTTGGCTTGCAAGTCTTGCAGCGCCTCGCTTGCCGCCCGTAGGCCACGCGCCAATGCGGCCCGCTCAAAGGTTTCTCCGGCGCCAGCTTCGGGAATATCGAGCGCCGTCTCAGCCACTTGGACGACCTGGCCGAACGCCGAGCCCGGCGATGCGCAGACACCTCGCAACACGGTGGCCGAAGATGCCGGCGCGGCGGGCGTGTTGATTTTCTCGACCGCTACCGGCAAGGTCTCGCCACAGCCGTCGAGCAATAACGCCACCAGGGCCTGGATCGCCGCCTCGGCATCTCCGCCCGCCGCGCTCACCTGCACGCTGTCGCCCTGGCAGGTCTGCAACGCCATGATCGCCACCAGGGACTTGGCATTCGCACTCTGGGTTTGCTTGTGCAGGTAAATGCTCGAGTTGAACCCTTTCGCCGCCTGGGCAAGCACCGCCGCAGGCCGGGCGTGCAAGCCATGAGCGTTGGGCACAGTCAGTGGCTTGGAGAACAGCGCGTTACCCTCCTCCTCATCCAACTCGGCAGATACCTGCCCGGGCGATACTCGCAACAGTGGCTGGCCGGCCTCGACCAACGCCCGGTCTGCCACCAACAGCTCAAACGGCTCGCCGCTCACCACCAGCATCAAGGTCAGCAGACTGCGTGCATGGAGCGCCACATAGTCGGCATCGAACTCTATCAGCGGCTGCCCAGCCTCCACCCGCTGGCCTTCCTCGACCAGACGGGTGAAACCCTGGCCAGCCAGGTTCACGGTGTCCAGACCGATATGCAGCAACACCTGCACGCCGTTGTCGTCGGTGACACTGACCGCATGACCGCTGTCCTGAATGTTGCTGATCACCCCGGCCAACGGCGCGCAGAGCGTCTGCGAGGTCGGGTCGATGCACAGCCCGTCGCCGATCACGCGACCGGAAAATACCGGGTCGGGTACCTGATCCAGCGCCAGCAGGACCCCGGACAGGGGCGCCAGCAGTGTCAGGGGTTTAGATGGGGTCATGACTTCACCTGTTGTTGTGTTTTTTAAAGATCATTGGGAGCTACCGAATTACTTCCACCAGTACTCGACTTGTACACCCATGTTCGAGCCATGCCGCGCAGTGCCATAGGCACCGGTATCAGATAATGCCGAACCCGCCGCCAGCTCATTGGCCGCACGCTTGGCCGCCTGGTTCCAGGACGCATAGGTGTAATACAACCGCACTTCCGGCCGAGCCCAGAATTCAGGACCTTTGGGCGACCAGGTCGGAGCGAACGTGAATTTGCTCAACTTGCGCGTGCCCCCCGTGGCGTCAACCTGATCGTGACCCAGCTCAGCGACCAGTTTGAATTGCTCGCTGATGGCATATGCCGGTCGCACGCCGAGGGAGATCCAATTCTGGTCCTGGCGCCCTGGGCGCACGTCTTTCTGGTACACCGCTTCAACTTGCCCGCCGAAACGCGGGGTCACCTGCCAGTCGAAGAACTCCACTACCCGGTAGCTTTTGCTGCTCCTGTCCAACGCGGTATTGCCGGTATAGCCCAGGCCGGTACCTGGGCCTTCGCCGTACTGGAGGGCAAACTTGTTCTTGCCCCCCAGGAATGCAGCTTGTACATGCTGCGCGGTCAGCGCCCATCCGCTGTTGGCGTCACGCCCGCCAGCCTTGGCGATGTAGCTCAAGCCAAGCTCCAGCTCGCCGCCAGGGTTGGTATTGAAACCTGCGACGTTGAAGTCGTGACGGGTGGCGTATTCCTTCTGGTACAGGTTGTCCTTGCGTGACAGCGCGTAGCTGTATTTCAAGCCGCCGATCAGCACGTCCTCGATTCCGCCTCCGGTGGCGCTCTGGTTCCAGTAGTAGAAGTCGGAAATATGGATGTCGTTACGCTTGTAGTAACGCCGCCCGGCCCACAGCGAACCGCCATTGAGGCTGGGCAGGTTGGACCATTGCGCGTACATCTGCGGCATACGCGCCGAACCGTTGTTTTCGCCCTGGAATTTCAGGGCACGGTCGTACTGGTTGTAGAGGGAAGCCATGGCATCGACGCTGAACACCGACCCGTCATCGAGGGTCAGCAGGTCCTGGCGTAATTCCAGCTCAGCGTATTGCTCGCATTCGTTGCCCAAGCGGTACTTGGTTTGCGCCCCCGGTAGTTGGAAGCATTGCTGCTTGCCACTGCCCGTCGATGTGCCTGCGCCGCTGCGCAAGTAACCGGCGAATTCCAGAGCCTGGGCGCCAAACGGCGCAGCGAGGCAAGAGGCGATAAGACCCAGCTTTATTTTTGTTTTCATGAAGCGCTCCTTTTATTTTTATTGTTATTTCTTACTGTCTTGCGTGACGCGATCGCCCGTAGGGCGGCTTAGCCCTTGAGGTGCAGCACAAACGATTCGTAAGGGCGCAACACCACCGTGCTCGTGCGCACCGGGCAGTCGGGGTAGTTGCTGATCAGCAAACGTTGTTCGCACGCCGCGTTGATCACCTGATCGGGCAATTGGATTTCGCACGGCGTGCCGTAGAAGTTGTTGAGCACCAGCAGGCGCTCGCCCTGGCCTTCACGCAGGTAGGCCCAAACCTTGGAATGGTCTTGCAGCAGCGGGCGATAAACGCCTTGCTGGATCAGAGGTTCGCGGCGCCGCAGGGCGATCAATGCTCGGTAGTGATGCAGCACCGAGTCCGGGTCATCCAGCTGACTTTCGACATTGATGCGCGCGGCGTTGTCCGGGATGCCAATCCAGGGCTCGCCACGACTGAAACCGGCATTGGCCTGGCTGTTCCACTGCATCGGCGTACGCCCGTTGTCGCGGGACTTCTGCATGATCGCCGCCATGCTCGATGCTTCGGACTCTCCCGCATCGCGCTTGAGTCGGAAGATATTCAGGGTTTCTACATCGCGGTATTGTTCGATCCTGTCAAAGCCCGGGTTGGTCATCCCCAGTTCTTCGCCCTGGTACACATAGGGTGTGCCCTGGAGGAAGTGCAGCGCGGTGGCAAGCATCTTGGCCGAGACCACGCGATATTCGCCGTTATCACCAAATCGCGAAACCACCCGTGGCTGGTCGTGGTTACACCAGAACAGCGCGTTCCAACCGCCACCGGCCTGCATGCCTGTCTGCCAATCAGAGAGAATCTGCTTGAGTTGCAGGAAATCGAAATCGGCCTTTACCCACTTTTGCAGGTTGGGGTAATCGACTTTCAGGTGATGGAAGTTGAAGGTCATCGACAGCTCTTTCGAGGCCGGATTCGAGTAGCGAATGCAGTGTTCCAGGCGGGTGGACGACATCTCGCCCACGTTGATCAGGTCATGGCCGTCGAAGACTTCACGGTGCATTTGCTGCAGGTACTCGTGCACATGCGGGCCGTCGGTGTAGAAGCGGCGGCCGTCGCTGGTGTCTTCGGGGAAATCGGCGGGCTTGGAGATCAGGTTGATCACGTCCAGGCGGAACCCACCCACGCCTTTGTCACGCCAGAAGCGCATCATCTTGAACACTTCGGCGCGCACCTTGGGGTTGTCCCAATTGAGGTCGGCCTGGGTGTGGTCGAACAGATGCAGGTAGTACTGGCCAGTCTGCGCTTCGTATTCCCAGGCCGAGCCGCCGAACTTGGACTCCCAGTTGTTCGGCTGGTCGCGCCAGATGTAGAAGTCGCGGTAAGGGTTGTCGAGGCTGCTGCGTGCCTGCTGGAACCACTCGTGCTCGACGGAGGTGTGGTTGACCACGATGTCGAGCATCAGCCTGATGCCGCGCTTGGCCGCTTCGCTGATCAGCAAGTCGCAGTCGGCCATGGTCCCGTAGCTGGGGTCGATGGCGTAGTAATCGCTGATGTCGTAGCCGTTGTCGCGCTGGGGTGAGCGCAAAAACGGGGTGACCCACAGGCAATCCACGCCCAGCCAGTGCAAGTAGTCGAGCTTGTCGACGATGCCCAGCAGGTCACCGGTAGCGTTACCCGCGTGGCTGTGGAAGCTTTTGGGGTAGATCTGGTAGATCACCGAGTGTTGCCAGGTTTGCATGGTGGGTTCCTTCAGTAGAGTTGGGTGCTGGCCCTTCTGGCCTCATCGCAGGCAAGCCAGCTCCCACAGTTGAAATGCGTTCAACCTGTGGGAGCTGGCTTGCCCCCGGTGGCGATTGATCAGGCGACCCGGTAGCCAGGCCGAATGATCTTCATGCTCAACAGGCAAGTCAGCGCAAACGGCACGACCATCGCCACGATCATGCCGATCACAAACATCGGAATCGCACTCGGCACAATCGAGATAAACCCGGGCAAGCCACCGACGCCGATGGCCGAAGCCGTTACCTTGTTCAGCGACAGGAAAATGCTGCCCAGCGCCGAGCCCAGCAGAGCGGCGTAGAACGGGAACTTGAAGCGCAGATTCACCCCGAACATCGCCGGCTCGGTGATGCCGAAATAAGCCGAAATTGCCGAGGTGGACGCCATGCTTTTGTCCCGCGCATTGCGGGTCATGTAGAACACGCCCAATGCGGCGCTGCCCTGGGCCAGGTTGGACATGACGATCATTGGCCAGATAAAGGTGCCGCCCTGGGTCGAAATAAGCTGCAGGTCGACGGCCAGGAACATGTGGTGCATACCGGTGATCACCAATGGCGCATACAGCAGGCCGAAAATCGCCCCGCCAATCATGGGTGCAATCTCAAACAGGGTGACCAGGCCTTCGGTAATCAGGATGCCGAGGTGGCGGGTGACCGGGCCGATGATCGCCAGGGCCAGCACGCCGGTAACAACGATGGTGGTGATCGGCACGACCAGCAATTGAATCGCATTCGGTACCCGCGCCCTTAGCCACTTCTCGATCACGCTCATGACGAAGGCGGCCATCAGGATCGGCAGGATCTGCCCCTGGTAACCCACCTTCTCGATCTGGAACCAGCCGAAGATATCGAAGTACGGCAGGCTCTGGCCGTCGAGGCCGGCGACCGCCTTGCCGTAGTTCCAGGCGTTGAGCAGGTCGGGGTGCACCAGCATCAGGCCCAGCACAATGCCGAGGATTTCACTGCCGCCAAAACGCTTGGCTGCCGACCAGCCCACCAACGCCGGCAGGAACACGAACGAGGTGTTTGCCATCAGGTTGATCAGGCTCCACAGGCCATCCAGGTTCGGGTAGGCCTCCAGCAGGGTCTTGCCTTCGATGAACATGCCCTTGGCGCCCATCAGGTTGTTCACGCCCATCAACAGGCCGGCGATGATCAGCGCGGGCAGGATCGGCATGAACACATCGGAAAACACCCGCACCAGACGCTGCATGGGGTTGGTCTTGTCGCCGCCGGCTTTCTTCACGTCGGCAATGGTTGAGGCGGCCAGGCCGGTCAGTTCGCGCAGGGCGGCATAGACCTTCTCCACTTCGCCGGGGCCGATCACCACCTGGAACAGGCCGCCGGTAAAGAACGAGCCCTTGACCAGATCGACCTGGTTCAACGCATTGCCGTTGACCAGGCTTGGGTCCTTGAGCGCCAGGCGCAGGCGGGTCACGCAATGGGCAGCTTGCTCAAGGTTATCGCGGCCCCCGAGGTGCTCGAGAATCTCGCGGGCAGTAGACGAATAGTCGTGGCTCATGCTCGTTTTCCACTGTGATTGTTTTTATGGGTGGCAGTCATTGGCAGCACGCCGAGGAGGGAAAAGTACTCGTCTGTACGAGTTAAATCAACAACTCGTCTGTACGAGTTACACTTTTGTTTATATGTGGGAGCTTACTGTCAGATTTTTCCCTCACCTGCACGGCTATCCAATGGACAAACCCCACCTCTGCCACTAAGGTTCCTGCCTTGAATGCAAGCCAGGCACAGAGCCATCTCATGAGCAAATACAACCAGATCTATACGGATCTGCTTGCCAGCATCACCACCGAACGCCTGCAACGCGGTACGCGCCTTCCCTCCGAAACCGAACTGATGGACGCCTACCAGGCCAGCCGTGGCACCGTGCGACGCGCCATCGAGCAGTTGCAGGAGCGTGGCTTTGCGCAAAAAATCCATGGCAAGGGCACCTTTGTGTTGTCGCCCAACCCGATCGAGTTCCAGTTGGGCGGCATCGTCAGCTTTCACGAGACCCACGCCGACCTGGGCGATGACGTACGCACTGACGTCGTCGAGTTCACCCAAATCCCGCTGGAAGGTTCTTTGCTGCAACACATCGAAGCCGAGCCCGGCACGCTGATCACCCGCGTCAAACGCGTACGACGTATCGGTGGCAAGCGCGTGATCCTGGACATCAACCACTTCGTTGCCGACCTGATCCCCGGCCTGGACCACTCGATTGCCGAGCAGTCGATCTACGCGTTTATCGAGCAAACGCTGGGGCTGCAGATCAGCTATGCACAGCGCACCATCGAAGCCCTGCCGCGCAGCAAGGACGACCAGGCGCATCTGGATCTCGATGGGCAAAGCCATGTGATCGTGGTGAGTAACCAGACGTTTTTGCAGGACGGGAGGCAGTTCGAGTACACCGAGTCGCGGCATACGCTGGATAAGTTTTACTTTTCGGATATTGCGCGGCGCTGAGCGTAATCCGGGAAGATCATCTTCTCCCCTACCGCCTCGAACTCTGGGTGAGTGCCTCGGTATTCGGAAAGCTCCGACATCGCGCGAGTCATGCCTCGCGTGCATCCTGGCCAACCATAGGCTGCTTGATCAGGCACTGACATCCCCAAAAACACAAAACCCCGGCACCAGGCCGGGGTTCTGTTATTCAGCACTCACCTGCTATTGCAGGATCATTCCCACTCTATTATCAATCGACCGTATTAACCCATTAAAATATGGGTATAAATGCCATTCCTCCTGCTCAATACCATGATAAGTGCCATGCTTCGATTTCCATCGACTTGCCGGTAAGTGGAGCAAGAGAAAGTGCTAGCCACCTGCCCGCGACTGACTGCGCAAAGACTCGACTGCAGCCTCAAGTAGCTTTTCGTCGGGCATAAGCGTACCCCACTCCCTCCAGAAGTCTCGCGTCGCGCTATCAGGCTTCACTTGAGGTTGATCCAGTTTGATCCGCGTCGGGAGAAGTACAGCATCACCCAGCAGGAGGGCTTCGCCCGTGTCGAGCAGGGGAAGCATAGCCGTTAAGCCGACTAAAGAATCAGGCATAAGCCTCTTGATGACATTCTGATCGCTGTCGTTCGTCAACCTGAGAGCTAGAAAATTATTGCACTGAGACAGAATCGTGCGGCTGACATCAGATGGTCTCTGGCTCACTACAAGTAAAGAGAAGCCATACTTCCGACCTTCCTTAGCGATGCGTTCAAATGACCACAGAGCCTGTCGTTGAACGGCGTCAGCGTCATCCTTAACTGGCAGATAGAGGTGCGCCTCATCACAAAGCAACGTGATCGGTGTGCGGGCATCCGCGCTCATCCAAAACTGGACGTCATAAAGCAGACGGGCCAGTGTTCCGGTAACGACCGGAAGCACATCAGCCGGTACCTCGGAGAAATCAATGATCTTAATGCCGTTATTTGAGTCGGCGCGAAGCAGTTTCACGATCTGCTTGGCGAGCCATCCGTAATCCAACGACTCCGGTGGTGGCGAGAACATAAAACCGTATCGGCGATCGTCAAGCTTTGCCTCGAGCCGGGAGATGAAACGCGTCAGTTTATCTTCCCATTCGCCTTTTACAGCGGCGCCTTTAGCCCCAACCCCTTTCGTCGTATTGTCGACTTTCAAACGAGCGACTAAGTCCGCTACGGCATAAGGGATCGGCGAATCGACTGTAAAGGTCTCTTTAACCTTGGCCTTACCCGAATCATCGAGGGTGATTCCCTTTAGTTCACGCACGTGGCGGGTAAAGCGAGAGGCTTGGTTGGGTGCGTTCTGATCACTTCGGTCCAAGACCATCGACAGCATTTCGTCGCGGTTTAGCAACCAGTATGGGAGGAACAACGCATCATCCTTTGGCGCGGCTAAATCGCTAGGTCCGGCGATGCGAAACCGCTGTGCAAATCCGCCTTTGCTTTTATCCGCAAGTGGTTGATATTCGCCATGCATGTCGAAAACCACTATGTTGGGAAACTTGAGTTTGGCTGCCCTTTCAAGAATAAGCGCAACCGCCCAGCTCTTTCCTGACCCGGTACTGCCGAGGATCGCAGCATGCCGTTGAAAAAATTTGTCGCCGCTTGCTATAGCTTCCGCGCTCCGGTCGGCGACGAACGTGCCGAGCTTTAAGCGCTCATTCTCCGAAAGGCCTGCACCCAGGATGCCCATAAACCGTTGCAGATTGGCTGCTTCGATGACGAAGCACTCCCGATCAATTTGAGGGAAGCTATCTGCCCCTCGCTTAAAAGTGTCGGGTTTGTCGCCATCAACCGTTCGATATGTGCCAATGACAAAAGCTTGCATATGATCAGAAGGCGAAACTGTCAGCGTTCCGAACTCACCATCTGCGGGGTCAGGAAGCTCCTCACGGAGTGAGCGGGTAACCCGATCAGCCATCGCAATCAGGAACTCAGCCTGCGTTACACCCCTAATCGCAATGAGCTGCCCGATACCAACGCGGGTCAGCATTTCGGAGTTAGTGACGTCAATGGCTACGCGGCTGGTGTCGACACCGGCGACGCGTCCAATTTGGTCATTATCTGTAAAGTCGAGCGCTGCACCAGTCATACGGATAGAACTCCTTTCACAAACCCGTCTAGATCCCAAAAATTGATATTGGGATAAAATTTTTCCGTTCCATCGATGATGAAGCGGGTACCGACAGTGTCACCCTCTTGGTGCAGCTCTGCCGCAATCACATTCTTGTTCTCAAAGGCCAATACCCGCGCCTTAGGAGATAGCCAAAACGTTAAAATCACCGTCTTCACACCTGACTTGATACGAGGGGTCAGATGAGTTTCTAAGTGATCATCATTGAAGCCATAACCAATAATGAGAAAATAGCGAGCCTTGTCGATAGCATCGTTTGCTTTTTCACGATGCTTATCGAATGGACTTTCGTAACCGCTTCTGAATTTGTTTAAACCGGGCGTAATGATGAGTCGAGGAAGTGGTAGTGATCCAGCGTAGCGTACCGGATTGCCTTCGCGGTGATACCAGTCAAGGCTACCGTGCGGTTTGAAGACGTTTGCCTTCGAAGCGAAGTTATACCGCACATGCTTGCCCACTAGCTTGACGCTACGGCAGAAGCTCCAGTAGCTTTCCTGAGGGTCAAGCCGCGCAGCAAAATGGCCAGAGAACATCGTATCGACCCCTAGCTTGGCCTCCTCGCATGCAAGTTCGACAAGACGGTCATAATTTGTCGTAACGATTGGAATGCCCGTATCCGGCTTCAACAAATGGGGGATAAGGCTGGTCAGGCGAAGCGTCCTCGTGTTGCTGAACACCTCGGAAATAATGCCCGCTTCGGCAGAAGCAATAAAATCGCCTGTGCTCTGAACAATAGCGGCCTCTAGGGATGGCGTCGGAGCATGCTTTAGCAAGGCTGCCTCCAACCCATCAGTTTCAATGAGAGGATAGATATCCTCCCACAGTTTGTTGTCGTCTGGAGAAAGGCTCGCTGGAATATGCGTGACGAGATGCCGCCCAAGTGGGCCCATCCCAGGCACGCCTTCCGCGCAAGACAATCCGGAGCCAATGACCAACACTAGGCCGTCGCCAAGGTGTTTCTGCAGCCGTTTCTTTAACGCACTCAGTTCCATGTGCCCCTACCAATGTCATCGCGCCGATTCCCAGCAAAAGGTAGCACGGGCCGCGCCCATCCGACAGATCATCACTCTGACCTAGCGCGAGCTAGATCACACGTATGCCCTCAAAGCATTGTGGTAAGAAAGGTGTGATCACTCAGGCAAAGACGGTAACATCCCACTTTGCAAACACGCATTAAACTATCAAGGATGAACACCATGATCATCACGATTGCTTTCAGCGTAAAAAATTATGTTGAGGTTATGGAAAGTTGGCCAATACAGATTGATGACGTCATATTTACTCTAGAGCGAAAAGACAATATCGTTCAAAAAGTATGTATTTCTTTCCCCAACGTAGCCATCGAGAATGCACCCCAGATTGTACGGCCTGCAAAAAAATCAGGCATACCTCAAATAAATATGAGAGGCAATGAATTCGTAAAAATCGCTTTGAAAAAGGTATTAAACTGGCAAGCCGTCGTCATCAGCCAACAGCTATTTGATTTAGACTTCGACAGCTACGAGATGCGATTCATTGCGGAAAACCCGTTAGAGCAAAGCCAAATTCATATCAAATCATTTCGCAGCATTGAAAACGACGCAATGAATAGATGTTGTGATTTCGAACAGATAGGAAGATCATTTTGCGCTGGAGACATTGATGAGTTTCGCATCGAATCGACTTCTCACTTTCGTGAGGGACGTATCGCCTATGAGGCAGGTCGATACATAGACTCATACAATCAAATGTTTCTTTTTTTAGAAACTCGCTATTGTGACGGCAAAACCAAAACCACCCAACAAGTGGACTTACTATCCAAAAATATGATCTTTTGCAGCAACTTTGAACAATCAATCCTAGAAATAAAAGACAAACAGATCACCGAATCGGAACACCTAAAAAATTTATTCACCAAAAGTACAACACCCAGAGAAAAGATAACTCTTATTATCCTCTTACGGGGCAAGCTTAGACACCACTCTCTAAAAAGCTCACAGCGCTGGAACCCAAATCAGCAAGACGAGTACGAAGCACCCGCTAGATTCCTAAGCGCGGTTGTAGGCGGCATCGTACTAACAGAGTCCTTAAATGATATCTATGCACCTGAAACCCTGGAAAAATTTCGAAAGATATCTACTGATACTGGCTATGCATCGAATATTAAAGTGGTGACAAATCGTCTAGAAAGGGCACCAGCGTTGTCTCTTGAGATGAGTTACCCTGTTACAGTGATTTCAAGCAACCTCTGTAAAGCTACCGTCGTAAACGCCTTAAGTGCCTGCGAAAGCGAAGGTCAGCTAGCAGACACTGTAAGGCTTGAGGCAGAAGACATAAAAACGGGCCTTGAACTTTTCACGCTTGAGCTCGGAGTTTGGGCACATACCAAATCAAGAGCTATAGAGCACTTCGCGGAAAACACACTAATTCGCTGTCAATTTGAACACTTACAATCGAAAACATGTGTCAAACACGATTTCTCAATGCCGCTAAGTAATAAAAAAATTGACATTCTTGCCGCCTGGCACTTACTAAAATCATGCCTTGACTGGATAGAAGAAAAAGACCCTACAACTAGAATTCTAAGCTTGAAACTTTTCCTCGAAGGCCAATCTACTGCTTTTTTAAGATATAAAGTAGGAGCACAAGTCAAAAACTAGATCCGTACTTCGCAAAGAGCGGTTCGGGCCAGCCAAGACCTACCAGAAGAAAATGCAAAACGCCCGTAATAAAGCAAGCTTCAGAGAATTTACTGTTAGATTGTTCGGTCAATACTAGACGCCGATTACTGTTATGCAAACACCTCCAATCCTTGTTCCTTACTTCCCCGGTGCGCTAAGGGTGACCCACGCCCCTCAAGGTCAGCGGCGAAGCAGTTCTTAGCCCAGTATTCCCTTAATGGCGATGCCTTGAGGTATCCGAAGATCATCAAACTTGGCTGAAGTAATGCGGCGATCTCCAGTGGTGCATCGGAAAAGCTCCAAGAAGAACCGATATGAAGTCAGGTTGCACGAGTCGCTCAATATGCGGCTACTTGTCCCAGCAATCTTCGTTGCGGATGCGCAGCGCATTCCTGACTTCGTATAGTTGAAAACGAACGAAGCCGAAGTGATATCCAGCATCTTGTCGCACTGACCAAGAAGTTCTTTATGACCAATCACTGGCATTGCAATACCTTCATCAATCCTCTTCGATTGAATCAGAACCCCCTTTGAGTAGGTGAGCTGCGGTGTCTGGATTGAGACGTGGAACAGCATGTCTGCACCAGCCTTCTTCTCTTGTGCAGCTACCCCCTTACGGTGCCTAAGAATGGAGGAAGACCATGTGATACCACCAATTTTTTCGTCAAAAGCAGAGTCCAACCGGCCGATCAGCGCCCCCGTGATGTCGTCTTCATCCGTAACTAATCCGTCCGCATACTTCAGCATCGCAGCATTGACTGCACGGTCTGCTGCGTGTGCCGCTTCTCGAAAAGCTTCTTCAAGTTTACTTTTCATTTTTTTCCCACTCCAACCCAAGAAAAAATCCGAATACGACATACGCGTACTTACAAAATCTTAAGCAAGTGGTCGCGCTCAGTTTTATTCCGCACATTGCTGGCCGGGCCGACCGCATCCGACAACCTTGGGTGAAGACCAATATGCTGACCAAAAAAAACCGCTGAACACGTCAGCGGCTTTCCTCACACCTCGCCGAGGCTCACTCCCACTCAATCGTCGCCGGCGGCTTGCTCGACACGTCATACGTCACGCGCGAAATGCCTTCGATTTCATTGATGATACGGCCGCTGACCGTCTCCAGCAGTTCGTAAGGCAGGTGTGCCCAACGCGCTGTCATGAAGTCGATCGTCTCTACGGCACGCAGCGCAACAACCCAGGCGTAACGACGACCATCGCCTACAACGCCAACCGATTTCACCGGCTGGAACACCACGAACGCCTGGCTGACCTTGTGGTACCAGTCGGCCTTGCGCAGTTCCTCAATGAAGATGTGGTCGGCGCGACGCAGCAGGTCGGCGTATTCCTTTTTCACTTCACCGAGGATACGCACGCCCAGGCCCGGGCCTGGGAATGGGTGGCGGTAGACCATGTCGTACGGCAGGCCCAGTTCCAGGCCCAGACGGCGGACTTCGTCCTTGAACAGCTCGCGCAGCGGTTCTACCAGCTTGAGGTTCATTTCCTCAGGCAGGCCACCCACGTTGTGGTGGGACTTGATCACGTGGGCCTTGCCGCTCTTGGCGCCGGCCGACTCGATCACGTCTGGGTAGATGGTGCCTTGGGCGAGGTACTTGATGTTGTCCAGTTTGTTGGACTGGGCATCAAAGACGTCGATGAAGGTACGGCCGATGATCTTGCGCTTCTTCTCCGGGTCGGACTCGCCGGCCAGGTTGTTGAGGAACTGCTCCTCAGCGTTGGCGCGGATCACCTTGACGCCCATGTTCTCGGCGAACATGGCCATCACTTGCTCGCCTTCGTGCAGGCGCAGCAGGCCGTTGTCGACGAATACGCAGGTCAGCTGGTCGCCGATGGCCTTGTGCAGCAAGGCAGCAACTACCGAGGAGTCCACGCCGCCGGACAGGCCGAGCAACACGTTGTCGGTACCGACCTGAGCGCGCACCTGGGCGATGGCGTCTTCAGCGATTTTCGAAGGGGTCCACAGGGCTTCACACTCGCAGATGTCGAGGATGAAGCGCGACAGGATGCGCCCGCCTTGCTTGGTGTGGGTCACTTCCGGGTGGAACTGCACGCCGTAGTAACGACGCTCGTCGCTGAACATGCCGGCGATCGGGCAGCTTGGGGTGCTGGCCAGAATGTGGAAGTCTTCCGGCATCTTGGTGACCTTGTCACCGTGGCTCATCCAGACGTCGAGGCCGAACAGGCCGTCGGCGTCGATGTGGTCTTCGATGCCGTCCAGCAGGCGGCTCTTGCCGACCACGTCCACACGGGCATAACCGAATTCACGCAGCTCGGAGCCTTCCACCTTGCCGCCCAGTTGTTCGGCCATGGTTTGCATGCCGTAGCAGATACCGAACACCGGTACGCCCAGGTCGAATACCGCTTGCGGGCAACGCGGGCTGTTGGCTTCGTGCACGGACTCGGGGCCACCGGCGAGGATGACGCCTTTAGGGGCGAATTCGCGGATCGCTGCGTCGTCCATGTCGAACGGGTGCAGTTCGCAGTACACGCCGATTTCACGCACGCGGCGGGCGATCAGCTGGGTGTACTGGGAACCGAAATCGAGGATCAGGATGCGATGGGCGTGAATGTCGAGGGCCATGAAGTCAGTCTCGTCTAATGAATCAGAAACAACTCGGGGCTGCAAGAACAGCCCCGGTTACTTAACATTTTGCTGGAAGGCTCAACCTACACGGTAGTTTGGCGCTTCCTTGGTGATCTGCACGTCGTGGACATGGGATTCAGCCATGCCTGCGCCGGTGATCCGTACGAACTCTGGCTTGGTGCGCATTTCTTCGATGTCGGCGCTGCCGGTGTAGCCCATCGAGGAACGCAGGCCGCCCATCAGTTGATGGATGATCGCGCTCAGGGTGCCTTTGTACGGCACACGGCCTTCGATACCTTCCGGTACGAGCTTCTCGGCGCCTGCCGAGGAGTCCTGGAAGTAACGATCGGAAGAACCTTGCGCCTGGGACATGGCGCCCAGCGAACCCATGCCACGGTAAGCCTTGTACGAACGGCCCTGGAACAGTTCGATCTCGCCAGGCGCTTCTTCGGTACCGGCGAACATCGAGCCCATCATCACGCAGGAAGCACCGGCCACGATGGCCTTGGACAGGTCACCGGAGAAACGGATGCCGCCGTCGGCGATCAACGGTACGCCAGTGCCTTCAAGGGCAGCGGCGACGTTGGCGATAGCGCTGATCTGCGGCACGCCCACACCGGCGACGATACGCGTGGTGCAGATCGAGCCAGGGCCGATACCGACCTTGACAGCGTCAGCGCCAGCTTCGGCCAGAGCCTTGGCGGCAGCGCCGGTGGCGATGTTGCCGCCGATCACTTGCACGTCAGGGAAGTTCTGCTTGACCCAGCGCACGCGGTCGATCACGCCTTTGGAGTGACCGTGGGCGGTGTCGACCACCACCACGTCAACACCGGCAGCAACCAGCGCCGAAACGCGGTCGCCCGTGTCTTTACCGGTGCCGACTGCCGCGCCAACACGCAGACGACCCTGGTCATCCTTGCTGGCCAGCGGGTAAGCCTTGGCTTTTTCGATGTCGTTGACGGTCATCATGCCCTTGAGGGCGAATTTGTCATCGACGATCAGCACGCGCTCGATGCGGTGCTTGTGCAGCAGTTCGCGCACATCGTTCTTGTCGGCGCCTTCCTTGACAGTAACGAGGCGCTCTTTAGGCGTCATCACTTCACGGACGGTGACTTCAAGGCGGTTCTCGAAACGCACGTCACGGGAAGTGACGATGCCGACCAGGTCGCCATCGTGCAGCACCGGGACGCCGGAGATGTTGTGCATGCGAGTGAGTTCGAACAGGTCACGCACGGTGGCGTCGGCTTCGATGGTGATTGGATCTTTCACCACACCGGCTTCGTAACGCTTGACCTTGCGCACTTCGGCAGCTTGCTGCTCGATAGTCATGTTCTTGTGGATGATGCCGATGCCGCCTTCCTGAGCCATGGCAATGGCCAGACGGGCTTCGGTGACGGTGTCCATGGCAGCGGAAACCAGGGGAATATTCAGCTCGATGCCACGGGTTAGGCGGGTCTTGAGACTGACTTCGTTAGGAAGTACCTCGGAATAACCGGGCACTAGGAGAATGTCGTCGAATGTCAGAGCTTCTTGGCTGATACGCAGCATCGCGGGGGCTCCCGAGCGGGAAAATGGAAGCGCGCCATTATATACATGCACCCTGCCCGGCTCAATGTAAAACTCTGACAAACTTGGTAATACTGATAGAAGGATTAAAGCTCGACTTTGACCCAGCTCATTTTCTGGTCCAACCAATCGGCAAATTCGTCGATAAAGCTCTGCTTGAACCCCGCCTCCGCCCAGTTGTTGAAGATGAACCCCAGGTTGGAAAACCCGCATTCCTGCAGGAACAGAAAGCCGTTGATGTCATCTTCATGCCCACACAGCGGGCAGGTGAAGTTGTCGGTGTGACCAGGCATCCAGTCTTCCAGGCTTTCGAACAGCGCCTCGCCAACTTCCTTCAGGCATTCCGGGCAGCCGGCTTCTTCAAGGAACCCCTTGGCCGGCGTGTAGATGCAACGCTTGTAGATGATCTCCAGGCCATTGACCGGCTCGTTGAACGGCAGCGCTTCAGGGTGCAGCACCACGGCGCGGGCACCATCGGCCAGGGCGTAGCCCATGCGGTTGCCGGTACGCCCGCAAGTGGTGAGCTCTTCCTTGATGATGTTCTTGCGCACCAGCCAGCGCACAATCGCCCGGGCGCGGGGTTCGTGGACGGGCAAGGTGGAGATTTTCGGGACAAGGATGCTTTGGGAGTTCATGGGAGTCCTGCGGTGTGGCTATTGGCGCCATCGCGGGCAAGCCCGGCTCCCACAGTTGATCGCATTCCAATGTGGGAGCCGGGCTTGCCCGCGATGACGCCCGGGAGGACGGCAGCTTAATCCCTGAAAAAATCAGGTCAAGTACTCACATACCGCCCGATCAGCGCAATACCACTGGCCAATACCAACCATGTCACCAACCGAACGAACGCCTCACGGGACAGCCGCATCGTCAGCCTGCGTCCACACCACAGCCCCAGGGCCATCGCCGGCAACAGGCAAACCGCCAACATCAATAACGGCAAATCTGCATACACGCCGGCAATCAGGAACAGACTCAAACGCACGACCGTGCTGCAACTGATCAGCGCGCTTTGCGTGGCCCGCGCCGCGTCCTTGGGCAAACGGCTGTTCAGGTAAATCGCATATAAAAAGCCGCCACTGCCGAATAGCGCACCAAACAGCCCCCCAACAGTGCCCATGGGAATCGACCAGCCCGCTGCCAGCTCAGTCGGCCGCGCCTTCACCGCCAGGCTGTAAATCGCGTAGGCGCTGATAAACAGGCCCATCAACAGCAGCAACAGGTCCGAATGCAGGTTGAGCAAAAACAACACGCCCAGGCTGCAGCCGACGGCCATGCAGGGCAGCAACCGCAACAGTTCTGGTTTGTTCACATCGCGCCGCGTTTGCAGCAAGCCGCCAAACGCCGCGACAAAGTCGAGAAGCACCAGCAACGGGATGATCTTCGACAGCGGCATAAACACAATCAGGATCGGCCCGGCGACCAAGGCCGTCCCGAACCCGGCAATGCCAAACACCACATAGGCCAGCACCACACCCAGGCCGATCACCAGCCAATCCACAGCCCCGAACGACCACTGACTCATCAACTCAACCAGGCTCATGGGTTATTCCTTGTTGGACATGGCCTTCACTTTAGCCATTGGCGACTGTTGCGACTAATATCTTCAAAGCTAGCCACTCATCTCAAAAAGGCATGACTCGTGATCTCCACGCGGCAACTGCGTTACTTCGTCGAAATCGCCGAGAGCGGCAGCTTCAGTGCCGCGGCCGAACGCCTGTTTGTGGCGCAGTCGGCCTTGAGCCGGCAGATTAAGGAACTGGAAAATCAACTGCAAACCCCATTGTTCGAACGCACCGCACGCCAACCGCGGCTCACAGCGGCCGGTGAAGCGTTCTACCCACGGGCGCGCAATTTGCTGAGTGAGTTGCTCAAGGCCAGCGAAGTGGCGACCCTAGTAGGCAATGGCCAGCTTGGCACGCTGCGCCTGAGTCACTCGAGCACAGTGCCGATGAGCGGCGCGTTATTGCACGGCATCAGCACCTGGCTAGAGCGCTGCCCTGGAGTATCGGTGGATATCGCCAAGCTCTCCTCCGAAGCCCAGTTGGAGGACATCGCCGAGGGTCGCCTGGACGTCGGCCTGCTGCGCTTGCCCGTACTGCGCCAGCGCGACGGCGTGCGTGTGCTGCCGTTGTACACGGAGCCGTTGGTGCTGGCGGTGCCGCCGAATCATCCGTTGGCACGCAGCGACGCGCCGGTGGAGTTGGCGCAGCTAAAGGACCAAGCGTTTATCTCGGTCCCCCATCCCCAACGCGGCGGGCTGAGTTATCTGTCGGCCGAACTGTGCATGCGTGCAGGATTTTTCCCCAGGGCCGCACGGGTGATGTCGCGCAAGACCACGCAGTTGCAATTGATCCAGGCCGGTTTCGGCATTGCCTTGTTACCAAAATCCATGCAGGACATCGCCCCCGCCAACCTGCACTTTTTACCCCTGGCCGACCCGGACTGCCATAGCACCGTGGCCCTCGCCTGCGCGCAGGCGCCGAACGCGCTGGTAGAGCAGTTCTGTCAAACCCTGCACGAATGCCTATAAACTGCCGCCCATGATTAAAGATCCTTTTGCCCGTCTGGGCCTGGACCGCGAAGTCCTGACTGTCAGCCAGCTCAACGGCCGCGCGCGGGTGTTGCTGGAAGACGTGTTCACCAATATCTGGGTCGAAGGCGAAATCTCCAACCTCGCCCGCCCGGCTTCCGGCCATGTGTATTTCACCCTCAAGGACAGCGGGGCCCAGGTGCGTTGCGCGCTGTTTCGCAACAACGCTGCACGCGTGCGCCAGGCGTTGAAGGACGGCCTGGCGGTCAAAGTGCGTGGCAAGGTCTCGTTGTTCGAGGGGCGTGGCGACTATCAACTGATCCTCGACACCGTGGAACCTGCCGGCGATGGCGCGCTGCGCCTGGCCTTCGATGCCTTGAAGGAAAAGCTCAGCGCCGAAGGCCTGTTCAGCGCCGAGCGCAAGGTGCCGCTGCCCGCGCACCCGCGGCGTATCGGCATCATCAGTTCGCCGACCGGCGCGGTGATTCGCGACATCATCAGTGTGTTCCGCCGCCGGGCGCCGAACATTGAACTGACACTGATCCCGACCGCTGTGCAGGGCCGCGAGGCGATCCCGCAGATCGTGCGGGCGCTCAAACTCGCCGATGCCCGCGGCTTCGACGCGCTGATCCTGGCCCGTGGCGGCGGCTCACTGGAAGATCTCTGGTGCTTCAACGAAGAAGCCGTGGCCCGAGCGGTGGACGCCTGCGTCACGCCCATCGTCAGCGCCGTCGGGCATGAAACCGATGTGTCGATCAGCGACTTCGTGGCGGACGTGCGCGCTCCGACGCCCTCCGCCGCCGCCGAGCTGCTGGCACCGGACGCCAGCCATCTGGTGCGCCAGGTAGACAACCTGCATCGGCGCCTGGTGATGCTGATGCGCAACCGCCTGAGCCACAGCCGCCTGCGCCTGGAAGGCATGGCCCGGCGCCTGCGTCACCCGGGCGAGCGCTTGCGCCAGCAGGCACAACGTCTGGATGACCTGGACATGCGTATGCGCCGCGCCTTCGAGCGCGGCCTCAATACCCGTCGCGAGCGCTTGATTCGCCTGGAGACCCGCCTCGCCGGCCAGCATCCGGGCCGCCAATTGGCGCTGTTGCGCCAGCGCCTGGACAGCCTCGCCGAACGCCTGCCCCGAGCCATGCACGAAGGTCTCAAGGCCCGACGCCTGCAACTGCAAAGCCAGGTGCAGACGTTGCAGGTGGTCAGCCCGCTGGCGACCCTGGGCCGTGGCTACAGCATCCTGCTGGATGAACGCGGCCAGGCGATTCGCAATGCCGCACAAACCCACACCGGCCAGCGCCTGACCGCGCGCCTGGGTGAAGGTCAACTGCAAGTGCGGGTGGAAGACAATCACCTGACCCCCGTCACCCTTTCGCTACTGGATTGATTGATGCCACGTCTACTGAGTTTGTTGCTGCTGTGCCTGTCCATGAATACCTACGCGGACAGCTATATCACCCGCACCTTGAACAAACCGGTACCCGGTGGTGTGGCCGTGGTCGAACTGGGACCGGCCGCCACGGCGCCCAAAGCCACATACCAAGGCAAACCGGTACTGGTGGTCAAAGAACAGGACAACTGGCTAGCCATCGTCGGTATCCCGTTGACGGTCAAGCCTGGTAACGAGCGCATCAGCAGCGGCGGGCGCAACTTGCCGTTTATCGTCGGTTACAAGAAGTACCCGGAACAGCGCATCACGCTGAAGAATAAAAGCCAGGTCAACCCTGACCCGGCCCAGCTCAAGCGCATCGAAGGCGAGTTGGCGGTACAGCTCAAGGCTTACCGCAGTTTCAGCCCCACCCTGCCGAGCAACCTGGTGCTGGACAAACCGGTGAACGGCCCGTTGTCGAGCAAGTTCGGGGTGCGGCGCTTCTTCAACGGCGAAGAGCGCAACCCACATTCGGGCCTCGACTTCGCCGTACCGGCCGGTACGCCGATCAAGACGCCCGCGAACGGCAAGGTGATTCTGGTTGGCAATTACTTCTTCAATGGCAACACGGTATTCGTCGACCATGGCCAGGGCTTTATCAGCATGTTCTGCCATATGTCGAAGATCGACGTGAAGGTGGGCCAGCAACTGGTGCGCGGTGCGGTCGTGGGCAAGGTGGGTTCGACCGGACGGGCGACGGGGCCGCACATGCACTGGAACGTCAGCCTGAACGATGCACGGGTTGACCCGGCTATCTTTATCGGCGCATTCCAACCCTGAAACACGCGATTGCGCGCCCCATCACCGGCGCGCAATTAAAACCAGATATCAACTTCAAAACCAGCATAAAATCTCGTTTATTCTGCGCAGAGCAGAACTTATCTCAATTTTTATCGACTGCTTGCCATCTTTCACCCCTGCGGTTAGGGTTGAGCTTATGAAAACCTCTCACACCCTCATTCAGCTTCGCCAGCACCGCAGCCTGTGCCTCGTCAGCGCACGACTGCCAGGCTGAATCGATCTGCCTCGTCCCAAGCTTTCTCCCCAAAAACAGTTTCACGGCAGGCCGCCTTTTCTCGGCCCCTACAACAAAGGATTTCCCGATGAGCATGCTCAAAGACCCGTCGTCGAAGTACCGCGCGTTCCCGACCATTGATATTCAGGACCGCACCTGGCCATCGAAGACCATCACCACCGCGCCGATCTGGTGCAGCTCTGACCTGCGTGATGGCAACCAGTCGCTGATCGAGCCGATGGACGCCGCGAAAAAGCTGCGTTTCTGGAAGACCCTGGTATCTGTAGGCGTGAAGGAAATCGAAGCCTCGTTCCCGGCCGCCTCGCAAACCGACTTCGACTTCGTGCGCACCCTGATCGAAGACAACCACATCCCCGAGGACACCACTATCCAGGTGCTGACCCAGGGCCGTGAAGACTTGATCGCACGCACCTTCGAATCCCTGCGCGGCGCCAAGAAGGCCATCGTGCACTTGTACAACGCCACGTCGCCGTCGTTCCGCCGCATCGTGTTCAACCAGGACAAGGATGGCATCAAGGCTATCGCCGTCAACGCGGCCAAACTGTTCGTCAAATACGCCGCCCAACAGCCTGAAACCCAGTGGACCTTCGAATACTCCCCGGAAACGTTCAGCGCCACTGAGTTGGAGTTCGCCAAGGAAGTCTGCGACGCAGTGATCGAGGTGTGGAACCCGACGCCCGAGCACAAGATGATCCTCAACCTGCCGGCCACCGTTGAATGCGCCACACCGAACATCTATGCCGACCAGATAGAGTGGTTCGGTCGCCATATCAACCGTCGTGACAGTGTGATCATCAGCCTGCACACCCATAACGATCGCGGCACCGGCGTCGCCGCCACCGAACTGGGCCTGATGGCCGGCGCCGACCGCGTCGAAGGCTGCCTGTTCGGCAACGGCGAGCGTACCGGCAACGTCGACCTGGTGACCGTGGCCCTGAACATGTACACCCAGGGCCTGGACCCGCAACTGGACTTCTCCGATATCGACGGTGTGCGCAAAGTCGTTGAAGAGTGCAACCAGATCCAGGTGCACCCGCGTCATCCTTATGTGGGCGACCTGGTACACACCGCGTTTTCCGGCTCCCACCAGGACGCGATCCGCAAAGGCTTCTCCCAGCAGAAAGACGATGCGCTGTGGGAAGTGCCGTACTTGCCGATCGACCCGGCGGACATTGGCCGCAGCTACGAAGCGGTGATTCGTGTAAACAGCCAGTCGGGCAAAGGTGGCATCGCCTACCTGCTGGAACAGGAATACGACATCAGCTTGCCGCGTCGTATGCAGATCGAGTTCAGCCAGGTTGTGCAGGCCGAAACCGACCGCGTGGGCCTTGAGATGACTGCGCCGCAGATCTACGCCTTGCTGCAGCGTGAATACCTGCAAGCCAACACCCCGTACGCGCTGGTCAGCCATCGCCTGCAGGAAGAGAACGGCAACAGCTTTGTCGAGGTGGAAGTTTCCGGCAAGGGCCAGGGCGAAACCAACCTGCACTGGAAAGGCAAAGGCAACGGCGCGCTGGAAGCCTTGGTGGCCGGCCTGCCGATTGGCGTGGAGATCATGGACTACAACGAACATGCCATCGGTGCGGGCACCAATGCCAAGGCGGCCGCCTACATTGAACTGCGCGTGAACGGCGAACGTCCGGTGCATGGTGTGGGCATTGATGAAAACATCACCACCGCCAGCTTCAAGGCGCTGTTCAGTGCGCTGAACCGCTCGCTGAGCCAGTTGGAAGCCAAAGCGGCGTAATCGGCTGCTGAAATGTGAAAGGCCCCTGGGTGTGAATCCAGGGGCCTTTTTGCTTTGGGGTTATGGTGGCGCTGATGGCCCTATCGGGAGCAAGCCCCCTCCCACATTTGAATGTATTCGCAAATCAAAGTGGGAGGGGGCTTGCTCCCGATAGCGGTTTATCAGACAAACTGAAAGCTATCGGCATCCAGGTTCGCTGGAAACCTGGTGCGATAAGCAGCCAGCTCCGCTGCATCCAGAATCACCTGGAACACCCCGTCCGCCTCCCCTGCACTCAGCAAGGTTTCACCCTGGAAATCCAGCACCTGGCTGTCGCCTGTATAGGCAAATCCTTTGCCATCCGTGCCTACCCGATTCACGGCAGCCACATAGCACAGGTTTTCAATCGCCCGCGCCGGCAACAAGCGGTTCCAATGCTGACGACGTGCACCGGGCCAATTAGCGGTGTACAGCAGCAAGTCGGTGTCCTGGGCATCGCGACTCCATACCGGGAAGCGCAGGTCGTAGCAAATCAGTGGGCGAATGCGCCAGCCCTTTAACTCAAACTGCACCTGGCGTTCGCCGGGGGTGTAGTGATCGTGCTCACCGGCCATGCGAAACAGGTGACGCTTGTCGTAATGCAGCACCTCACCATCCGGCCTTGCCCACAACAGGCGGTTGCGGTGGCTACCGTCGGCGGCCTGGATAATCACGCTGCCAGTGATCACCGCGTTGTATTTGGTTGCCTGCGCCTGGAGCCAGTGATGGGTCGGCCCCTTTTCCGGCTCGGCGAGGGTGGCTGACTCCATGGAGAAACCGGTGGTGAACATCTCCGGCAGTATGATCAGGTCCGCACCATTGGCCTGCTCCAGCAGCAGCTCAAAATGCTCAAGGTTAGCCTGACGGTCATGCCACACCAGGCTGGTCTGGATCAGGGCGATGTTCAGATTGGGCAGTGCACTCAGATCACGCATAGCTTTTCGGCTGCTTGTTGCAGCGTCTCCTCGCGTTTGGCAAAGCACAGACGCACCAGGCGCTGGCCTTGGGGTGGGTGCTGGTAGAACACCGAGACCGGTATCGTCGCCACGCCATGTTCGCGGGTCATCCACAGGGACATGGCGACGTCATCCAGGTCTGGGCGAATCTGCGAGTAATCCACCAGTTGGAAATAGGTGCCGCTCACCCGGGTAAAACTGAAGCGGGACGGCCCCAGCAGGTCGCAAAACATGTCGCGCTTGGCCTGGTAAAAGGCCGGCAGTTCTTCGACATGCTCCGGGTGATCAGCCATGAAGTCAGCCAAAGCGTACTGCAAAGGGGTCACGCCGCAAAAGTTGACATATTGATGCACCTTGCGCAGTTCGGCAGTCAGAGCCGGCGGCGCGACCACGTAACCGGTTTTCCAGCCGGTCACGTGATAGGTCTTGCCGAAGGAGCTGACCACGAAGGCGCGCTGATACAGCTCCTGATGGGCCAATATGCTGACGTGAGGCACACCGTCGAACACCAGGTGTTCGTAGACCTCATCGCTGACCAGGTAGATATCGCGGTCGCGGATCAGTTCGGCCAACTGGTCCAGCTCGGCGCGGCTGATCAGCGCACCAGTGGGGTTATGTGGCGAGTTGATGATGATCATGCGGGTGCGCGGCGACAGCGCCGCCTTGATCTGCTCGAAGTCGAGGGCAAAACCGTCCAGACTCAGTTGCACATGAACGCAACGACCACCGGCCAGCTCCACCGAGGGCTCATAGCTGTCGTAGCTGGGGTCGAACACGATGACTTCATCGCCACTGCGAATCACCGCCTGGATCGCGCAGAAGATCGCCTCGGTGGCGCCAGGAGTGATGGTCACCTCGCTGTCGGCATCGACTGCGGCGCCATAACTGCGAGCAATCTTGGCGGCCACCTGCTGACGCAACACGGGCAAGCCGGTCATGGGCGCGTACTGGTTGTGACCCAGAGCGATATGCTTGCCCACTGCATCGAGTAAACCTTGCGGGCCATTGAAATCCGGGAAACCCTGGGACAGGTTGAGCGCGCCGGTTTCAGCGGCGAGTTGCGACATAGTGGTGAAAATGGTCGTGCCGACATTCGGCAGCTTGCTGGTGATCATCGGAGGCCCCTGCAGGTGAGCCCCAAGTTTTAAGCTGCCAATTGCATCGGGTCAAGGCACAAACGGTCGCGCACAAAAAAGGGCTCCAAAGGAGCCCTCTCTTGCAGCGTGTCGCTTACAACGCAAAGCTGCCGTTATTTCTTGTCACGGCGCTTCTTGTCGGCCTTCTTGTGGTGAGTCATCAAACGACGCTTCTTGTTCACCTGACGGTCGGTCAGTGTGTTCTTGTTGCCTTCGTATGGGTTCTCGCCACCCTTGAACTCGATACGGATCGGCGTACCGACCAGTTTCAAGACTCGGCGGTAAGTGTTTTCCAAGTAACGCACGTAGGACTTGGGCACCTTCTCGATCTGGTTACCGTGGATCACGATAATCGGCGGGTTGGCACCACCCAAGTGGGCGTAACGCAGTTTGATCCGACGGTTGTTGACCATCGGCGGTGCGTGCTCGCCCACGGCGTCTTCGAGGATCTGGGTCAGACGGTTGGTCGGCCAGCGGGTGACCGCGGACTTGAACGAGTTCTGTACCGAGGCGTAGAGGTTACCCACGCCAGTACCGTGCAGTGCCGAGATAAAGTGGATATCGGCGAACTCGACGAAGAACAACCGACGCTGCAGTTCGATCTTGACGAAATCGCGCTCGCTCGGCGTCATGCCGTCCCACTTGTTGATCGCGATCACCAGGGCCCGACCGGCTTCCAGGGCAAAGCCCAGCAAGTTGAGGTCGTGGTCCACCACGCCTTCGCGGGCGTCCATCACGAAGATCACCACGTTGGCGTCTTTGATCGCTTGCAGGGTTTTGACCACGGAGAACTTTTCAACTTCTTCGTGGATCTTGCCGCGCTTGCGCACACCGGCGGTGTCGATCAGCGTGTACTTCTCGTCGTTACGCTCGAACGGGATGTAGATACTGTCGCGAGTGGTGCCGGGCTGGTCGTAGACGATAACGCGGTCTTCACCGAGCATACGGTTGACCAGGGTCGACTTGCCGACGTTCGGGCGGCCGATGATAGCGATCTTGATACCGTCTTTTTCGCTCGGGCCAGGAATGCGCTTGGCTTCCTCGCCTTCAGCGACGATCTCTTCCTCGCCCTCTTCTTCCTCGACATCATCCTTGGGGAAGTCGCGCAGGGCGATTTCCAGCATCTGGGTGATGCCACGGCCGTGGGCACCCGCGACCGGGATCGCATCACCGAGGCCCATCGGGCTGAATTCGGCACGGGCCGCCTCAGGATCGATGTTGTCGATCTTGTTGGCGACCAGATAAGAACGCTTGTTGCGCTTGCGCAGGTGCTCGCCAATCATCTGGTCAGCGGCGGTATAGCCCGCGCGGGCGTCCACCAGGAACAACACGACATCGGCTTCTTCAATGGCCAGCAGCGACTGCTCGGCCATTTTTTCGTCCATGCCATGCTCGTCACCGGAGATACCACCGGTGTCGACAATAATGTAGGAGCGCCCTTGCCACTTTGCCTCACCGTATTGGCGATCACGGGTCAGACCGGACAAGTCGCCGACAATGGCGTCGCGAGTCCTGGTCAGGCGGTTGAACAAGGTGGACTTGCCGACGTTAGGTCGGCCCACCAGGGCGATTACGGGAACCATGCGGCTCTCCACTTCGTTATTTCAGAAAATACAAAAGCCGCTGCAGGGCAGCGGCTGGTGCTCGGGGCAGCATCGTCAGATGCCGCATGCCCCGCAAAAGCAGGGCCGCCTGGGTGTTACCCCAAGCATGGTTCTTACTTGATGGTCAGGGCTTCCAGCTTGCCGCCGTTGCCATACACATAAAGCATGTTACCTACCACCAGCGGACGCGCACGCAGGCCGTCGCTGTCGATACGTTGGCGACCGACAAAGCGACCATCCACCTGGCTCAGCAGGTGCAGGTAACCTTCAAAGTCACCGACTGCTACGTAGCTGGAGAAGACTTCCGGTGCCGACAGTTGGCGGCGAGCCAGCGAGTCGTTGCTCCACAGTGCAGTGGTGGAACGCTCATCGACACTTTCAACGGTGCCGGAGGCCAGGCTCACGTAGACGCTGCCAAACCCTTGGGCGACACCCGCATAGCTGGAAGCATCACGCTGCCAGTTGATGCGGCCGCTTTGCAGGTCCAGCGCGGCAACACGGCCCTGATAGGTGGCCACGTAGAGGGTTTCACCCGACAGCAGCAGGCCACCGTCGATGTCCACGACGCGGTCCAGCTCGGAACGGCCTTGCGGGATAGCCACACGGGTTTCCCACGCCGGCACGCCGTTCTGGGTATCCAGGGCGACTACTTTACCGGTCGACAGGCCAGCCACAGCGAGATTGTTGGTCACAATCGGACCACTGGTACCACGCAGGGTCAACACCGCCGGGGTGCTGTCGTACAACCAGCGTTGGTCGCCAGTGGAGGCATCCAGACCGATTACGCGGTCATCCTGGGTCTGCACCACGACGATATCGCCGTTGGTCGCTGGCGCCGAGAGCACTTCACTGGTCACGCGAGCGCGCCACTTCTCTTCGCCGGTGCTGGAGTCGAGTGCGACCACATCACCTTTGAGCGTACCGATCAGCACCATGCCGTAGCCGACACCCACACCACCGGAAACCGGCAGCTCGAGGTCTTTCTTCCACTTGACGTCGCCGTTCATGCGATCCATGGCAACCACGACGCCAGTGGAATCAGTGGCCACGATGTTGTCGCCGTCGATCGCCGGCTGCAACAGGTTGTAGAGGTCGCCCTGCCCGTCACCAATGGATTGGCTCCATTGTTTTTGCAGGACCACTTCTTCCTTGAAGCTGGTCAGCTCGGCAGGCGGCAGTTCTTTTTTGCTGTTGCTGCTGCAACCCGCGGCCAAAACGGCCAGAGCCAGCAATGCTGCATGTTTCCAACGGATCACGTCACGCATCCCCTTTGGCCAAGTCGTCGAGCTTGATTTGTAAGCCACCGACCGCCGCTTCATCAGACAGCGCCGCCTTGGCTTTTTGGTACGCAGCATGGGCTTCGTCGGTACGACCCAATTGGACCAACAGGTCGCCCTTGAGCTCTTCGCGAGTGGCCACGAATGCCTTGTCAGCATCGCCGTCGAGCAGTTTGAGTGCTTCGTCAGCCTTGTTCTGTGCCGCCAATACCTGTGCCAGGCGCTGACGTGCGATTTCACCCAGGGTCGGGTTGGTCGGCTTGTCGGCAATGGCCTTCAGCTCGGTGGCTGCGTCATCCAGCTTGCCGGTATCGACCGCGACCTTCGCGACGAACAGGCTGCCGTACTGGGCGTAGGTGCTACCGCCGAATTCGTTTTTCAGCTTGCCAGCCAGGTCTGCCACCTGTGCAGGGTCAGGCTTGCCGTCCGGCGTCAGGGTAGTTTCCAGCAATTGCTGGTAAACGATCGAGGCGCCCTGGGATTGGTTGGCCTGATACTTGGTCCAGGCTTGCCAGCCGAACACCACCACTAAAGCCAGCAGGCCGCCAGTGACCAGGGGCTTGCCGTTACGCTGCCACCAGTCCTTGAACTCGGCCAGTTGCTCATCATCAGTACTCGACACCCCAATACTCCTTAATCGCTAAATTCGGCTGTTCGACAGCTTCAACCCTGCACGACGCAGGTGGCCAAGTGCGCAGCGAGCGCATCAAAGGCAACGTTCTGTTGTTCACCCTGGCCACGCAGGGGTTTGAAACCTATCACTTGCTGGGCCAATTCGTCATCGCCAAGGATCAGTGCGTACAGCGCACCGCTCTTGTCGGCCTTCTTGAACTGGCTCTTGAAGCTGCCGGCGCCGGCATTGATCTGCAGGCGCAGGTTCGGCAGTTGGTCGCGCACCTTCTCGCTCAAGGCCAGGGCGGCGAGTTCGGCAGCCTCGCCAAAAGCGCACAGGTACACGTCCACCTGACGGGAAATTTCTTCGGGAACCTGTTCAAGGGTTTCCAGCAACAGGATCAGTCGCTCGATACCCATGGCAAAGCCCACGCCCGTAGTCGGCTTGCCGCCCATTTGCTCGACCAGGCCGTCGTAGCGACCACCGGCACACACAGTGCCCTGGGCGCCGAGCTTGTCGGTGACCCACTCGAATACGGTCTTGCTGTAATAGTCGAGGCCACGCACCAGCTTGGGGTTGATCACGTAGGGAATCCCCGCGGCATCCAGGCGAGCCTTGAGGCCCTCGAAGTGCACGCGGGATTCGTCGTCCAGGTAATCGGCCATTTTCGGTGCATTGACCAATACGGCCTGGGTGTCGGCGTTCTTGGTATCCAGAACGCGCAACGGGTTGGTTTTCAGACGGCGCTGGCTGTCTTCGTCCAATTTATCCAGGTGAGCCGACAGGTATTCGACCAGGGCTTCGCGATAGCGGCCCCGGGACTCGCTGGTACCCAGGCTGTTGAGTTCGAGCTTGACCGCATCGCGGATGCCCAGTTGGCCCCACAGACGCCAGGTCAGCACGATCAGCTCGGCGTCGATGTCCGGGCCGTCAAGGTTGAAGACTTCGCAACCGATCTGGTGGAACTGGCGATAGCGGCCTTTCTGCGGGCGCTCGTGGCGGAACATCGGGCCGATGTACCAGAGCTTCTGGGTTTGGCCACCACCGGTGATGCCATGTTCCAGTACGGCGCGCACGCACGCGGCAGTGCCTTCCGGACGCAGGGTCAGGGAGTCGCCGTTGCGGTCTTCGAAGGTGTACATCTCTTTTTCGACGATGTCGGTCACTTCACCGATGGAGCGTTTGAACAGCTCGGTGAACTCGACGATCGGCATGCGGATCTGCTTGTAACCGTAGTTATCCAGCAGGCGCGCGACAGTGCTTTCGAAGTAGCGCCACAGTGGCGTCTGCTCCGGCAGGATGTCGTTCATGCCACGAATGGCTTGCAGAGACTTGCTCACATCAAATCCTTAAATTCGTTCAATCAGCCGCGAGCGATCAGCGCTGCGTCAGCGGCGACCTTCTCGGCCGCTTTCTCGCGGATCAGCTTTTCCAGCTCATCCACCAGATTGTCATTCGTTAGCTTCTGCGACGGCTTGCCGTCGATGTAAATCAAATTCGGCGTACCACCGGTCAGGCCCACATGAGCCTCTTTGGCCTCACCCGGCCCGTTGACCACACAACCGATGACTGCGACATCCAGCGGCACCAGCAGGTCTTCGAGGCGCAGCTCCAGGTCGTTCATGGTTTTCACCACGTCGAAGTTCTGCCGCGAGCAGCTCGGGCAGGCAATGAAGTTGATACCACGGGAACGCAAACGCAGGGATTTGAGAATGTCGTAGCCGACCTTCACTTCCTCTACGGGGTCTGCCGCCAGGGAGATGCGGATAGTATCGCCAATCCCTTCGGCGAGCAGCATACCGAGACCCACCGCAGATTTCACTGTGCCTGAGCGCAAACCGCCAGCTTCAGTGATACCCAAGTGCAGTGGTTGCACGATTTCCTTGGCCAGCAGGCGGTAGGCTTCTACCGCCATGAACACATCGGAGGCCTTTACGCTGACCTTGAAGTCCTGGAAATTCAGGCGCTCCAGGTGCTCAACGTGGCGCAGTGCCGACTCGACCAGCGCCGCCGGGGTAGGCTCGCCGTATTTTTTTTGCAGGTCTTTTTCCAGGGAGCCGGCGTTCACGCCAATGCGGATCGGAATCCCACGATCACGGGCAGCGTCCACCACGGCGCGCACGCGGTCTTCGCGACCGATGTTGCCCGGGTTGATACGCAGGCAGTCCACACCCAGCTCGGCCACGCGCAGTGCAATCTTGTAGTCGAAGTGAATGTCGGCAACCAGCGGCACCTTGACCAACTGCTTGATGCGGCCGAAAGCCTCGGCGGCATCCATGTCCGGTACGGAAACCCGCACGATGTCTACGCCGGCCGCTTCCAGGCGATTGATCTGGGCGACGGTGGCGGCCACATCGTTAGTGTCGCTGTTGGTCATGCTTTGCACTGCAATGGGGGCATCGCCCCCCACGGGCACCGAGCCGACCCAGATCTTGCGCGATACGCGACGTTTGATTGGAGATTCGCCGTGCATGACTATTGTCCCAACTTGAGGCGAGCGGTCTCGCCACTGGTGAACGGCGCCACGTCTACAGGCTGGCCGTTGTAGGCCACTTGCGCGCCACGGGCAAAGCCCAGACGCAGCGTCAAAGGAGGCTTGCCGCCCTGGTCAAGCGTATCTCCCTTACGCTTCAAACCGCTGAACAGCACTTTGCCGTTGCCATCGGTGACCTGCGTCCAGCAGTCAGCGATGAAGGTGATCTGTACGCGCCCGTCACCGGCGATCAACGCAGGGGTGGTCGGAGGCGACATTGCTGGCGCTACCGGTGCGGCTGGCGCAGGCGTCGCGGGTGCGGGTGCGGGTGCCGCAGGAGCTTGAACCACGGGTGCTGCCGGGGTCACCGGCGCCTGTACCGCCGCAGTGTCAGCAGGCGTGGTGCCCACTTGCGGCGCCGGCTGCTCAGCCGTAGCCGGCACTTGCGGTGCGGCCTGCCCTTCGGCAACTGCCTGGTCTTCCGGCTCGTCCAGCGGATGAATCTGGGTGGTGCCATCGGCGCTTTCGACTTCGACGTGCTCCATGGCGTTGCTGGTCAGGTCTTTGTTGCGCTGGGAGGCCTGGTCTTGCCACCAGACGAAACCGCCGCCGACCACGGCAACCAGCAGCAACAGGCTGACAATCCGCAAAATCGTGTGGGAAACTCGCGTTGGCTCTTCGATGCGCCCAAGGCCATGGACATTGCTGCCCTGGGCATCGGTACCGGTGAACTGGTCGAATTCCTGCACCAACACGGCCTGGTCAATACCCAGCAATTTGGCGTAGGCGCGAATATAGCCACGGGCAAAGGTGTGCCCAGGCAGCTTGTCGAACGCGCCGGCTTCCAGATTGGCCAGGGACGTGCTGGTCAAATTGAGCTTGAGGGCCACTTCCGCCAGCGACCAACCATTGCTTTCGCGGGCCTGACGCAAGGTTTCGCCTGGGTTTACGCGATTAGCTGCTACATCTTCCGGGTGCGCGGCTTTCATCATTGCTCCGACAGGTATTGCTGATATTCCGGCGTACCGGGATAGAGTCGTTCGAGTTGCTGGCCAAAACGTGCGGCCGTGTCGTGTTCTTCATGAACCGTCGCCAGGCGCACACCGAGCAATAGACTACGTGCATTTTGCCCGCTGAGCAGGCTAAAACGCTCGTAATAGTCTCGTGCCGGCACATAATGCCTGTCTTCGTAAGACAACTCAGCCATTTCGAGCAAAGCCCGTGGCTGGCGACTGTTCAGATGCAGGGCTTTTTCCAGCTGCTGACGCGCGCTGTCGCGCTGACCCAGGCGCATCGAGGTCACCCCGAGGTTCTCGAACACCCGCGAACGCTCAGGATAAAGAGTATCGGCGCTGGCTTGCTGGAAATAAGCGGCGGCTTGGTCATACCGTTTCTGCTCGAACAGGAAACTGCCATAGTTGTTCAGCAACCTGGGATCGGCAGGACGGGAAGCCAGGGCCTTGCTGAAATAGCGGTCGGCCAGCTCAGGCTCTGCCTGGGCCTGAAACACCAGAGCCAGTGCGGCGTTGGCATCGGCATCCGCGCTGTCCAGTTCAAGGGCCTTTTTCAGCGGCACCTTGGCTTGCTCGCTCATACCTTGACGCAAATACCCCAAGCCCAATTGCACATAGGCAACCCGCGCCTCATCACGGCCTTTAGTGGTGTACAAAGGGCTGTCATGGCCCGATGAAACACAACCGGCAACGAGGCCGGTAAGCAGTAAAAGCAGCGCAAGGCGCAAGGGCATAGAGATCCTCTCTCAGATTCGATTCACAGCAATTTGCGGCAAATCTTCGGCGGCGTTAAGTTCGCGCACGGCGATATAACGTTCGCTGCGGCGGGTGCGGTCCATCACCTGCCCTACCAATTGGCCACAGGCGGCGTCGATGTCTTCACCACGGGTGGTGCGTACGGTGACGTTGTAGCCGGCCTGGTGCAGTTGATCCTGGAAACGGCGGATGGCGTTGTTGCTCGGCCGCTCGTAGCCAGAATGTGGAAACGGGTTGAACGGGATCAGGTTGATCTTGCACGGCGTGTTCTTGAGCAACTCGATCATCTCGACCGCGTGCTCGACCTTGTCGTTGATGTCCTTGAGCATGGTGTACTCAATGGTCAGCACACGCTTCTCACCCAAGGTCGCCATGTAACGCTGGCAAGATTCGAGCAGCATCTTAAGCGGATACTTCTTGTTGATCGGCACCAATTGGTTACGCAATGCGTCATTCGGTGCGTGCAACGACAACGCCAGGGAGACGTCGATATGCTTGGCCAGCTCATCGATCATCGGCACCACGCCGGAGGTCGACAGGGTCACACGGCGCTTGGAGATGCCGTAGCCCAGGTCGTCCATCATCAGGTGCATGGCCGCAATCACGTTGTCGAAGTTCAGCAGCGGCTCACCCATGCCCATCATCACCACGTTGGTGATGGCACGGTCGACGGTCGCCGGGACGCTGCCAAAGGATTTGTTGGCAATCCACACCTGGCCGATGACTTCGGCGGCGGTGAGGTTGCTATTGAAGCCTTGCTTGCCGGTGGAGCAGAAACTGCAATCCAGGGCACAGCCTGCCTGGGACGAAACGCACAAGGTGCCGCGTTTGCCCTGGGGAATGTACACGGTCTCGACGCAGCTGCCGGACGCCACGCGCACCACCCATTTACGGGTGCCGTCGCTGGAGATGTCCTCGCTGACAACCTCGGGACCACGCACCTCGGCAATGGCCTTGAGCTTGTCGCGCAGGGCCTTGCTGACGTTCGTCATGGCGTCGAAATCGTCGACGCCAAAGTGGTGAATCCACTTCATTACCTGACCGGCACGGAAACGCTTCTCCCCGATTGAGTCGAAGAATTTCTCCATTTCCGGCTGAGTCAGACCCAGCAGGTTGGTTTTAACAGTCGATGTAGTCATGGATTCACCCTCACTCTTTAAGCCGATGCTTAGCGAGCGGTTACTTCAGTAGCAGCGAAAAAGTACGAGATTTCGCGAGCAGCAGCGGCTTCGGAGTCCGAACCGTGAACAGCGTTGGCATCGATGGACTCAGCGAAGTCAGCACGAATGGTGCCGGCAGCCGCTTCTTTAGGGTTGGTAGCGCCCATCAGCTCACGGTTCAGAGCGATAGCGTTTTCGCCTTCCAGAACCTGAACAACAACAGGACCGGAGATCATGAAGGCAACCAGGTCGCCGAAGAAGCCACGAGCGCTGTGCTCAGCGTAGAAGCCTTCAGCTTCAGCCTTGGACAGTTGCTTGAGTTTCGAAGCTACAACCTTCAGGCCGGCTTTTTCGAAACGAGTGGTGATCTCGCCGATGACGTTTTTTGCAACAGCGTCAGGCTTGATGATGGAGAAAGTACGTTGAACAGCCATGGTGTAACTCCAGAAACGGTAATTTACGAAAAATTAAACCCGCGAATTATACGCGGGTTATTGGGTATTGCCTAACTGCGTAAAAAGGCGGCTCAGTCTGCTTCTTCGATCCACAGGCCTTGAATCGCCTCCAGGACCTTTTCGCCACCCCGGTCAGGGATGTCGTCAAAATCCGGCAGCGCCATTACGAGGTTGCGCAGCTTGACGAAGTTCACGGTAAGAGGATTGACCTCAGGGTGAGCTTCGGCAAGTTGTATAGCGATTTCTTGTACATCAACCCATTTCAGGCTCATGACATGTCCTTGAATCAATGCGGCGCTTCGGCCGCATGGTTGAGCGAATATTTCGGAATTTCAACGGTGAGGTCTTCAGTCCCCACTTTCGCCTGGCAACTCAGACGCGACGTCGGCTCCAGCCCCCACGCCCTATCAAGATAGTCTTCTTCCAGGTCGTCAGCCTCATTGAGGCTGTCGAAACCTTTACGAATGATGCAGTGGCAAGTGGTGCAGGCATTGACGCCACCACACGCACTTTCAATCTCGATATGGTTGTCGTGCGCGACGTCAAGCAGGGACTTGCCGGTCTCTGCCTCCACGACCATGCCATCCGGGCAGTGTTCGGCGTGCGGTAGAAAAGTGACCTGCGGCATCAGTTATTCCTCGATTTCATTCAGGTTGCGGCCCGCCAGTGCGGCTTTCACCGTCTGATCCATACGACGGGCGGCAAAGGCATCAGTCACTTGCGACAGGCGCTTGGTCTGTTGCTCGATGGCGTAACCATCGTTGCCTTTCATCAGTTCGGCCAATTCCTGCATCTGCAGGTCGATGACCATGCGCTCTTCGGCATCCAGCAGGCGCTCACCGTCAGCCTCAAGAGCACCCTGCACCGCTTCGAGCAGGCGCTGGGCATCCACTTGCTGCTCACGCAGTACGCGGGCAACCTTGTCGTCACCGGCATACTGGAACGAGTCCTTGAGCATCTTGGCGATTTCGCCGTCGGTCAGGCCGTAGGACGGTTTGACCTGGATGCTGGCCTCAACGCCCGAGGCCAGTTCACGCGCAGCCACGCTGAGCAGGCCATCGGCGTCGACCTGATAGGTGACGCGAATCTTCGCTGCACCAGCCACCATCGCCGGGATGCCGCGCAGTTCAAAGCGCGCCAGGGAGCGGCAGTCGCTGATCAGCTCGCGCTCGCCTTGCAGCACATGAATCATCATGGCCGTCTGGCCGTCTTTGTAGGTGGTGAAATCCTGGGCGCGCGCGACGGGGATGGTGGTGTTGCGTGGAATCACCTTCTCCATCAGGCCGCCCATGGTTTCCAGGCCCAGGGACAAAGGAATCACGTCGAGCAGCAGCAGTTCGCCACCATCGCGCTTGTTACCAGCCAGGGTATCGGCCTGGATTGCGGCGCCAATGGCCACCACTTGATCCGGATCGATTTCAGTCAACGGCTGGCGACCAAAGGCTTCGGCAACCGCCTCACGCACACGGGGCACGCGAGTGGAGCCACCGACCATGACCACAGCGCCGACATCTTCCAGTTCAATACCGGAGTCACGCACAGCACGACGGCAAGCCTTGAGGCTGCGGGCGACCATCGGCTCGATCAGCGCGTCAAACGCTTCGCGGGTCAGCTGTGCCGACCAATCACCATACTGGACTTCAACAGATGCAGCATCAGTCAGCGCTTCCTTGGCCGCACAGGCAGTTTGCAGCAAGTTACGCTGCGCGCCCGGGTCCAGGTCGGCAGACAAACCGGCGCTGGTGATGATCCAGCCAGCGATGGCGTGGTCGAAGTCATCGCCGCCCAGGGCGCTGTCGCCACCGGTGGCCAGCACTTCGAAAACGCCGCCGGTCAGGCGCAGGATCGAAATATCGAAGGTGCCACCGCCCAGATCATAAATGGCGACCAGGCCTTCAGCGTGCTGATCGAGGCCGTAGGCCACAGCCGCAGCGGTCGGCTCGTTGAGCAGGCGCAGTACATTCAGGCCCGCCAGTTTCGCCGCGTCCTTGGTGGCTTGGCGCTGGGCGTCATCGAAATACGCCGGAACGGTGATCACCGCCCCGACCAGCTCGCCGCCCAAGGTTTTTTCCGCACGCTGGCGCAGCACCTTGAGGATATCAGCCGACACTTCGACCGGGCTTTTCGGGCCCTGGACGGTGTCGATAAACGGCATATGGGACTCACCGCCGACAAAGCGGTACGGCAACTGGTCGCCCAACTGCTTGACGTCGGACAGCCCACGACCCATCAAGCGCTTGACCGACAGCACAGTGTTCAGGGGGTCCGAGGACGCGGCCAACTTGGCCGACTCACCCACTTCGGTACGATCAGGGTGGTAACGCACGGCGGACGGCAGGATCACCTGCCCATCGGCATCGGGCAGAGGCTCGGACAGGCCACTGCGCAAGGCAGCAACCAGGGAATTGGTGGTGCCCAGGTCAATCCCGACCGCCAGGCGACGCTGGTGCGGTTGAGGGCTTTGGCCGGGTTCGGCGATTTGCAGTAGGGCCATGGTAATCAGGTCTTATCTGTCTATCAGGCGTGCATCACGGGCAGCACTGGGTTAATCGTCGAGGCGCTCTTCTAGCTGGCGCACTTCGTAGGTGAGCTTGTCGAGGAACTGCATACGCCGCATCAGGCGCTCGGCCTGTTCACGTTGCGCAGCATCATCCCAACAGGCCGCAAAGCTTTCGTTGAGCTCGTCCTGGGCAGTTTTCAGACGACGTTTGAAGACCGCGACACCCGCCACATCGGCTTCGTCCTGCAGATCTTCGAGCTCTTCACGCCATTGCATCTGCTGCATCAGGAAGTCCGGGTCATGCACGGTGACTTCCATCGGCAACTCACCGCCCTTCATCGCCAGCAAATAGCGCGCGCGTTTGGGGGGGCTTTTGAGCGTCTGATAGGCTTCGTTGAGGCTGGCCGATTGCTCCAGGGCCAGGCGTTGCTCACGCTCGGAAGCGTCGGCAAAGCGGTCCGGATGCACCCCACGCGCCAGTTCTCGATAGCGCGTGGCAAGCTGCTCGAGGTCCAGCCGAAAGCTCGGCTGCAGCTCGAATAAAGCGAAATGACAAGGAGTACCCACGAGTAGCCTCAGATGTTGAAGCTTTCGCCGCAGCCACATTCACCGCGCACGTTGGGGTTGTTGAACTTGAAGCCTTCGTTCAACCCTTCCTTGACGAAATCGAGCTCGGTGCCGTCCAGGTAGGTCAGGCTCTTGGGGTCGATGATCACTTTCTCGCCGTGACTTTCGAACACCTGGTCCTCTTCAACCACCTCGTCGACAAACTCCAGCACGTAGGCAAGGCCGGAACAGCCCGTGGTGCGTACACCCAGACGAATCCCCTCACCTTTACCGCGCCCATTCAGGGAGCGGCGAATGTGCTGCGCAGCCGCTTCTGTCATGCTGATAGCCATCGTTGACTCCTTACTCGTCGCCAAATGCTTAGATCAAGCCTTTCTTCTGCTTGTAGTCGCGAACCGCCGCCTTGATGGCGTCTTCAGCGAGTACGGAGCAGTGGATTTTCACTGGCGGCAGGGCCAGTTCTTCGGCCAGCTGGGTGTTGCTGATGGTGACAGCCTCATCCAGGGACTTGCCTTTCATCCACTCGGTCGCAAGGGAACTGGAGGCGATGGCCGAACCGCAGCCATAGGTCTTGAACTTGGCATCTTCGATAATGCCCTGTTCGTTGACCTTGATCTGCAGGCGCATCACATCGCCGCACGCCGGAGCGCCGACCATGCCGGTGCCGACATCAGGATCTTCCGCGTTCATCTTGCCGACGTTGCGCGGGTTTTCGTAGTGGTCGATGACCTTTTCGCTGTAAGCCATGGTACTGAATCCTCACTCATCAGGGCCGCTCTGGAACCCTGTAGAAACGCCTGCGTTTACCGCCACGTTCCTACAGAGCTTGGGTGGCGGCTTCTATATTTAGTGTGCCGCCCACTCGATCTTGGAAATATCGACACCGTCTTTGTACATGTCCCACAGCGGCGACAGAACGCGCAGCTTGTTGACGGCTTCGCAGACCTTCTGCGCGGCATAGTCGACTTGCTCTTCAGTGGTGAAGCGGCCGAACGTAAAGCGGATCGAGCTGTGTGCCAGTTCGTCGTTGCGGCCCAGGGCGCGCAATACATACGAAGGCTCAAGGGATGCCGAGGTACAGGCCGAACCGGACGAGACCGCCAGGTCCTTGAGCGCCATGATCAGCGACTCGCCTTCGACATAGTTGAAGCTCAAATTCAGGTTGTGCGGTACACGGGCAGTCATGCTGCCGTTGATGTACAGCTCTTCAAGGTTCTCGACCTGCTTGTAGAAGCGATCACTCAGGGCCTTGATACGTACGTTTTCGGCAGCCATGTCTTCCTTGGCTACGCGGAAGGCTTCACCCATGCCGACGATCTGGTGGGTCGCCAGGGTGCCCGAACGCATGCCGCGTTCGTGGCCGCCACCGTGCATGGTCGCTTCGATGCGCACGCGTGGCTTGCGGCTGACGTAGAGAGCGCCGATGCCTTTAGGGCCGTAAGTCTTGTGGGCCGAGAACGACATCAGGTCGACTTTCAGCTTGGACAGGTCGATATCGACCTTGCCGGTAGACTGAGCAGCGTCGACGTGTAGCAACACACCCTTGGAGCGCGTCAGCTCGCCGATGGCGGCGATGTCGTTGATGGTACCGATTTCGTTGTTCACGTGGATCACGGAAACCAGGATGGTGTCTTCACGCATCGCGGCTTCGATCATCGCAGGGGTGACGATACCGTCGGTGGTGGGCTCAAGGTAAGTCACCTCGAAACCTTCACGCTCCAGTTGGCGCATGGTGTCGAGGACAGCCTTGTGCTCAATCTTGGTGGTGATCAGGTGCTTGCCCTTGGTTGCGTAGAAATGCGCCGCACCCTTGATAGCCAGGTTGTCGGACTCGGTAGCACCGGACGTCCAGACGATTTCACGCGGGTCGGCGTTGACCAGATCGGCGACCTGGCGACGCGCGTTCTCGACCGCTTCCTCGGCCTTCCAGCCGAATACGTGGGAACGGGAGGCCGGGTTGCCGAAGTTTCCGTCAACCAGCAGGCATTCGCTCATTTTTTGCGCAACACGCGGATCAACCGGGGTGGTCGCTGAGTAATCAAGGTAAATCGGCAATTTCATGGACTTTCTCCTAAATCAGGCTGGCTGGCACGCCGTTAGCTCTTCGGCTGTCACTCGACGGCGGACGCTTCGATCTTGTCCAGACGCGGCGCCTTGGTATTGCAACGGCGCTGGTCCTGACGCTGGGCTACTTCTTGCACCTCACGGCGAGTCACAAGATCAGCCAAGCTGATACCACTCAAAAACTCATGGATCTGCAGGCTCAAGTCACACCACAAGTGGTGTGTCAGGCAGGTGTCGCCGGCGTGGCAATCACCCAAACCCTGGCATTTGGTGGCATCGACGGATTCGTTGACCGCGTCGATCACCTGGGCCACCTGAATGCCCTGCATGTCGCGGGACAATTGATAGCCACCACCTGGACCACGAACGCTGGAAACCAGATTGCTGCGGCGCAATTTGGCGAACAGCTGCTCGAGGTAGGACAGGGAAATGCCTTGGCGCTCGGAGATATCGGCCAGGGACACCGGCCCAGTTTGCGCGTGCAGGGCCAGGTCAAGCATGGCGGTCACCGCGTATCGGCCTTTTGTAGTCAGTCTCATGGACAAGTACCAAGGTGTTTCAGAATGGGAGCAAGTATGCGATTCCCGAGTATTTAAGTCAACTATAAGACCTAGTACTTTAGTCAGGAATACCCGTAAAAAGGGCGCGCGAATCATAGCAGGATGGGGTGGGATGGACCAGCGGGAACAGGGCCTGGCAGAGATCTCGAGACCAATGGAGATCAAAATGTGGGAGGGGGGCTTGCTCCCGATGACTGAATGTCAGTCACTTATCAGTTAGCTGACCCACCGTTATCGGGAGCAAGCCCCCTCCCACAGGGATCTCTGGCGGCCTTGGGACTTCAGCTTGCCTTGGTGGCGGCCTCGTCCTTGATCTCGGCGAAGTCCTCTTCGCGCAACTCAGGCAGATCCTTCGCACAGTATGGGCTGCCCAGATCCTTCAGCGCACCACACATACCGTCCAGCTTGCCGTCCACTGCTTGCAGATGATCAAGCAGCTGACCAATGGCGCGAGCCACCGGATCGGGCATGTCTTCGCTGACGCCATAGGCGTCAAAACCGATCTTCTCGGCCATGGCCTTGCGCTTGGCCTCCTGCTCGTCGCCGACCTCTGGTTTGACGATGATGCGACCCGGAATACCCACCACGGTGGCGCCAGCAGGTACAGCCTTGGTCACCACGGCGTTGGAACCTACCTTGGCACCGGCACCCACGGTAAAGGGCCCCAGCACCTTGGCGCCCGCCCCCACCACCACACCATTTTCCAGGGTCGGGTGACGCTTGCCTTTATTCCATGTAGTACCGCCCAGGGTCACACCTTGGTAAAGCGTCACGTCATCACCGATCTCGGCGGTCTCGCCTATGACAATACCCATGCCATGGTCGATAAAGAAGCGACGGCCCACCTTGGCGCCCGGATGAATCTCGATGCCGGTCAACCAGCGACCGAAGTTCGACACCAGCCGGGCCAGCCATTTCCAGCCCATGCCCCACAAGGCGCCGGACAGACGGTGAATCCAGATCGCGTGCAGGCCCGGATAGCAGGTCAGCACTTCAAAGGCGTTGCGCGCCGCCGGGTCACGATGGAAAACACTCTGGATATCTTCTCGCAAACGCTCGAACATTTTTAATCCTTCCGCTTAAGAAGCTCACCACGGGCCGCTTTCTGGGTTTCCGTGAGGATGCCACGCAATATATTCATCTCCGCCCGGCTCACCGAGCTGCGACCGTACAAACGACGCAGGCGCGCCATCAAGTGCCGTGGCTTTTCAGGATCGAGGAATTCGATGGCCACCAGGGTTTGCTCCAGGTGCTCATAGAACCGCTCCAGCTCGTCCATGGTGGCCAGCTCACCACTTTTGGTCGACGCCACTTCGTCCTTTTCCACTTTGCTCGGCTGGCCGGCAGCAGCCAGCCAGGCCATGCGCACTTCGTACGTCAACACTTGCACCGCCGCCCCGAGGTTCAGCGAGCTGAACTCAGGGTCTGAGGGGATATGCACGTGATAATGACATCGCTGCAGCTCTTCGTTGGTGAGGCCGGAATCTTCACGGCCAAATACCAAGGCAATTTCGGCACCGCCGATGGCCTCTTCCACCACTTTGGTGCCGCACTCACGCGGATCCAGCAGCGGCCAGGGGATACGCCGATCGCGAGCGCTGGTGCCGAGCACCAGGTTGCAGCCGACCAGAGCCTCTTCCAGGGTGGCGACGATCTGGGCGTTTGCCAGCAGGTCATTGGCGCCGGATGCACGGGCATCGGCCTCGTGGTGCGGGAACACCCGCGGTTCGACCAGCACCAGGCGCGTCAGCCCCATGTTTTTCATGGCTCGCGCCACCCCGCCGATATTGCCGGGATGACTGGTATTGACCAAGACGACACGAATGTTTTGCAGCAAGGGAGGCGCTCTCGGACACGGGAAAGGGGAGCAAATCTTACAGAACAGCCTAAGGTTATGCCATGAAAGCTAACGTCGTCCTTCACCTGAGGAAAGTTTCTGCTAGAATGCCCGGCTTTCTTTAACAACCTTAGGTGACACATCCATGCAGCCCATGCTGAATATCGCGCTGCGCGCCGCCCGCAGCGCCAGTGAATTGATCTTCCGCTCCATCGAGCGCCTGGATACCATCAAGGTCGACGAAAAAGACGCCAAGGATTATGTATCCGAGGTGGATCGCGCCGCCGAACAGAAGATCATCGACGCCCTGCGCAAGGCCTACCCTACCCACGGCATCCTCGGCGAAGAAACCGGCCTGCACAAAGGTAGCGGCGAAGGCGAAGACTACCTGTGGATCATCGACCCACTGGATGGCACCACCAACTTCCTGCGCGGCATCCCGCACTTTGCCGTGAGCATCGCCTGCAAATACCGTGGCCGCCTGGAACACGCTGTTGTGCTGGATCCGGTGCGCCAGGAAGAGTTCACCGCCAGCCGTGGCCGTGGCGCCCAGCTCAATGGTCGTCGCTTGCGCGTCAGCGGTCGCACCAGCCTGGAAGGCGCCCTGCTGGGCACCGGCTTCCCGTTCCGTGACGACCAGATGGACAACCTGGAAAACTACCTGGGCATGTTCCGTGCCCTGGTTGGCCAGACCGCCGGTATCCGCCGCGCCGGTGCAGCCAGCCTGGACCTGGCCTATGTCGCCGCCGGTCGTTTCGATGCATTCTGGGAATCGGGCCTGTCCGAGTGGGACATGGCAGCAGGCGCTCTGCTGATCCAGGAAGCAGGCGGCCTGGTGAGCGATTTCACCGGCGGTCACGACTTCCTGGAGAAAGGCCACGTGGTTGCCGGCAACACCAAATGCTTCAAGGCCGTACTGACGGCGATCCAGCCGCACCTGCCGGCTTCGCTGAAGCGTTAAGCGAGCGTGCACAAAAAAGCACCCCTAGGGGTGCTTTTTTTATGCGTGGGATTTAGCAAAAAACCAATTCCAACTGCTCAATACAATCCAATGTGGGAGCTGGCTTGCCTGCGATGACGGGCTGCCAACCAACTGATTAGTTGCTGACCCACCGCTATCGCAGGCAAGCCAGCTCCCACATTTGGATCGAAGCCAGGCCTGGGGATTACTGCTGGTTCTGACCCAGGATCAGACGACCTTCTTTGTCGACTGGAATCTGGCCGCCTGGATCACGCTCCATACGCACAGTCCCTTCCTTGCCATCCAGGTTGTAACGCACGTCATAACCGACAACCTTGTCGCTGATGTCGTTAACAGTGTTACAGCGGGTTTGCGTGGTGGTGTAGGTATCACGGTTCTGCATGCCTTCCTGAACCTTGTTACCGGCGTAACCGCCACCAACCGCACCGGCCACGGTGGCCAGCTTCTTACCATTACCGCCACCGATCTGGTTGCCCAACAGGCCACCTGCAAGGGCGCCGACCACGGTACCGGCGATTTGATGTTGATCCTGCACCGGACGTTGCCGGGTCACAGTGACGTCCTTGCAGACCTCACGCGGGGTTTTGATCTGGGTTTTAACCGGCTGTACCGCCAGTACTTGCGCATACTCAGGGCCGCTTTTTACCAGGCTGTAGGTGGCAACAGCACCCCCGGCAGTCACACCGACAGCACCCAATACCGCACCAACCAGCAACGACTTGTTCACGTTGAACCTCCTGACCATCACAAACGGATCGAAAGATCCGCGCTATACCCAGCCTTGGAGCAAAAAAAAAGGCGCGAGTTCAATACTCGCGCCCTTCTTGTAACAGCCGATCAACTAACGCCCATCAAGGGCGGTCGTCGACCTCCTTGCCAGTAGCAGCAGGAGGGATCAAGTCTTCGCTGTTGAGGTTGAGCCAGATCAGCACCACGTTGGCAATGTAGATCGACGAGTAGGTACCCGCCAGAACACCGATGAACAGCGCCAGCGAGAAGCCCCACAGGTTGTCGCCCCCGAAGATCATCAGCGCGGCGATCGCCAGCAAGGTGGAGATCGACGTCGCCATGGTCCGCAGCAGCGTCTGGGTGGTGGAGATGTTGATGTTCTCGATCAACGTCGCCTTGCGCAGCACCCGGAAGTTCTCACGAACCCGGTCGAATACCACGATGGTGTCGTTGAGCGAGTAACCAATGATCGCCAGCACGGCCGCCAATACGGTCAGGTCGAAGGTGATCTGGAAGTAGGCCAGGATCCCCACGGTCACGATCACGTCGTGGATCAGCGACACAATGGCGCCGACACCGAACTTCCACTGAAAGCGGAAGGCCAGGTAGATCATGATGCCGACCAGCGCCATCAGCATGCCGAGGCCGCCCTGGTCTCGCAGCTCTTCACCGACCTGCGGGCCGACGAACTCGACGCGCTTGACCGATGCCGGGTTGTCGCCGCCGACCTTCTGCAAGGCCTCGGCTACCTGGTGACCCAGTTGCGGGTCTTCGCCAGGCATACGCACCAGCAGGTCAGTAGTGGCGCCGAAGCTCTGCACCACCGCCTCGTGATAGCCGGCCTTGACCAGCTCATTGCGCACCAGGGTGACATCGGCCGGCTTCTCGTAGGTCAGCTCGATAAGCGTACCGCCGGTGAAGTCCAGCCCGTAGTTCAGGCCCTTATGGAACCAGCTGAACAACGCCAGAACGGTAAGGAGCACGGTGACGCCGAACGCAACGTTGCGAACGCCCATGAAGTTGATTGTACGTAACATGGCAGCCCCTTAAATCCACAACTTCTTGAAGTCACGCCCGCCAAAGATCAGGTTGACCATTGCGCGGGTCACCATGATGGCCGTGAACATCGAGGTAAAGATACCCAGGGACATGGTCACCGCAAAACCTTTGACAGGGCCGGTGCCCATGGCAAAGAGAATCCCGCCGACCAGCAAAGTGGTCAAGTTGGAGTCGAGAATCGCGGTAAATGCCCGGCCGAAGCCTTCGTTGATAGCACGCTGTACGGTCATGCCGGCGGCGATCTCTTCACGGATACGCGAGAAGATCAGCACGTTGGCGTCAACCGCCATACCCATGGTAAGCACGATACCGGCGATACCCGGCAAGGTCAGCGTCGCGCCCAGCAGCGACATCAGCGCCAGCAGCATCACCATGTTGCCCGCCAGTGCGACGGTGGCGATAACGCCGAAGAAGCGGTAGATGGCGATGATGAACAGCGACACGAACAACATGCCCCACAGCGCCGCATCCACACCCTTGGTGATGTTGTCGGCACCCAGGCTCGGGCCGATGGTACGTTCTTCAGCGAAGTACATCGGCGCCGCCAGGCCACCAGCACGCAGCAGCAGCGCCAGCTCGGAGGACTCACCCTGGCCGTTCAGGCCAGTGATGCGGAACTGCGCACCCAGCGGCGACTGGATGGTCGCCAGGCTGATGATCTTTTTCTCTTCCTTGAAGGTCTGCACCGGCACGTCTTTCTCGACGCCGTTGACCATCTGCTTGGTATAGGTGGTAACGGGGCGCTGCTCGATGAAGATCACCGCCATGCTGCGACCGACGTTGCTGCGCGTGGCGCGGCTCATCAGCTCGCCACCGTGACCATCCAGGCGGATGTTCACTTCAGGGGTGCCGTGCTCGCCGAAACCAGCCTTGGCGTCGGTCACCTGGTCACCAGTGATGATCAAGCCACGCTCGATCAACGCAGGAGGACGATTGCCCTCGCGGAACTCGAACTCTTCGGAGGTCGCACGAGTGGCACCCGGCTCAGCTGCAAGGCGGAATTCCAGGTTGGCGGTTTTACCAAGGATACGCTTGGCTTCAGCAGTGTCCTGTACACCCGGCAACTCAACCACGATACGGTTGGCGCCCTGGCGCTGCACGATCGGCTCGGCCACACCCAGCTCGTTGACGCGGTTACGTACTGTGGTCAAGTTCTGCTTGATGGAGTACTCGCGGATCTCGGCGATCTTGGCCGGGCTCATCGCCAGGCGCAACACAGCCTGACCATTCAAGTCGGCCGGCACGATGTCGAAGTCATTGAAATTCTTGCGGATCAGCGCACGGGCCTGCTCGCGGGAAGCTTCGTCAGCAAAACCCAGCTGGATGGCACCGTTGAGCTGCGGCAAGCTGCGATAACGCAGTTTCTCTTTGCGCAGCAGGCTCTTCACGTCGCCTTCATAGACTTTCAGACGCGCGTCGAGGGCCTTGTCCATGTCGACTTCCAGCAGGAAGTGCACGCCACCGGACAAGTCCAGGCCCAGCTTCATCGGGTGCGCGCCAATGCTGCGCAGCCATTGAGGCGTGGTCTGTGCCAGGTTCAATGCAACGACGTAGTCGTCACCCATGACCTTGCGTACAACGTCCTTGGCCGGCAATTGGTCTTCTTGCTTGGTCAGGCGCAACAAGCCGCCTTTGGAACCAGCTGCCAAGGTTGCCGCTTTAACCTGGATGCCCGCGTCAGTCAGCGCTTTGCTAGCGCGTTCCAGATCAGCCTGATTGACCTGCAGCGAAGTGCTGGCGCCAGAGATCTGGATCGCCGGGTCATCAGGATAGAGATTGGGAGCGGAATAAATAAAACCGATCGCCAGCACCGCCAGGATCAGTACGTATTTCCACAGAGGGTATTTGTTCAGCATCACGCCGCCCGCTTATAACGCGGGGCGCCTTGCGCGCCCCGTCGATTGGTAAAGGTTGTTACTTAGATCGCTTTGAGCGTGCCCTTAGGCAGCGTGGCGGCGATGGCGCCCTTCTGGAACTTCATTTCTACGGTGTCGGAGACTTCCAGTACCACGAAAGCATCGGAAACCTTGGTGATCTTGCCGGCGATGCCGCCAGTGGTCACGACTTCGTCGCCTTTTTGCAGGCTGCCCAGCAGGTTTTTCTGCTCTTTGGCGCGCTTGGCCTGTGGACGCCAGATCATCAGGTAGAAGATGACCAGGAAGCCGACCAGGAAAATCCACTCGAAACCACCGCCCATAGGGCCGGCAGCAGCAGGCGCAGCGGCGTCAGCCATGGCGTTAGAGATAAAAAAGCTCATTTAGCACTCCAGTTGCAAATAGTGAATCTTAGGGTCGGAAAACTCAGTCCAAGGGCGGCACAGGGAGCCCGCGCTTGGCATAGAAGGCATCGACGAAGGCGGCCAATGTACCCTGTTGAATAGCCTCGCGCAAACCAGCCATCAGGACTTGGTAGTGACGCAAATTGTGGATGGTATTCAACATGCTACCCAGCATTTCCCCGCACTTGTCCAGATGATGCAGATAGGCACGGGAGAAGTTCTGGCAGGTGTAGCAGTCACAGGTGGGATCCAGCGGCGAATCATCATGGCGATGGAACGCGTTACGGATCTTGAGCACGCCTGTATCGATGAACAGATGCCCATTGCGGGCATTACGGGTTGGCATCACGCAATCGAACATGTCCACACCGCGGCGCACACCCTCTACGAGATCTTCCGGTTTGCCAACGCCCATAAGGTAACGAGGTTTGTCAGCGGGCATCAGGCCCGGCAGGTAGTCGAGCACCTTGATCATTTCGTGCTTGGGCTCGCCCACCGACAAACCGCCGATGGCCAGGCCGTCGAAGCCGATCTTGTCGAGGCCTTCCAGCGAGCGTTTACGCAGGCTTTCGTGCATCCCGCCCTGGACAATCCCGAACAGCGCCGCGGTGTTGTCACCATGGGCGTTCTTCGAGCGCTGGGCCCAACGCAGGGACAGCTCCATGGAGATGCGCGCTACGTCTTCGTCAGCCGGGTACGGCGTGCATTCGTCGAAAATCATCACGATGTCGGAACCCAGGTCGCGCTGGACCTGCATCGACTCTTCCGGCCCCATGAACACCTTGGCACCGTCCACCGGCGAGGCGAAGGTCACGCCCTCTTCCTTGATCTTGCGCATGGCGCCCAGGCTGAATACCTGGAAACCACCGGAGTCGGTGAGGATCGGGCCTTGCCATTTCATGAAGTCATGCAGATCGCCGTGCTTTTTGATCACTTCCGTGCCCGGGCGCAGCCACAGGTGGAAGGTGTTGCCGAGGATAATCTCGGCACCGGTAGCGACAATGTCGCGCGGCAACATGCCCTTGACGGTGCCGTAGGTGCCGACCGGCATGAACGCCGGGGTCTCCACGGTGCCGCGCGGGAAGGTCAGGCGACCGCGACGGGCTTTGCCGTCGGTGGCCAACAATTCAAACGACATACGACTCATAGTTGTTCCTCTGGGCCGCGTGGCGCCGGGTTACGGGTGATAAACATCGCATCACCGTAGCTGAAAAAACGGTACTCGTTGGCAATGGCGGCCTGGTAAGCAGCCATGGTTTGCGGGTAACCGGCAAATGCCGACACCAGCATCAAGAGCGTGGATTCGGGCAAATGGAAATTGGTGACCAGGCAATCAACCACATGGAATGGCCGGCCCGGGAAAATAAAGATATCGGTGTCACCACTGAACGGCTTGAGCACACCATCACGCGCCGCACTTTCAAGTGATCGTACGCTGGTGGTGCCCACGGCCACCACTCGCCCGCCGCGCGCCTTGCACGCATTGACCGCGTCCACGACGTCCTGGCTGACCTCCAGCCATTCGCTGTGCATGTGGTGGTCTTCGATGTTCTCCACACGCACCGGCTGAAACGTACCGGCCCCCACGTGCAGCGTCACATAGGCCGTCTCGACGCCCTTGGCGGCAATCGCATCCAGCAGCGGCTGGTCGAAATGCAGCCCGGCAGTCGGCGCCGCTACAGCGCCGAGGCGCTGTGAGTACACCGTCTGATAGCGCTCGCGGTCCGCATCTTCGTCAGGGCGGTCTATATAAGGAGGCAACGGCATATGGCCGACGCGATCCAGCAACGGCAGCACTTCTTCGGCAAACTTGAGCTCGAACAACGCATCGTGGCGCGCCACCATCTCGGCTTCGCCACCGCCATCAATGAGGATGCTCGAACCCGGTTTGGGCGACTTGCTGGAGCGCACATGGGCCAGCACACGATGGCTGTCCAGCACCCGCTCCACCAGAATTTCCAGCTTGCCGCCGGAAGCTTTCTGGCCGAACAGCCGCGCCGGAATCACCCGGGTGTTGTTGAAAACCATCAAATCGCCCGGGCGCAAATGCTCAAGCAAATCAGTGAATTGACGGTGTGCGAGGGCACCGCTGACCCCGTCCAGGGTCAGCAGTCGACTGGCGCGACGCTCGGCCAAAGGGTGGCGAGCGATCAGCGAATCAGGGAGCTCAAAAGTAAAGTCAGCAACGCGCATGATGGGGTTCGTCTAGCAGGGCCGGGAAGTCTAGCGGAAATAGTGAAAATAGACCACGAAACGTGATTGACCAACGGTAATCTCATCTCTATACTTCGCCGCCATTGAGCCCTGATGGCGGAATTGGTAGACGCGGCGGATTCAAAATCCGTTTTCGAAAGGAGTGGGAGTTCGAGTCTCCCTCGGGGCACCATCTTAAAGAAAGACCTTGAAATTCAAGGTCTTTTTTTTCGCCTGTGAAAAAGTGCCGGGCGTGGCAGTGGGGGGTTAGTGAGACCATGGAATTGATGCTTGAAGCGGTTGCACTGTTCGCCCTGAAGCTGGCGCATGAAACCGAGGACGGCAGCCCGCTGCTGCGCGATGATCCTGCAATGGATGGCTATGAACGTGAAGTGTTTGGGTTGTTGGTGCGCCAGGGAAACCTGGCTGAGATCCAGTTGAAGCTCGATGAGTGCATCACCCAGGCGTTGATTGCATTGGGTGGAGCGGACAGCGTGCTCGGGCGTGAATTGCTAAAGCTATCCACCCCTGTGCAAAACATCTCTCACCTTGATGAGTTGATATGCCCGCTGACCGTTCTAAAGGGCTATCTGAAAGATGTGCAATGAATCGGTGATCAGCATAACGGCCAGGTACACCATCAATACCGCCACCCCTGCATCCAGCCAACGCCAGACCGCTGGCTTGCGAAACAATACTGTCAACCGCTGACAGCACAGCGCCAACACCACAAACCACACGAGTGATGCCGTCATGGCGCCTGTCGCGAACAGTGCCTGTTGGCCCGCAGGTTTCGTGGCCCCGATAGAACCAATCAGCACCACGGTATCCAGCCATGCATAAGGGTTGGCAAAGCCGAGTATGACCGCCGAGCGCAACAGCCCTCTTTGCGAATTGCCGCCTTGAGCATCCGGCATGGACTGATCCCGGATACAAGCCAACAGACGCTGGCCACCAAACCAAAGCAGATAGGCCGCTCCGGACAATAGCAATAGCGCCATCACCTCAGGCCGACTTCCCAATAACGACCCTAAACCCGTGACCCCGAAAGCAATCAGGAAAATATCGGCCAATACGCAAATGGCGACAACGCCCCAGATCGGCCCGCGACCGACACCTTGGCGGATCACCAGGGTGTCTTTCGGGCCTGGGGCGGCGAACAGTCCGATGCCCAAGAGCAAACCTTCGATGTAAAGGGCATTGAAGTGAAGAAACATGGACTGTTCGAGCCCTCCAGGACTATTTAGCGCAGTTGAATCGGCTGATTGCCGAAACCGGTATGACGAGCATTCACCGTGCTGCCCAGGTCTAGAGCTTTCTGGCGGTAAAAGGTCGTCAGCAACTGATCCGGATTGGGGTTTGCAAAGTAAATCAATGAGCTTCTGGCGACCGGTTTGCTGGGTGCAAGTACAGCATGGTAGGCGGCAGGCACGGCATGATCGGAGAGCTCTGTCAGCAAGGAGCCCGCCAGCACCGCGACCTCGTTCTCCAGAAGGCGTACAGGTTCCAACGATCGTCCCTTCATCAAGACCAGCCCTTCGCGGGTAGGCTTGATAAACGAAAGCATATGCCCGTCTTCATGAGGATCTTGAGCAAATTTACGAGAATGGTCTTTGGCCTGTGGACCGTAGACACACAACTGGATATACGATGCCGCGCGAAAGGGGGCCAAGGGTGCCACGCCAAATTCCTCGCAAATGCCATCCATCACCCCCTGGGCCAACTCGCTCATCTGTCGTTCAAAACTGCCGACTGCGGCAACGAAAGTACTTCGGGTGAATTCGAAAGCGGTTCTTTTTGAAGCGTGCGCGGGCCAGTAACAAAACCGCTCGCACAGGTCAGGGTGATCCTCGACAAGGGAGTACTCGGCGCCAAAAGGGAAAAACCCATCCGTGTCCTGGGCAAAGGAAAATTCATCCTTGATGGCCTGGGGAATGGCCGAATACCCATCGATGATCTTTTTGTAGTCCTGCAACATCGCATCAGGAATTTGCAGAATGCCAAAGCCTGATCGGGCTATGGATTCGCAGCATGCTTTTAATCGAGACATAGCTATACCCAAAGATAGTTGTAAAGGAATGCAACACACACTAGGTTCGCAAGCATGCGAGAAACCGCGACACTGGATATAGCCAAACAGAAAGGGACCGATCCATGTCCTTCACAACGGCGCTAGCAGGTTGCGAGTGTGCAGGGCTCACTACACGCAACGGCGAGCAAGTTGTCCTTTTTGGCGAACAAGATGATGATTTTTCAAGGACGGGGATCAACGTACGGATATGAGCATCAAAACCCGCGACACACTCCGAGCACTGGTCGTAAGACGCAGCCGGGAACTGGGCAAATCCATGACAACCCTGGCCAAGGAAGCCGGTATTTCGCGTACCTATCTTTACGGATTAGCGGGTGGCATTTCACAGGATCCCTCGGTACGCACCCTGATCAAACTGGCCAAGGCGCTGCAGGTGTCCCCGTTATTGCTGTTCCGCTACTTCGCCGATTTGGCAGGCGCACCGGTCGATACCCATTCAATGGCAACCACCAACCGAGCCATCGGCCTGCATGATCTTGGCGACATTGTGGTGTTTAACGCCGACGTCACCACGCCCGACCAAACCGTCGTGCTGCCTGGCGAAACGTTTCAGAAAACCTGGGAGATCCAGAACGTCGGTACCCGCCCCTGGCGCGGCCGACGATTGGTTCGAGTGGACGGTGAATACGTCATCGCCCGTCGCACGGCTACAGGCGAGCCCCTGGAAGTGGTGATGGACAGCCACCTGCGCAGCCTTAACAACGAGGTACCGATTGCCGAAACCCTGCCCGGCCAACCGGTGCATATCACCGTAGAGTTTGGAGCGCCGAAAGAGACCTGCACGGTCACTTCGATATGGCGTATCGAAGATGAACACGGGCGCCCCTGCTATGGACCTGCATTCATCCTGCATGTGATTGTCAACGTCATGGCACGCTGAAAGCAGCCTTACCTGCGCCCTTCCACCGCCATCCGTACCGCCAACCCCATCAGCACCGACCCCATCACCCAACGCTGCACCACTTGCCACCCCGGCCGAGTCACGAAGAACACCGCGATGGAGCCGGCCATACAAGCAATCACCGCATTGACGCTGACGCTGATGAAAATCTGCAGAGAGCCCAACACCAACGATTGCAACAGCACGCTGCCATGGCCGTTCGGTTCAATGAACTGGGGCAGCAGCGACAGATACATCACCGCCACCTTGGGATTGAGCAGGTTGGTCACCACGCCCATGGTGAACAACTTGCGCGGGCTGTCCTTGGGCAAGTCCCGCACCTGAAACGGTGAACGCCCGCCCGGCTTGACCGCCTGCCACGCCAAGTACACCAGATACAGCGCACCGCCGAATCGCAGCACGTCGTAGGCAAGCGGCACCGCCATCACCAGCGCGGTGATACCCAGCGCCGCGCACACCATATAGATCAAAAAGCCCAGCGCCACCCCGCCAAGTGAGATCAGCCCTGCGGTACGCCCCTGGCAGATCGAGCGGGAAATCAGGTAAATCATATTCGGCCCGGGCGTGAGCACCATGCCGAGTGAAATCAGGCCATAGGCAAGCAAGCTGGACATATCGGGCATTGTTTAGCTCCTGGATTTTTATGCTGCCGGCGTAAAATCCTTCGCCAGCACTGTAGTGTTACGCGCCATGCTAGAGCCTTGCAGGCTCGGCCGTTAGATACAGATCCGCGAGCAAAACGCCATACACCAGCGGCACCCTTCAACCAGGACGGGCACATGATCGACTTCAACAACAAAGGCTTCTTCAAGCTCAAACAAAACAACGAATACGCCGAACGCGTTTCGGCCCTGCTGATGGACGGCGAAGAAGTGGTCGACGCGTACAAGGCCATGCGCGACGGCGTGGTCTTCACCACCAAGCGCATCATCGCAGTGAACGTGCAGGGGATTACCGGCAGCAAGAAGGACTTCACTTCGCTGCCGTACAAAAACATCGTGGCGTATTCAGTGGAAACGTCAGGGACGTTTGATCTGGATTCGGAGCTGGAGATTTACTTTTCGTCGCTGGGGAAGGTGAAGTTCGAGTTCACTGGGAAAACCTCGATTGTGGAGATTTCGCGGCTGATATCAAAGCATCTGCTGACCTGAACCTTGGGCAAAAAAAAGACCTTGGCGCACCAAGGCCTTTTTTTGCCTACACGATTCAACAGATGTACCAGATCATAATGTGGGAGGGGGCTTGCTCCCGATTGCGCCCTCCCATGAATACATGATCCGCCGAACACTTGAAAACTCACACCCCACGCCTGCGCAAATATCTGCGATACCAACCCACTCCCAGCAACACCGTAGCCAGCATCACAACCCCATTACCCACCAACCAAAATCCAAAATTTCGATTCTGTTGCGCATCCCCCTCATAAAACGGCCCGAAATAAGCCGACACTGCCACAACCAATCCGTTAAACACCGTCAGCGCCACCACAACCACCCCGATCACAAAGAGCACGCCCTTAACCACCTTCATATGACTTTCCAAAACCATATCTCCCTGGACTCGTGATAGTCCGAGAACGTCCCCTCAATCGAAAACCCCAACTGAATACGCGGATAACTCAGCCAATTCGTCAACCGCCGCCCATTCCAAAGGTCAATGTGGTCACCACTGCGATTGCCAGACGTCTCATTCCCTCGGCGCCAAAAGTCTTTGAAAAAGATAATGCCTTGCTGCCCCGCCAACACCTCTTCGAAATCCTCAGGTCGGCGCCTGACCTGCGCAGTGCTACGCCCAGGTTAATGGCGCATTGGTCACTGAAATTTTTGGCGCCGTTGGTTCTACAAGAGGCGGCGTCTCCGAAGATTTCCGGATGGTTTTTCCATAGGGAGTTGAACGTCAGCATTAAGCGCTTCCATCGCGTATTTTTCACACGAACGTAGCAAACGCTTTGCCGCTAATACTGAGGTCAGGCGCAAATCAGAACGGTCCTACTTGCGTGTAGGCTTTGGATGCAGGCCAAGGCTCATAATGTTAATGAAAGGCCTAAAATCACGTGCTGTGAAACATGAGGACGGGTGCATTTGTCCTGGTTATATTCAAGGCGCCTGTAAATCAGCAAATGGTGCACAAGTGACCCGATCATCCATCATCAAAATAGACCTGAGCCGCATCCAAAACCCCAAAGAACTTCACGCCACACTGTGCACTTCACTCAACTTCCCCAACTGGTATGGCCGAAACTGGGATGCCTTTTGGGACGCCATCAGCGGCTTGGTAGAAATGCCGGAGACGCTTGAGTTTTCTGGTTGGGATATTTTTTCAGAGCACCTACCCCACGATGCCAAGATGCTGCGGCAGTGCTTGGCTGAGCTTGCGACCCATTACCCGGAGCTTGCGTCGCGGGTTCGCTATTGATGCTTGAGCCTAATGACAACCGACGGCGATACCTTAAGCCGAACCCAGTTCAATGTGGGAGCCTGCGCTTAACTGACTGGCATGACGGCAAGCCCCGCTACCTTCTGATCGCGTTGTGCCCGGTGGTAGCCGTCAGCCTGGGCAGCTCACTTGGGCTGGAATGTATCTAAGTACGCCAGGATATTTTCAATCTTCTGCGGATCACTGATTCCCCAGAAAATCATCCGCGTCCCACTTACCACCGATTTCGGGTCTTCGATGTAGGCCGCCAGTTTGTCCCGCGTCCAGACCACTCCCGAATTCTTCATCGCATCCGAATACTGATAGTCCGGGGTCGTACCGGCAGGCCGGCCAATAATGCCGTTCAGTTGCGGCCCAAAACCGCCCCGCGCACCTTCACCAATGCTGTGGCAGCCGCCGCAGGTCTTGGTGAAGAGTTTGCCGCCCGCTTCGGCGTCGCCAGCTGCAAACGCGGGTGCGCCGACAATGGTGAGGGCGAGGGTCAATAACACGTACTTCATCAGGGTCTCCCTATGGGTTATTGCCGTCAATTATGCCTGCTTGAACGGCCGCTCCCCCAGCCGTTCCACCAGGCGCACCAGATAACCGTCCGGGTCTTGCACGATGAACTGGCGCTGCCCGGCCTCTACGTCGCCCGCGCGGTACCAGGCATCCTCGACGTTACGGAACAACGGGCGGCCGATCTCCGACAGGCGCCGCAAGATAGGCGCTACGGCAGGCACGTCGATTTGCAAGTTGATGCCACGCCCGAAAGGCTGCTGCAAGGGCGCGGTCAACCACTGCCCGGCGTGCGGCTCGTATTGTTCCAGCATGATTTGCGCACCGTGCAGGTCGAGGTAGGCAAAGCCTTCTTCAGCGCGCTGATAGGCGATGCCGAAACCCAACTGGTCAACCCAGAATGCCAGGCTGGCACCGAGGTGGGTAACGATGAGTTCTGGCACGAGGGGATTACGCTTAAACATGGCATTCCTTGGACGTCGCAGTGGCGCTTACCTTAACGGATTATCGTGCTGACGGCGTGGGGCAAGACCACATGCTGGAACCAGCCGAATGACCACCCATCGTTTAAAAAACATCCAATCGAACCTATATACCCAACCCCCACTCCACCTTACTGAACCCCTGATGGTGGAGTAAGGATCATGGTTCAGCCATCGATTTTAGTATTGGAAGACGACGAGATCATTCGGGCGTTAATGGTGGATGTGCTGGAGGATTTCGGTGCGGTGGTGACTTCATTCCCTTCGGCGGATGAAGGGATGATTTATCTGGAGCGGGGCGACGATCCTGTGGACTTGATTGTCAGTGATATTCAAATGCCCGGCCTGCTCAATGGCTACGACTTGAGCCGCGTAGTGGCTCATCGCTGGCCTGAGGTGCAGGTGGTGCTGACTTCCGGCAATACGAAGATCGCCACTCAATTGGGCAGCTCGGTGCGGTTTCTGCCTAAACCATGGAGCACCGATCACTTGCTTGAGTGCGTGCAAACGGCATTGACCCAGCAGGGAACGCCCATGCATTGATAGCGTCGCGATATCATCCGGACCGAACTCGTGGCGTGCCGTGGGGTCATTTGGAATACAGGGAGCGACTTTTCTGATCCACTGGTCAGCCTTTTCGCTTCTTGCGCTCAGCTGACGACAACGAGTTGTGTAGAATTGTCGCCCATTTTCATGCGTCATTCCTGGCCGACAGGCCCACAGTTCGAGCTCATTGAATGCACTCACAGGCCCATGACGTTGGTGCGCCATCCTTGCTGGAAACGTTGCGCACGGGTACCGGCCTGTTGCATGTCGCGTTGGAAAAGCGTTTGCCGTTTTTTTCCGAACGCCTGGATGCCCAGTGGTATCGGCGATTGCTGCAGGCGTACTACGGTTTTTATCAACCCATGGAGGCGGCGCTGTACGACGGTGGCCTGATTCCAGATGGAATTGACATTGCATCACGTGTGAAAACGCCGACGCTGGTCAACGATCTGCGCGCCCTGGGCCTGGATAGTCCCACCCTCGATGCCCTTCCCCGCTGCACCCAACTCCCCGCGCTGGACACTCCTGCCGCTTGCCTCGGCGCCCTGTATGTACTGGAAGGTGCAACGCTCGGCGGCCAGGTATTACGCCGGGAGATGGCGTCACGCCTGGCGATCGAAGCCGACAACGGCGGTGCGTTTCTCGATGTCTACGGTGCCGAGACCGGCCGGCGCTGGAAAGACTTTCTCGACTACCTGGCTCATCAGCCACTGGATGCGAGCGCTCGAGCGCGCGCAGTGATGGCTGCCCGGTCCACTTTCAGCGGCTTTGAGCAATGGCTCGAACGCCAGGAGGTACTGCTATGAAACCCGAAGATTTTGAAGAGCTGCTTGCCAACTGTGCCGACGAGCCCATCCGCTTCCCCGGGGCAATCCAGCCTCATGGCGTGTTGCTGACGCTGTCGGAGCCTGAGCTGAACATCATTCAGGTCAGTGCCAACGTCGGCACCTTGTTCGGCCACACGCCCGAGGCCTTGTTGAATCAACCGTTGCACACGTTGATTGGCAGTGAACACGCTCAGGTGGTGCAGTCGATGGCCGAGCACAATACCTTTATCGACGCCCCACCCCTGCATGTCACGCTCAACGGTGCTCAGTTCGAAGGTTTGCTGCATCGTCATCAGAACGTGCTGGTGTTGGAATTCGAACCCTTGCTCGCGGATTTCAAACCCCAGGTACGCAATGGTCTCACCAGCAACCTGAGCAAAATGCTGCAACGCCTGCAATCGGCCAAGACACTGCAAGCGCTGTACGCCATCAGCGTGGATGAAATCCAGGCCATGACCGGTTATGACCGAGTGCTGATCTATCGCTTCGAAGACGAAGGCCATGGTCAGGTAATCGCTGAAGCCTCGGCGCCGGCCATGGAATTATTCAACGGCCTGTTCTTCCCCGCGTCCGACATCCCCGAACAAGCCCGTGAGCTGTATCGCACCAACTGGCTTCGGATCATCCCGAATGCGTCCTACGAACCCGTACCGCTATTGCCAAAATTGCGCCCGGACACCGGCCAACCGCTGGACCTGAGCTTCGCTACCCTGCGCAGCGTGTCGCCGATTCACTGCCAATACATGCAGAACATGGGCGTGTTGTCGTCCATGAGTATTTCGCTGATGAAGGGCGACAAACTCTGGGGCCTGATCAGCTGCGGCAACCGCGAGCCGCTGCTGGTGCCGAACGATCTGCGTATGACCTGCCAGACCATCGGTCAGGTGCTGTCGTTGCAGATCAGTGCCATGGAAGCCTTGGAGTTAAGCCGCCAGCGAGAGGAGAAAGTCGAAACCCTGGCGTTACTTGATCGGGCGATGAAAGCCAGCGACGACAATGTGTTCGACAGCCTGGCCCACCACGGTAAAAAACTGATGGACCTGACCTTGTCGGGCGGTGTGGCGATCATCGAAGACAAGCAGTTGCACCGTTACGGCAACTGCCCGGAACCAGCGCAAATCCGGGCGCTGCACAAGTGGCTGCAAACGCTGGGCCAGCCGGTATTTTCCAACCACAACCTGGCTTCGGTGTACCCACCGGCCGCCGAGTATCAGGCGGTGGCCAGTGGTGTGCTCGCCATGAGCCTGCCCAAGCCTGTGGATAACGGTGTGTTGTGGTTTCGCCCGGAAGTCAAAGAGAACATCAATTGGAGCGGTGACCCGAGCAAGCCGCTAAATCTGGAAACTTCTGACACTGGCCTACGCCTTCGCCCACGCACGTCGTTTGAAATCTGGAAAGTGGAAATGGCCGGCATTTCCACCAAGTGGAGCCACGGCGACCTGTTTGCCGCCAATGACCTGCGCCGCTCGGCCCTGGAAAATGACTTGGCCCGCCAGGTGCTGCGCGAACAACAAGCGGTGCGTGCCCGTGACGAGCTGGTCGCAGTGGTTTCCCACGACCTGCGCAACCCGATGACAGTTATTTCCATGCTCTGCGGCATGATGCAGAAAGCCTTCAGCTCCGACGGCCCACACACCTCACGGCGGATTTCTTCGGCCATCGACACCATGCAACAGGCCGCCGGGCGCATGAATGTGCTGCTGGAGGACTTGCTCGACACCTCGAAAATCGAAGCCGGACGCTATGTGGTCAAGCCGGTTGCGCTGGACGTCAGCCAGATATTTGAAGAGGCATACTCGCTGCTGTCGCCACTGGCCTCGGAAAAAGGTATCGACCTGTCGTTCAACGCTGAACCTGGCCTGCAGATCAGCGCCGACCCGGAGCGCTTGTTCCAAGTGCTGTCGAACCTGATCGGCAACGCCATCAAATTCACCCCCCGCCAGGGCAACATCGGTATCAGCGCCATGAGCAACGGCGAAGAGATCGTGTTTTCGGTACGCGATTCCGGTGAAGGCATTGCGCCGGATCATTTGCCCCATGTGTTCGACCGCTATTGGACCCAGTCCGAGAACAATCCCACCGGCAGCGGGCTGGGGCTGTATATCACCCAGGGGATTGTCCAGGCCCATGGTGGTCGGATCGAAGCCGACAGTGAATTGGGGCGCGGCAGTGAATTCAGGTTTACGGTGCCTAAGCCTGCTTGAGACACACCAAATTCCTACTAGCCAAACATATGGTTACCTATGGCCGGGAACGAAAAACCCGGCCAGCCTCACTCAATCAGTGCGCACTCAAAGGGAGTATTGATGCGACAACAGTCCTCCAATTGAGTAAGGGGTTTTACCATGTTCATCGGCAATTCGTTTCACAGCTTCAGCTATAACATCCAGCAAGGCTTAAAAGATAACCAGCCTCCAGCCAATCCCGCACCAACTTCTTCGCCGCTTGACGGCCCCCCACAGGGGCAGGACACGCAACCAAAACCCAAAGGTTCGGGTATGACCTCTCTCGGAGGAGGCAAACTGACTTAACCGTTACGGGTCACCGGCAACAAGTGCAGTGCAGCGCACCGCGCTGCACTTGCGTTAACAAAACACTGACATCCTCTGCGTTATCCTCTCCAGTCCCACTTGGTATGAGCTGCATTTTTCATGCATCAACCCGACATCCTGCCTGCCGTCATCGCAGGTCCCCTGCTAAGGCGCCTTGAACCGCAGCGCCTGGTTATCTGGTTGGTGGGCAGTCGCGCCCTGCCACTGTGCTTGAGGCTGCAATTACCCCAGGGCGAGACGCTGAATATCCCGCTCGATGCAACGCACTGCCAAGTCGTGCCCGTCGGGCGCCATGCCGTTATCCACTTGATCGACGTAGCGCTGAGCGACGCTCTGCCCCAGGACGAGGTCATCGGTTACGACCTGATCGTCGACGGCATTGGCATTGCACAATGGGCGCCGCACTTGCTGTATGCCGACGCCACAACGCCGAGCTTCGTGCTGCATAGCCGCATCAACCACTTGGTACATGGCTCCTGCCGTAAACCCCATCACCGTGCAGATGAAGGTTTGTTGTGCGTCGACCGCCTGTTGGCGCAGGCCCGCACCCCGCTCGAACGCCCCGCCTTGCTGATGATGAGCGGCGACCAGGTCTACGCCGACGATGTCGCCGGGCCCATGCTGCGGGCCATCCATGCGCTGATCGCGCACCTGGGCCTGTTCGACGAGTTCCTGGAGGGCGCCGTGGTGGACGACAGCGTCAGCCTCTATGGGCATCGCGCCAGCTATTACCACCGCGCCGACCTGCTTCCGGCGCTGGACAGTAACGAGACCCTGCGCGAACGCTTTTTCGGCGGCGTGAAGAAGCCGATCTTCACCAGCAGCACCGCTGACAATCACCTGGTGACGTTCGCCGAAGTCATCGCGATGTACCTGCTGGTCTGGTCGCCCACCCCGTGGACGCTGATCACACCACAACCGCCGCAACTGAGCGCGCCAGAACAACTGCGTTATGCCCGCGAACAAGTGCAGATCGATCAATTGCGCACCGGCTTGCCGGGGGTAGCCCGGGTGTTCGCCCACTTGTCGACGCTGATGATCTTCGATGATCACGACATCACCGACGATTGGAACCTCAGCGCTCAGTGGGAGCAAACCGCCTACGGCCATCCCTTCTCCAAACGCATCATCGGCAATGCCTTGCTGGCGTACCTGTTATGCCAGGGCTGGGGCAACCAACCCCAGGTGTTCGGCGAACTGCTGACCCAGACCCAGGCACTGACTGGCCAGGCGCAGGGCAATCATCTGGACGCTGCTGCCCAGGATGATCTGCTGGAGGCGCTGCTGAAATTCCAGCAATGGCATTACGTTTTGCCCACCACCCCTGCCCTGGTGGTACTCGATACCCGTACTCGGCGCTGGCGCAGCGAATTTACCCTCAAGCAACCTTCCGGCCTGCTGGACTGGGAAGCCTTGAGCGAACTGCAACAGGAGCTGCTCGACCATCCGTCGGCCATTATCGTCTCGCCTGCGCCGATCTTTGGCGTCAAGCTGATCGAAACGGTGCAAAAGGTCTTCAGTTGGTGCGGCTTCCCACTGCTGGTGGACGCCGAAAACTGGATGGCTCATCGCGGCGCCGCCCAAGTGATCCTGAACATCTTCCGCCACTCGCGCACGCCCGGTAACTACGTGATCCTCTCCGGCGATGTGCATTACTCGTTCGTCTACCAGGTGCTGATCCGTCACCGCAACGGCGGCCCGAGGATCTGGCAAATCACCAGCAGCGGCATCAAGAATGAGTTCCCGCCGCGCCTGCTGGAATGGTTCGACCGTCTCAACCGCTGGCTGTATTCCCCACGCTCGCCGCTCAACTGGTTTACCCGCCGCCGTACCATGCAGGTAGTCCCGTATATTCCGGACCATGCCGAGGCGGGTGAGCGGCTGTGGAATAGCGCGGGAATTGGCCAGGTGTTTTTCAATGAACAGGGCCAGCCGGATGAGATTTACCAACACAACGCGGATGGAAAGCCTCGAACAAAGATGCTGGCGCCCGAACCATAGCCAAACGCCACTATCCGAAAGCAGCACATCCGCCCTATTCAAACCGTGCAAGCAGCGAGGTAGAGTAGCGCCAGCCACGGAGTATCGGCGTCACCAATAATAACTGGCCCCTAGGGGGCGTTCTCAATTAGTTTCCCCGCCGCGTTGTCGCCTTAAAGCGGGCCAGGCAAGGCGCAGGCCGCAGGGAATGGTTGTTCCCTTTCCAAGGCCTGCAACGCAGGCTGGCCCGCTTTAAGGCACAACCCGAAGGGCCGGGCCTGCTGTTGTGCAGGGCTGCGTTGCTCGAAGCTTATTTGGAATGACCAAACCACGCTTCTCGCGCCTTGCCCTGCACAACAGCAGACCCGGCGCGACGGGGAAACCAATTGAGAACGCCCCCTAGAAGCCAGCCCTTGCAGGGAGCGCGCTGATGGACGATACACCCGGCAACGAGCCACTACGCAATGACTTTTCCGAACTCAACGCCGACCTGCTGCACGCCATCATGGAACTGGTCAGTGACGGGATCTGGGACTGGAACGCCACGACTGGCTACGTCTACCGCAACCCCGGCTGGTACGAAATGCTCGGTTACTCCCGAGACTCGCTGGAAAACAACGTGTTCACCTGGGAAAGCGTGATCCATAGCGAGGATTACCCGCGCGTGATGGCGTTGTTTGATGACTACATCAGTCAACGTTCGCCCCTTTACTGCGCCGAATACCGCTGCCGGAAAGAAGACGGCACTTACCTGTGGATCGAGGATCGTGGCTACATCATTGCACGCAACCCCGACGGCTCAGTGGCGCGCATGGTGGGCGCGCACCGCGACATTCATACGCGTAAATGCTCCATTGAACGCTTGCAAAAGCGCAACCAATCCCTTGAAGCACTGGTGGCAGAACGTACCCTTGAGCTATCGCGGGTCAATCAACAATTGCAGATACAGCTGGACGAAAACCGCTCCCTGGCCGAGCGCGACGCGCTGACACGCATCGCCAACCGTTATCGCCTGGAAAAATGCCTGCTGGAAGAATGCGACCGCGCCGAACGCTTTCGTGTGCCCCTGGCGCTGGTGGCGATGGACATCGATGACTTCAAGCCGGTCAATGACCGATACGGTCACGGCGTCGGTGATCAGACGCTGATAGGGGTGGCGGAACGTCTGGAAAGCTGCGTACGCACAACTGACCTGCTGGCTCGCTGGGGCGGCGATGAGTTCATGGTGGTGCTGCCTGCAAGCAACCTGGACACGGCGAAGGAATTGGCCGAAAGGATTCGCCGTGCAATCAAACAGTCGCCTATCGTCAACGACCTCAACGTCACCCTGAGCCTGGGGATTGTAGAGCGGCGCATGGGTGAGTCTCCCGCCGCGCTGGTGGCAAGGGCTGACCGAGCGCTATATCGGTCCAAGGCGGCTGGCAAAGATGGGGTGTCGGATTAATGCAGACAAGCGCTCCTTCCGATTTGGAATGACCCGGCGACTTTATTTCGTTTGCGGCAAGGCCCGGTGCGCGGCTTAGATAAACCACGCCCAGCCTTGTCGAGTACGCGATTCATGAGCCACGCCAGCATCAGCCAATCGATTTCCATCGTCCATCCCATCAGCCTCAGCCACGGTAAAAACGCTGAGGTGTGGGACACCGCGGGCAAACGCTACATCGATTTTGTCGGCGGTATCGGCGTGCTCAACCTGGGCCATTGCCATCCGGGCGTAGTGGCGGCGATTCGCGAGCAAGCAACCAGGCTTACCCACTACGCATTCAACGCCGCACCGCATACGCCCTACATCGAGTTGATGCAACGCCTGACGGCGTTTATCCCGGTGCACTACCCGGTCAGTGGCATGCTCACCAACAGTGGCGCGGAAGCGGCGGAAAATGCGTTGAAGATCGTCCGCGGCGCCACCGGGCGAACGGCGGTGATCGCCTTTGATGGAGCCTTCCACGGCCGAACCCTGGCGACCCTCAACCTCAATGGCAAGGTGGCGCCCTACAAGCAGAAGGTCGGCGTACTGCCTGGCCCGGTGTATCACCTGCCGTACCCCAGTGTCGATAACGGCGTGACCTGCGCCGAAGCGCTGAAGGCGATGGACCGTCTCTTCAGCGTGGAAATCGACGTAAACGATGTAGCCTGTTTCATCATCGAGCCGGTGCAGGGCGAAGCTGGTTTCCTCGCCCTCGATATCGAGTTTGCCCAAGCCCTGCGGCGCTTTTGCGACGAGCACAACATTCTGCTGATTGTCGATGAGATCCAGTCCGGCTTTGGTCGCACGGGGCAGCGCTTTGCCTTTTCGCGCCTGGGCATCGAACCGGATCTGTTGCTGCTCGGCAAAAGCATCGCTGGCGGCGTGCCGTTGGGTGCTGTGGTGGGGCGCAAGGCGCTGATGGACAACCTGCCCAAGGGCGGCCTCGGCGGCACCTACTCCGGCAACCCCATCGCCTGCGCGGCGGCACTGGCTACCCTTGAGGCGATGACCGATGAACATCTGCAAGCTTGGGGGGCACAGCAGGAGGCGGCCATTGTCAGCCGCCATGAAAGCTGGCGCTCACAACAACTGTCGCCCTACCTGGGCCGCCTCACCGGCGTCGGCGCCATGCGTGGTATTGAACTGGTGAATGTCGATGGCACTCCGGCCTCCAGGCAACTCACTCAGTTGCTGGGCCTGGCGCGAGACGCCGGCTTGCTGTTGATGCCCAGCGGCAAGTCGCGGCACATTGTGCGCTTGCTGGCACCGTTGACCATCGAGCCTTGGGTGCTGGAGGAGGGCCTGGATATTCTCCAGGCGTGCTTCGCGCAACTGGACCAATAACGTCACCTGCCCGAACCTGTCTTGACCTGATCCCCCACCCCGCCGAAAATGCCCGACGTTTTTGTCTCCCCGTTTACTACGCAGTGAAATTTTAATGCCTGATTCCTACACCGCAGAATCCGCCGAAGAATCCGTAACCGCCTTGCATGCCAAAGCCGAATACGAAAACGCCATCAATCTTTCACAGCATGTGCCAGCGGCCAAGATCATCAGCGAGATGGTGCTGGACGCGTTTCATACCTCCAAGGAAAGCGACCAGATCCGCGAGCTGCGCATCGCCATCCGCCAGGCCCATGACGCCTTCGACGATGACAAAGCCTACGACCTGATGGGCCAGCTCAAACAATTGAAGGACGCCGAAGCCGCCGATAACGCCGCCCTCGAAGACCTGAGCAGCAAGTTCTCGATCAGCCGCATCCTGTCCAGCTTCAAGGACGATCCCCAGTTTCAGGAACTGGTCTATGGCCTGGCCCTCAAGGTGCTGAACCAGTCGCACCAGGCCATCAGCAACCCAAGTGCCGGCAAGGGCAAGGCAGCACGTGCCAAGAAAGAAGCCGAGGTGTTCGTGATCAGCAAGGATGGCATCAGCGTCACCCTGCCGCTGCGCACACCGCGCTCCAGGCTCAGCGTGGACCGCGAAGCATTCGAGTTCCTGGGGTTCAACTTCGTAGGTGAAGGCGACGAGGCCGAACTGGAAGTGGAAAGCTTTGTGGATAACGCCGGTAATGAACAGCCGTTGAGCCGCAAAAGTGTGATTACTGCGCTGCAGCAGCAGACAGCGTTTGCCGGCTACAGCATTGCCCAGCAGTAACGCGGCAACACCGCTGGACTAAACATCACTTTCAAGAGATAGCACACTGTGGCGAGGGAGCTTGCTCCCTCGCCACAGTCATGGCTGGCTGCAGGTAATGTTTCAGCCAACAGGCGCGATCTGCGCGGCAAACACCTCGCGAAAGCGTTCCATCTCCTGCTGGTTGCCCACTGTCACCCGCACCCATTGCGGCCAGTTCTGCCATACGCGCCCCACCAGCACATTCTGTGCGGCCAGCCGCTCAACCACCTGCTCGGCTGGTTGCTTTACATCGATCATGAAGCAATTGCTCTGGGAAGCCGTGCAGCTAAAGCCCCGGCCTTTGAGCCAGGCGACTGTCTCATCACGCAACCTGGCATTGAGCGCTTTGCGTTGGCCCACCAACGTGGTGTCCTCCAGGCTGGCACGTGCGCCCAATAGGCTGGCAGCGGCCGGGACGTTGTCACCGCCGAACACCGCCAGCCGCTCCAGCAGCGCCGGATGACCGATTGCCAGCCCCAGACGCGCTCCGGCCATGCCGTAGATTTTCGAGAACGTACGCAGCACCAACAGATCGTCGTGGTCGTTGACCCAACTCACACAGCTGGGTGCATCGCAGAAGTCGATATACGCCTCGTCCACCACCAGCACGCTACCTTGGGGTTTGTTCGCCAAGGCTTGGCGGATGGCCTCGGTAGGGGTCAGGGTGCCGGTGGGGTTGTTGGGGTTGCACAGGTACAACATGCCGGCCTGTGGGTCTGCCGCGAGCATGGCCGGTACATCATGGGCATGACCGGCGTCGAGGTTCACTTCATGCACCGGTGCCTTGATCGACTCGGCCGCCTGACGCACAAGTTCATAGGACGGTGTCGCCATGACCAGGCCGCGGGTTTGGCTGGTAAACGCCAGCACCGCAAAACGCAGGGCCGCCATCGAGCCGGCAAACACCGCGACGTTTTCTTCGGCAACCCCCTGCTGGTGGGCAAACTGCGCGGCCAAGGCGTACATGTCCGGGTAGGGATAGCGCCCAGACGCTGCAATCGCTCGCTGCATCGCCTCACGGGCGGCGTCTGAAGGGCCGTAGGGGCTTTCGTTGTAGTTGAGCCGTACCTTGTCGGATTGAGCCTGCACCGGGCTGGCAACCGCCCAATCCAGCTGGCCAAGTACAGGTAACGCCGCCCCAAGCGCGAGAAGGGACCTACGGCTGAAGCTGACCATGGTGACTACTCCTTGTCGAAGTGCGAGGGATTCGCACAGGTCGGATATAACGGTATGACGAGAAAGCAGTTGCCTGATTTAGCGGCGGGACGTATCCCTGCACTCAGTACTTTATTGTCAACGCGAGCCCATGCAACACTTGCGCTGCCGCGGGCCTGGAACTAGACGTTCTGCCGGGTATGGACTGATGACTAAATGGAAGTGGTGAGCACTTGATACACAGACGAGAAAAAACCGAGCACTTGAAGAGCAATATCAAGTACTTGATCAAAAGTCGTGGCGAAACCCAGCTTTCGTTAAGCAATGCCGCCGGCGTGACCAGGACGACCATCTACAACATCCTGGAAGGCAAGGTCGTCAAAGTGCAACAGTCGACCATTCGCAAGATCTCTGATTTCTTCGGCGTTTCGTACGAAGAAATCGAGACCGTCAACTTTGAAGCCAAGGAAGTCATCGAAAGCAATGTTTCCCCCCTGGGCAACAAGAACCCGGCGGCAGTGCCTGTACTCAAGGAAAGCCTGCTGATGCAGAACCTGGGCAAGCGCATCGGCGAACTGGCCACGCTTTACCCACTGACTTACTACTTCGGCAACTCCTGCAACTTGATCGGCGTTCGCCTGGAGCATGCGATTCCCGGCATCAATGAGCCGGGGGACTTGCTGATCGTGCAGAAAGGCGCATCGAGCGACGATAAAGAAAAGCTGGTGTACGACCGCGCCACCAAGAAGCTGTTCATCACCCTTGAACCCTGCGGCAACTCAGACCGCTTGTGCGTCATCGGCGATATTCTCGAGGAGCGCTTCAATGACAACCTTTGAAGGCGCCGTGGAAAACAGCAAATACAAGTTGCTGGGCTTTGAAAATGACAAGCGCCTGGCAGTGATCATGGTGATCGCCACGGGCAAGGTCGTCAAAATCAAGCTCAGCGAGGTGCTCAACAGCGAAATGATGGACAACTTCAACAAGCTGGAAATCAAGAACCTCTACAAGAAGTTCTATTCACAAGCAGGAGCACTCACCGCCTACGACATTAACGACCGCAATGAAAACTCGTGGATGATCTACATCATCCTGAACCTGTTGCTGTTCACGTTTTACATCTTCACCAGCATCGCCGCGACCAAACCGATCTACCTGGAATCCATGGGCATCATTGTGACGCCGGGCACTTTTTTGTACCCGCTGACCTTCTTGATTGTGGATCTGCTGAACGAGAACTTCGGCCTGCGCCTGGCCCGGCGAGCCATTATGTTTGCGTTTGCCAGCAATGCGATGATCATCATCCTGTTGTATGGCTCAACGTTCCTGCCGGGGCTGCCGGGCTGGAAACTCGATGGGCCGTATAACGACGTGATCCTGCAAGTGTCGTCGGTGCTGGTGGCCTCTTCGGTGTCGTTCCTGGTCTCGGAGAATATAAACTCCTACCTGCTGTGCAAGATCAAAGAACTGACCAACTCCAGGTACCTGTACCTGCGGATTTTCTTCAGCACCTTCTTTGCGGTGATCATCGACAGTTTTCTGTTCTGCTTTATTGCCTTCTACGGCGCCATGCAGACCAGCGATATCCTGAGCATGATCTATGTGCAGATTGCGATCAAAGTCGGTTTTGCGTTCTTCAACATCCTGCCTGCCTATGGGGCGCGCTCGTTGTTCAAGCGCTACCTGACCACTGCCAACACATGAAACCTATGTGGGAGGGGGCTTGCTCCCGATGGTGGTGGGTCAGCTAAGAATGTATTTGCCTCGACACCGCTATCGGGAGCAAGCCCCCTCCCACATTTGGACTTCATACATCAGGTAGAGCCTGGCGGGCCTTGGATGCGGTTACTTCAGTTGCAACTTGTGCTTCAGGCTCTGCATGACATCCGCCTTGTTTTGCAGGTAGTCATTCAAGCCCCGGGCACGCAGGTTGCACGCATCGCAGTTGCCGCAGCCGGAGCCAATGACGCCGTTGTAGCAGGTCAGCGTCTGCTCGCGCACCAGTTCCAGTTGGTTGTGGTAATCGGCCAGGGCCCAGGTTTCGGCCTTGTTCAGCCACATCAACGGGGTGTCGAGGCTCACGTCGTATTCCATGCCCAGCTTGAGGGCCTGGTTCAATGCCTTGACGAACTCGTCACGGCAATCGGGGTAGCCCGAGAAGTCGGTTTCGCACACACCGGTAATCACGGCCTCGGCCTTGACCTGGTAGGCGTAGATCGCAGCCAGGGTCAAGAACAGGATATTGCGGCCCGGCACGAAAGTGCTCGGCAGGCTTTCGCCTGAGCTGTTAACGGTCGGTACCGGAATGTTGTCACGGGTGAGGCTGCTGATCGCCAGCTCATTGAGCAGCGACACATCCATCACTTTGTGCACGGTGGCGCCCAATTGCTTGGCCAACTTGCGGGCCACTTCGATTTCCGCCACATGGCGCTGACCATAATCGAAGGTGATGCAGTGCACTTCGTCATACTGCTTCAATGCCTGGATCAGGCAGGTGGTCGAGTCCTGCCCGCCACTGAAGACCATCACGGCTTTTTTACTCATTGCATTGCTTCCTGCATTTGTAGAATTGGGGTGTAGGAGCGAGGCGGGCGGCTAGCCCTTGCTCACGAAAAACGTCAACGATAACGCAGCGTATCCGGTTTAGCGCAGCGCTCAATAAAAAACCCCGCGCGTCTTTCGAAGGCGGGGCTTTTTTACTGCAAGACCACTCAGTGCGCGTAGGTCAGCAACAGCTCTTTCGGTACCTGGAAATCCAGGGACATCATCACGCTGAGCGCGGTGATGGTGAAGATCGAGAACACGAAGAGCTTGCGCGCCCAGACGGTGTCGTCCACCGCCTTGTAACCGGTCCAGGCCATGTACAACCAGTACATGCCCATGGCGGCGGCTACGGCGAGGTAGCTCATGCCGGCGTAGCCACTGAAGGTCAACATCAAGGTCGCCACGAGGAACGCCAGGATGTAGAGCAGGATGTGTTTCTTGGCCACCTGAATGCCACGCTTGACCGGCAGAACCGGAATCGACGCAGCCAGGTAGTCATTGAAGCGGAAAATCGCGATGGCGTAGGAATGCGGCATCTGCCACAGGCTGAACATCACCAGCAGCACCAGCGCGGCCATGTCGAAGCTATTGGTTACAGCCACATAACCAATCACCGGCGGCATCGCCCCCGACAGGCTGCCCACCAGCGTGCCGTGAACCGACTTGCGCTTGAGGTACAGGCTGTAGAGGCCGACATAGATGACAAAACCGATCACGGCAAACAGCGCCGCCAACGGGTTGGCCACCTTGTACAACAACACTACGCCCGCAACACCCAGGATGGTCGCGAAGATCAGCGCCAGCTTCAGGGAAATAAGCCCCTGGACCAGCACTCGATTCTTGGTGCGTTCCATCTTGATGTCGATGTCACGGTCGATGCAGTTGTTGAACACGCATCCGGAAGCAACCACCAGGGACGTACCGATCATCGCAGCCAGGAAGATGGCCAGATCGACATGTCCCTTGGAGGCCAGGAAGAAACCGCCCGCCACAGAAAGCACGTTACCGAAAATGATCCCCGGTTTGGTGATTTGGATAAAGTGCTTAAGCGACATCGGGTCTTACCTCACTTCGCCATCATGTAGGTGTGGATGCTGAACATGATCCACAGCGACAGACCAACCAGCAGAACGATCACCAGGCCTGCGAACACAAACGCGATCACATTCTCGCGCTGCTCTTTGGAGCGATCCAGGTGCAGGAAGTACACCAGGTGCACCAGGACCTGAATCACCGCGAACGCCAGGACGATCATCAAGGTGATCGACTTCGGCAAGGTTGGGTACATCACCAGGCCGAACGGGATCAGGGTCAGGATGACCGACAGGATGAAGCCGATAGCGTAAGACTTTACGCTGCCGTGGCTCGAATCGTGGCTGTCATGGGAGTGTGCATTAGCCATTACAGAGTCCCCATCAAGTAAACGACGGTGAATACGCAGATCCAGACCACGTCCAGGAAGTGCCAGAACAGGCTCAGGCAGCTCAGGCGGGTCTTGTTGGTGTTGGTCAGGCCGTGTTTGTTGACCTGATAGATCATCACCGCCATCCACAGCAAACCTGCGGTTACGTGCAGACCGTGGGTGCCGACCAGCGTGAAGAACGCCGACAGGAAACCGGAACGGCTAGGACCGTAGCCTTCGGAGATCAGCAGGTGGAACTCGTTGATCTCCATGCCGATAAAGCCCAGGCCGAACAGGAAGGTCAGGCCCAGCCAGGTCAGCACGCCCTTCTTGTTGCCTTTGTAGAAGGCCAACATGGCGAAGCCGTAGGTGATCGAACTGAACAACAGCAAGGCGGTTTCGCCGAGCACGTAAGGCAGTTCGAAGATGTCGTGGCCCGACGGGCCACCCGCTACGTTGTTTACCAGTACCGCGTACACCGCGAAGATCGACGCAAACAAGATGCAGTCGGTCATCAGGTAGAGCCAGAAACCGTAGACGGTTATTGGCCCCGAGTCGTGGTGATGGTCATCGTGCCCATGGTCATCGACATGGGCGTGTCCAGCATTGGTCACTAAGTTCGACATGGTTTAAGCCTGTTCCAACGAGGTTTCTACACGGTTGGCCGGAATCTTCTTCTCGGCTACCAGGCGAGCGTGCTGCTCGGCTTCGATGCGTTCGATCGTTTCGACCGGCACCATGTAGCCTTGATCATCACGGGCAGCGTGAATGATGAAGTAACCGATAGTGCCCACCAGGCTCGCGATTGCCAGCCACCAGATGTGCCAGATCATCGCGAAACCGAACACGGTCAACAGCGCACCCATCACCACGCCAGTGGCGGTGTTGTTTGGCATGTGGATCGGCTCGTAGTGCTTGGGCTTCTGGTACGCAGTACCGTCTTCCTTGGCTTCGGTGAAGGCATCAATGGTGTTCGCAGTCGGGATCACAGCGAAGTTGTAGAACGGTGGTGGCGACGAGGTCGACCATTCCAGGGTGTGGCCGTTCCATGGGTCGCCGGACTCGCACATGTTCTTCTTGCGATCACGCACACTGACGTACAGCTGGATCAACTGGCAGGCGATGCCCACAGCGATCATCACCGCACCGAACATGGCAACGTACAGGTACGGTACCCACTCAGGGTTGGTGGTGGCGTTCAGACGACGGGTCATGCCCATGAAGCCCAGTGCATAGAGCGGCATGAACGCGACGAAGAAGCCCGAGATCCAGAACCAGAATGCAGCCTTGCCCCAGCCTTCGTGCAGCTTGAAGCCGAACGCTTTCGGGAAGTAGAAGCTGAAACCAGCGATGTAGCCGAATACCGCACCACCGATGATCACGTTGTGGAAGTGCGCGATCACGAACAGGCTGTTGTGCAACACGAAGTCAGCACCCGGGATGGCCAGCAGTACGCCGGTCATGCCGCCAATGGCGAAGGTCACCATGAAGCCCAGGGTCCACAGGACCTGGCTGGTCATGCGCAGACGACCGTGGTAGATGGTGAACAGCCAGTTGAATAGCTTCACCCCCGTCGGGATGGAAATCAGCATCGTCGCCAGGCCGAAGAAGGCGTTGACGCTGGCCCCCGAGCCCATGGTGAAGAAGTGGTGCAGCCACACCATGAAGCCCAGTACGGAGATCGCGCCCGATGCGTAGACCATCGAGTGGTGACCGAACAGGCGCTTGCCGGTAAAGGTCGAGATCACTTCGGAGAAGATACCGAACGCTGGCAGGATCAGGATGTACACCTCAGGGTGACCCCATGCCCAGAACAGGTTCACGTACATCATTGGATTGCCACCAAGTTCATTGGTGAAAATGTGGAAATCCAGGTAACGGTCAAGCGACAGCAGCGCCATGGTAGCGGCAAGGATCGGGAACGAAGCCACGATCAGCACGTTTGCCCAGGTGCAGGTCCAGGTGAAGATCGGCATGTCCATCAGTTTCATGCCAGGGGCGCGCATTTTCAGGACGGTGGCCAGGAAGTTGACCCCCGTCAATGTCGTCCCGAGTCCTGATAACTGTAGGGCCCAGATGTAGTAGTCCACACCCACGCCCGGACTGTATTGCAAGCCCGACAATGGCGGATACGCAACCCAACCGGTCTTGGCAAATTCGCCGACGCCCAGGGAAACGTTGATCAGCACCACGCCGGAAACCAGCAGCCAGAAGCTCAGGGAGTTCAGGAACGGGTAGGCAACGTCACGCGCACCAATCTGCAGCGGCAAGGCAAGGTTCATCAAGCCGGTGAAGAATGGCATCGCCATGAAGATGATCATGATCACACCGTGGGCGGTGAAGATCTGGTCATAGTGTTCAGGTGGCAGGTAGCCAGGCGAACCCTCGGTGGCCATGGCCAACTGGGTACGCATCATGATGGCGTCGGCAAAACCACGCAGCAGCATGACCATGGCAACGATGACGTACATGACGCCGATTTTCTTGTGGTCGACCGAGGTCAGCCACTCGGTCCACAGGTAGGACCACTTCTTGAAGTACGTAATACCCGCAACCAGTGCCAGACCACCCAGCGCGATCATGGCGATGGTCACCATCACGATCGGCTCGTGGAATGGGACCGCGTCCCAACTTAATTTACCAAACATCGTTTACTCCTCTGCCCCAGCAGTTGAATGCGCGCCTGTATCAGAACCTTCAACCGCGGCCACTTCTTTCTTCTCGTGCTTGACCGGCTTGCCTGGCTTCATACCTTCGTACTTGTCGACGATTTTCTGAAACAGGTCCGGCTCATACGCGGAGTACAAGGCGACAGGGTTGTTCTGGCTTGGTTTGGTCAGGGCGTCGTATTCAGCTTGATCAAGCTGTTTAGGTGCGGCCTTGACTGCAGCTACCCAGGCGTCGAAATCTTCCTGGCTTGTCGAGATCGCTTTGAATTTCATGCCGGTGAAGCCAGCGCCGCTGTAGTTGGCGGAGATGCCTTCCATTTCAGCTTTCTGGTTGGCGATCAGGTGCAGGCGGGTCTGCATGCCTGCCATCGCGTAGATCTGGCCACCCAGTGCAGGGATGAAGAACGAGTTCATCACGGCGTCGGAGGTGATCCGGAAGTTAAGCGGGGTGTGCTCCGGGAAGCGGATCTCGTTGACGGTGGCGATACCCAGGTCCGGGTAGATGAACAGCCACTTCCAATCCAGCGCGACCACTTGGATGTTCACAGGCTTCACGTCGGATTCCAGTGGACGGTACGGGTCCAGAGCGTGGGTCGACTTATAGGTGATGTAACCCAGGGCGATAATGATGAGGATCGGGACCAGCCACACCGCGATTTCGATCTTGGTGGAGTGCGACCACTTCGGCGCGTAGGTGGCGCTGGTGTTGGACGCGCGGTATTTCCAGGCGAAGGCGAAGGTCATCACGATCACAGGAACCACAACCAGCAACATCAGCAGGGTAGCGGTGATGATCAGGTTTCGTTCATCCAGACCGACCTGTCCTTTTGGGTCGAGCAAGGTCCACTTGCAGCCTCCCAGCATTAAAAACATGCCAAGCAGCGGCAAAAAGCCTAGTAATCGGGGGTACCTGTTTTTACTCATCTCACGACCTCTAAAGCAGCTTGCGCAATGCAGTTGGGTTTTGATCGCCAACACTTCACCCTGCCAAGGGTTGGCATTTCTCTTCGATTGAATAAGAGCCTGCCCGACACGTCATAACTGTACGTTTCACGGACCTGCAGTGAGTTCTTATTCGATTTCGTGGCTAAAGGCCTTGTTACAGACCAATTCCATTTGGTGCGGATAGTTGAAAGGCTGCCGGAACCTGGGGTCGCACAGAGCCTTCCATCTGCTCCTCGACCGCTCCAATGCTCAAATATTGAACAGCACCGGACATTCAGTGCGGGCGATTGTAGTTAGCTAGCGATGTATAAACCATGTCTTATAAAGAAATAATTTTTATCGATTCCAGCAACAATCCTTCACCAAAGTTGCAAAGATTCGCGATCTTATCGCGTTCGATTCTCAACAAAAACCACAAAAATTGCCGTGTTATTGGGCAGATTGCCACTTCCCTTACAGCCTGTAAGGGCATGACCAATGGATGCAAGTGCCCATAAACCAAGGGATTCGCAGATCCATCAAGCTCTCCAGACTCGCGCCCGTCACGGCACGGCCAGGCCCACGAACTGACAGCACAATTTGTGCGCCGGGTGCAAATTTAAGGGTCGATTCGGCGGGTCAGAAACGTCCTGCGACAGCGTCCGTGTGACAACATGTCGCACGCTGCGCGCACCTTAAGTTGCCCCTCGTCACAGCGCTTTCACAAATCCCTACAAACCAAAACGCTCCGGCCTACTCAAGAAGGCCGGAGCGTTTTGTCGCTGCGAGGGGTCAGGCTTTGGGATGACGGTTGCGGTAGATACACAGGGGTACCAGGACCACTGTCAGCACGAACGCCACCAGCGCCCATTGGGCCAGGGACAGGCCGAGGATCGGCGGGTAAGGGGTGCTGCAGAAACCATCGACCTGGAACCCCAGGGGAAACACTTTGGCCAGGGGCAGATCATCGACGATCGGTTGCAACACATCGATGCCGCAGCTGACCTGAGGAAAGAACTGGGTGTACACATGGTGGCCGGCGGCGGCCACGCCGCCCAAGGCGCTGAGCACCACCAACCCTTCAAAGAAGGTCACCGCGCCTTTGGTGCGCATGGCGGCACCGATAAACGCGAAGACCGCAATCAGCAGCAAGGCATAGCGTTGCAGGATACACAGCGGGCACGGCGCTTCGCCCAGCACCACTTGCATGTACAGCGCGCCGCCAATCAGCGCCAGGCAGATAATGCCCAGCAACACCAGAAAGCGCCGCTCCCTGCCCAAACGCATGTCGTCAATCATCCCCGTCTTTCCCTTTCTCTGATTATGGTTGTGCCTGATGGCAACAAGTTTACACACAGGCAGTGGTTAAAACAGAGAGGGGTTAACAGCGGATTAATCATGGTAAATGTAGTGATTATGCGGACGCCACCGCGGGCAAGCCCGGCTCCCACAGAGAACGCATTCCAATGTGGGAGCCGGGCTTGCCCGCGATGATGCCGATACGGTCAATGGGCTAAAATCTATTCAAGCGCCGCCGCCGGGCCGAAGAACTCATAGCGAGCCTGCTTATCCGGCACACCCAGGGCCTTGAGGTGACGCTTGATCGCCGCCATGAAGCCCTTGGGCCCCAGGAAGTACGCATCGATATCACGGTCTTCGGGCAACCAGGCCGCCAGTTGCTCCTGATTGAGCATCCCGATCTTGTCCGCCGCCGGGCTGATACCGTCATCCTCGGCGTAGCAGTAGAAGCGCTTGAGCTGCGGGTGCTTGGCCGCCAGGGTGTCCACCCAGTCACGGAACGCATGCACCCCGCCATTACGCGCACAGTGAATAAAGTGCACCGGCCGCTCGCTCGCCAGGGCTGCTTCGAGCATCGGCAGGGTTGGCGTAATGCCCACCCCGCCGCTGATCAGCACCAGCGGCTTATCGCTGGCAGCCAGGGTGAACTCGCCCGACGGTGGAAACAGGTCAACCGTCGCGCCAACGTGCATCTGGTCATGCAGGTAGTTGGACACTCGCCCGCCGGCTTCGCGCTTGACGCTGATGCGGTACATGCCGGTATCGGTGAGGGCCGACAGGGAATAGTTGCGACGCACCTCTTCGCCGTCGAGGACCAACTTCAGGCCGATGTACTGGCCGGGCTCGGCAGCCAGGATCGGGCCATTGTCCACTGGGGCAAAATAGAAGGAGATGATCTCGTCACTCTCCTCCACGCGCTTGACCAACAGGAATGGTCGCGCCCCCCGCCAGCCGCCGGGCGCCTGGGCTTTTTCGTCGTAGATGGCCGCTTCGGCACCGATCAAAATGTCCGCCAACTGGCCGTAGGCCGCGCCCCAGGCACTCATCACCTCAGGGGTGGCAATCTCGCTGCCCAGCACTTCGGAAATAGCCCGCAGCAAGCAGGCACCCACAATCGGGTAATGCTCCGGCAGGATCTGCAAGGCCACGTGCTTGTTGATGATCTTGGCCACCAGGTCACCCAACTGGTCCAACTGGTCGATATGCCGCGCATACATCAGCACGCCATTGGCCAAGGCCCGGGGCTGGTCGCCGCTGGCCTGGTGGGCCTGGTTGAACAGCGGGCGGACTTCGGGATACTCGGACAGCATCATGCGGTAGAAGTGGGTAATCAGTGCTTCGCCGCCGCTTTCCAGCAGGGGCACAGTGGATTTGACGATGGCACGGTCTTGGGCACTTAGCATGGCAGACTCCTGGGTCTTTTTACTCATTACCTTTAGGCAGTCAGTATTCGTGCCAACTAATAAATTCTTAATTTTCAACAGCTTAAATATTTTGTAGTCAATATGACTTCTTACGCTTTATAGTCATATCGACTACAAGGAGTCATTATGACTGCAAAATCGCTGCTCACCGCCCTGCTGCCGCTGGTCGCCGACCTGTCCCGCGAATTGCCCGAAGGCGAGCGCTACCGCCGCCTGCTGCAAGCCATGCGCGCCCTGCTGCCGTGTGATGCCGCCGCGCTGCTGCGCCTGGATGGCGAATGGCTGGTGCCGCTGGCGGTGGATGGCTTGAGCGCCGATACCCTGGGCCGCCGTTTCAAGATCAGCGAACACCCGCGCTTTGAAATATTGCTCAGCAGCCCCGGCCCTACCCGCTTCGACAGCGACAGCCAATTGCCCGACCCCTATGACGGCTTGGTCGCTGGCTTGCACGGCCACCTTGAAGTCCACGACTGCATGGGCTGCCCGCTGTTTATCGACGACCAGCCCTGGGGCCTGCTGACCCTTGACGCCCTCGACAACGAACGCTTTGAACGGGTCGAACTGGACGCGCTGCAAGCCTTCGCCAGCCTGGCCGCGGCCACGGTCAATGTGGCTGAACGCATTGAGCGCCTGGCGCTACGGGCCGAGGACGAGCACCAGCGCGCCGAAATCTATCGCCAGGCCAGCGGTCAGCAGCACAAGGAAATGATCGGCCAGAGCAAAGCGCACAAACGGCTGGTCGAGGAAATCAAGCTGGTGGGCGGCAGCGACCTGACCGTGCTGATCACCGGCGAAACCGGGGTCGGCAAGGAACTGGTGGCCCAGGCGATCCATGCCGCGTCATCGCGTGCCGACAAGCCGATGATCAGCCTCAATTGCGCCGCGCTACCGGAAACCCTGGTAGAGAGCGAGCTGTTCGGCCATGTGCGCGGTGCTTTCACCGGCGCGTTGAATGAGCGACGGGGCAAATTCGAACTGGCCAACGGCGGCACGTTGTTTCTGGACGAAGTGGGTGAACTGTCATTGAGCGTGCAGGCCAAGCTGCTGCGCGTACTGCAAAGCGGCCAGTTGCAGCGCCTGGGCTCGGACAAGGAACACCAGGTGGACGTGCGCCTGATTGCCGCCACCAACCGCGACCTTGCCGAAGAGGTGCGCAATAGCCGCTACCGCGCCGATTTCTACCATCGCCTGAGCGTGTACCCGCTGCAAGTGCCGGCGCTGCGTGAGCGCGGACGGGATGTGCTGCTATTGGCAGGCTTTTTCCTCGAACAGAACCGGTCGCGCATGGGCCTGGGTAGCTTGCGCCTGACCAGTGACGCCCAGGCGGCGCTGCTGGCTTACAACTGGCCGGGCAATGTGCGCGAACTGGAACACCTGATCGGACGTAGCGCGCTCAAAGCCTTGGGCAACTGTCGCGAACGCCCGAAGATTCTCAGCCTGAGCGCCCAGGACCTGGACTTGCCTGACATCAGTGCAGCGGTGATTGATGTACCAGTGCAAGCCGCGCCCATCGCCACTGGCGACCTGCGCCAGGCCACCGAGCACTATCAGCGCCAGATCATCAGCGCCTGTCTGGAACGTCATCAGCACAACTGGGCCGGCGCCGCCCGCGAACTGGGCCTGGACCGCGCCAACCTTGGGCGCATGGCCAAGCGCCTGGGCCTGAAATAGACCAGGCAACTCGGTTAAATGTGTTTCGCTTGGAAAACCGGGTTTACCGGTTTGGGTTTACGAAACACCAATACATTCCCCAACATCACCAGCACCAGCCCCACCAACGCCGGCGCCGTCCACTGGTAGCCCTCGGCGAATGCAGACACATTCAACGCCACCACCGGAAACAGCACGGTGCAATATGCCGCTTTTTCCGGCCCCATGCGGCCGACCAGGGTGAGGTAGGCGGTAAACCCAATCACCGAGCCCGGGATCACCAGGTACCACAGCGCACTGATATACCGTGCGCTCCAGTCCATCTCGAAGGGAATGCCACGCACTGCGCAATAGGTCGCCAACATGGCTGCCCCATAGGCCATGCCCCAGGCATTGGTGGTCAACGGTTTGAGCCCGGCCTTCTGTTGCAGGCTCGACAGCATATTGCCCGCCGAAAAACACAGCGTTCCCAGCAGCGCCAGGCCCAGCCCGAGTAAGGTCTGCGGGCTGGCGGTATGCCCGGCCAGTTCCGGCCAGAACAGAAAGCCCAGGCCCAGCAGCCCCAGCGCGCCGCCCGTCAATACGTTACGTGCAACCCGCTGGCCGAAAAACACCCGGGCATTCAGGGCATTCCACAAGGTCGCCGTGGAAAACACCACGGCGACCAGGCCACTGGGGATCCACTGGCTGGCGGTGAGAAAGCACATGAAGTTGACGCAGAAAAGGCACAGCCCTTGGGCCAGGCAAATCAGGTGCCCGCGGCGGTTCATCACCTGCAATTTGCGGCTGAGCAGCAACAGCGCGAACAGCACCAGCGCCGCCAGGCCGAAGCGATAGACAATCGACACGGGAATCGCCACCACGCCCAGTTGCCATTTGAGCGCGATCCAGGTGGTACCCCAAATCAGCACCGTGAGTAAGTACAAGAAGAGGTTCATAGCAGGCTCCGACGATTGAGCCACAGTGTTGCGGTTAATCGCCCTGAGGTTCTTGCACATTCTTGCGCTTTTGTCGGGTGACGGGCTCACAGCGCTCGCCGCCGGGAGTAGGATGCAAGGCGTCGGAGAACACACCATGCCAGAGCTGGAATCGCTGCACGTCTTTCAATCCCTCAACCGCTCGCCCCACGCACGCCTGGAAGCCTGCGCCGAGCTCGGTGACGGTTTGTCTGCGGCCGTGTGGAGCAACCACCACGATGCCCAGGACTATCAGGCGCCCAGCCATCACACCTTGTCCTGCTATATCGGCGGCGGCACGGGCACCTTTCGTCGCGACCGGCCGGGTACCAAGGGCGGCCCCGACAAATTGTGCATTCTGCCGGCCGAGCACCAGTCGGCGTGGGTGATCAATGGCGAGATTCGCCTGGCCCACGTGTATTTCAGCCCGGAGCAATTTGCCCTCGGCTGCGTCACCCTGCTGGACCGCGAGCCGCGGGAATTGCAGTTGCGTGAGACGACCTTCCTTGAAGACGCCCGCCAGGCCCGGCGCTTTCACCAGCTGATTAGCCTCAACTGGCTCGAACCCGCAGAGCGCTTGCTGACCAGCAGCCTGGCCCATGAGTTGCTCAGCCACACCCTGCTCAACCAGGTCGGCATACGCGAGGGCCTGCGCCTCAAAGGCGGGCTGGCGGCGCACCAACGGCGGCGTCTGGTGGAGTACATCGACCACCATGTCGAAGACCCCATCAGCCTCGGCCAGTTGGCATCGATGTGCGCGCTGTCGGAATACCATTTCGCCCGGATGTTCCGTCAGAGTTTCGGCGTGCCGCCCCATCAATACCTGCTGGCACGCCGTCTGGCGCGGGCGAAGACCCTGCTGCGCAGCAGCACGCTGCCCCTGGGTGAGGTGGCTTTGAGGTGCGGTTTTTCCAGCGCCAGCCATTTCAACCAGCGCTTTCGCCAAGCCTTGGGGGCCACCCCGGGCGAATACCGCCAGGCATTACGCGCCTAGGCCATCAAGCCCAGCGTCGTCGCCTTGGCCACCGCCTGTGGCGTGAAGATTGCGCATGAATGGGGTGGATAGGGCGTTATCAGAAGAGTCGATGAACGCCGCACAACTGTTGCGTAATTGGTAACAGTCCTTGTCCTGAACTGCTATTACTCATTTTGTTACAAGCGACTATTCTTACCTCGCTTTCAGGGCAAATGGCCCGCTCCCTGCTGGGGGAGAACAGCAGATTTACAACGGATTGATCCCGTATTCAGTCTGTTACCGGTGTTCACTGACGTTGATTTGTCGCTCCTTGATCCAACGTCTTACTTCGGCCGCTGCTTATGCAGCGGCCTTTTTTATGCCTGAAATAAAAAGGGGCGTCATCGACGCCCCGCGAGATTCAGTGATGTTCCGGCAATGATCAGAGGCTGAACTTCTGCAAGTTGGCCATCATCTCCTTCAATGCCTCAATGTTGTCCTTGGGATGTGCAGCCCCTTCGAAATCACAGATCTGCTGCCAATGCGCCGCCACGTCGTCCGGCGAGAAGCCCGCTTCGGGATCAAACCCCACCCCCAGGCTGCGCTCCCAACGGGTCTTGCCGATCCAGCCGCCACCCACTTCGAACAACCCTGAAGTTTCCTGGCAGGCTTCACTGCCCAAATACACCACCAACGGGCTGACCAGTTCCGGCTTGAGCCGCTCGAATACCTGGGGCGGGATCAGCCCTTCGGTCATGCGCGTACCGCCGGTAGGGGCGATGGCGTTGACCAGGATATTGTTCTTGCGCCCTTCCAGCGCCAGGGTGCGGGTCAACCCATACAGGCCCAACTTGGCCATGCCGTAATTGGACTGGCCGAAGTTGCCGTAGATGCCTGACGTGGAGGCGGTGAAGATCACCCGGCCATAACCTTGCTCGCGCAGATGGGGCCAGGCGGCACGCGTAACCTTGTAGGCGCCTTCGACATGCACCCGGTAAACCAGATCCCAGTCGCTGTCGTCCATCTTGTGGAAAGTCTTGTCGCGCAGGATCCCGGCGTTGTTGACTACCACGTCGATCCGGCCGAAGACATCCAGAGCGTTCTGTACGATCTTGTCACCGTCGGTGACCGAGTCATGGTTGGCCTCGGCAATGCCGCCTGCCGCGCGAATCTCTGCTACCACCCGGTCGGCCGCCGAGGCGTTGGCGCCCTCGCCCTGGGTGGAGCCACCCAGGTCATTGACCAGCACTTTGGCTCCGTGCCTGGCGAACAGCAGTGCATGAGCACGGCCCAGGCCACCGCCGGCACCGGTGACGATCACGACCTTATCCTGGAACTGCACTGATTCACTCATACCGAACTCCGCTGGCGACAATGGGAATAGGCAGAGTGTCACGCACAGCGCCTTTGGTCACAATAAAGACGGCCGAGGCTGAATGGTGCTCGATAAGGCAGCAGGATGATACCCGCTGGAGAAGCCAGGCTCAGGAATAGACCGCTTGCGGCGAAGGCTGGCCGATGCGATCACGAAAGGCCTGGTAATGCCTGAGCACCTGCACCGGCGCCTCGATCTGCGGGTAATGGCCGATATCGGCCAGCAATACCGTGTCGGCGTGGGGCACCAGTTGCTCAAAGCGCTCGACCATATGGCCGCCGGAAATCGGGTCCACCTCGCCGTCGATCACCCGCATCGGCACGCTGCCGTGCTGCATGGCGGCCACCCAGCGATCACGCAGGCGTCGACGCTGGGGAATGTAGGCGATCAGTTTGTGCAGGATACGCGGCCCGTCATTGCAACTGATCAAACTCCAGAAATCATCCAGAGCGCTTTCACTGGGCCGCGTTCGCGGGCCGAATATCTGGCTGAAACTGCTGGCCAGGGCATTGCGCCCGTAAGCCCGGCCGATCATCCAGCCCAACGGGCTGAGCAATAACTTTTGCACCAGGGTGGGACGGTGGGTTTCCGGGAACAGCCCGCCGTTGAGAAAGACGCAACTGGCCATCTGGAACCGGCCTTCGTAATGCCGGGCAAGTAACTCCTGGGCGACGCTGTCGCCGTAGTCATGGGCCAATACATGCACCGGCTGCTCCACTCCCAGGTGTTCAAGCAACGCCTGTTGCAAGTCGGCTTGCTCCAACAGGCAATAGTCGTGGTTCAGGGGCTTGGCCGAGTCACCAAAACCGAGCATGTCGCAGGCAATCACCAGATTGCGCTGGGCCAGGGGCTGCCACAGGTAATGCCAATCCCAACTGGCGGTGGGGAAGCCATGAATAAGCAGCAGAGGCGTGCCCTGCCCGGCCACCCAGTAACGCAGGGTACGGCCACGAAAGACGAAGTCCTGGCCGCGTTTGCGCCAGGCTCTGAGCGGTATCTCGGCGAGTGGCATCAGCTTTTATACCCGGGGTTCTGGTGGTCCAATTTGCGCAGCAGCGCCGGCCAGGCCAGCGCACCTCCCATACCTTGGGCGCTTTTTGTGACAGCTGCCACCATCGCCTTGGCGCCAGCCAGGATTTGCGGCTCGATGGCAATCAGCTGCGCTGCGCCGTTTTGCGCCAGCACCTGGATCTCGCAGGCGCGCTGGAAGGTGAACATCATCAGGAAGGTATCGGCGATGGTGCCAGCACAGGTCAGCAAGCCGTGGTTATGCAGCATGAGGAAATTGTTTTGCCCAAGGTCCGCCTGCAAACGGGCTTTTTCCTCATGGTTCAGTGCTACGCCTTCGTAGGCGTGATAGCCGAGGCTGGACAACACAAACAGCGACTGCTGACTGATGGGCAATACGCCTTGCTTTTGTGCGCAAACCGCCACACCGGCAGCGGTGTGGGTATGCAACACGCAGGTCACGTCATGACGCACTTCGTGGATGGCGCTGTGGATGGTATAGCCCGCGGGGTTGATCTCGTAGGGGCTGTCCATTTGCTTGTTGCCGGCCTGGTCAACCTTGACCAGGCTTGAGGCCGTGATTTCGTGGAACATCAGCCCATAAGGGTTGATCAGGAAATCTTCCGTGCCCGGCACCTTGGCCGAAATATGCGTGAAGATCAGATCATCCCAACCATGCATCGCCACCAGGCGATAACAGGCCGCCAGGTCAACGCGGGTTTGCCATTCGGCAGCACTGACCTGGGCTTTGATGTTTTCTGGCGATGATGCAGGGGCTAGGCTCACGGCAACGTCCTCCTTGGCGCACTTGTTATTGTGTCTAAGTGAGAGCCAGTCTAGTCAGACGCCGTTGCACAAGGAGTTGCCTTCGCAGCCAGCTTGATGACTGAGCGAGTCAGCCAAGAGAATAGTACAACGGCCGCCCCTTCGCTCAACCGCGCAGCGCGACGACCAGTTCAGCCAGCCAAGGCTCGGCGTCGGCTTCCGGGGTCACGCTTTCGCTGGCGTCCAGGCGCAGCATCGGCAGCACTTCACGCACGCCCAACTCGCCGAACAGTTCGCGCATTTGCTCGCCGCCACCGCAGAACGTATCGCCATAGCTGGCGTCACCCAGGCCGATGACCGCGCCCGGCAGCCCGCGCCAGGCGGCGGGGAGTTGGTCGCGAATGCTTGAGTACAGCAGTTGCAGATTATCGGGCAACTCGCCCATGCCGGTGGTCGAGGTCACCGCAAGGAACGCATCGGGAGCAAACGCCTGCACCTCGCCCAGGCTGGCGCGAGGGTTGTGCCAGGCTTCAAAACCGGCGTCCTTGAGGATTTTTTCCGCATGGCGAGCGACTTCTTCAGCCGTACCGTAGACCGAGCCGGAAAGGATGGCGACTTTCATCAATCTGATCCTGTAGTTGAGTCAAAGCCTGGGATATTAGCAGTCTGTGCCGATAATTCAGCGCGCAGCGTGCAAGAATCAAGACTTGCCTTAAACTTGCACCGTCAAACACAAGCCATGGACCGCTCAATGATTAACGCCAAGCTGCTGCAAATGGTCGTCAATGCCTCAAACGATGGGATCGTCGTTGCCGAGCGTGAGGGCAAGGACAAACCGCTGATCTACGTCAACCCTGCGTTCGAACGCCTGACCGGCTACACCCTGGACGAGATCCTTTATCAGGACTGCCGCTTCCTCCAGTCCGGTGACCGTGACCAGCCGGCACTGATGGCCATTCGTGAAGCCCTCGACAACGGCGGCGCATGTCGCGAGATCCTGCGTAACTACCGCAAGGACGGCACTCACTTCTGGAATGAGCTGTCACTTTCGACGGTGTACAACGAGGCGGACAGGCAAACGTATTTCGTCGGTGTGCAAAAAGACGTCACCACTCAAGTCAAGGCGCAGCAACGCGTCGCCCAGTTGGAAACGCAGTTGGCCGAGCTTAAAAACGAGCTCGCGGCGCTCAAGGCGACGAGTGGAATTAACAAACTGTAAAAAACCCAGTCTTTAGAGCGATAATGGCTTTTTAATGCCTCAGCCTTGAGCTAGATCAATGCACCGCGACACGCTTTTGACGCAGGACGAACTGGACTTTATCCAGGACATGCAGCACAACCCGCAGCTCAATCTGCGGGATGCGTGGTCGAGCCTGACGGTTAATGGCGGCGCGCAGATTCGTGATTTGCTCACGCGGCTGGCCGCTCACGACCAAGTCACCATCCAGGCCCAGTTCGACAACCAGCAGCTCACCTTCCCCCTGCGCTTGGTGGAAGATGAGTTTCATGCGGTGCATCTGCGCCTGGGCGTGCCGAGCATTTTCGAAGACGGGCCGATGATCCGCCCGTGGCGCCTGGCCCTTGAAGCGCCCGTGGCGTTGGAAAACGTCAAGGGCTACCCCAGTGCATTGTGGGTGCACGAAGTATCATTCAAGGGTGTACTGGTAGAAGTGCGCGGCCGGGCGAAACCGCCCAAGACCTTTTCCCTGTGGTTCAGCCCTTCCGGCTACGAACGTATCGCGCTTCGCGGCACGCTGGAGCGGGAAACTGCCCGAGGCCTGTTCGCTTACCGCCTGAGCCAGAGTGATGCAGATGAGACCGAGCGCCTGCGCCAGTTCATTCTGCACCAGCACCGCCTGGTTCATCCCCACGTGCACGCCTGAGTTCAGGTATCCAGGTGACCACTGAGAAACTGCTGCAAGCGGCGCTGCATCAAACGTCCGTCATTGCCCAGGCAACCTATCGATGAGCCTGCCAGGCTGTGCTCGGCGAGGTCCGAGGCATCGCCAGCCAACAGCAACGGGCAATTGAGCGTCAATGCCAGGCGACTGAGCCGCGAAGGCAGTTCTGCACCGGGAGAATGGTTGGAAAACAGCACCAGGGCTTGTGGCCGAGTTCTCTCGCAGACCAGCGTCAACTCATCGAGCGGTTGGCCAACACCCAGGACTTTTACCGCGAGCTTGTCGCTGGATATCAATAAACCCGCGACCAATAGTTCCAGCTCACGACACTCGCCGGCAATGGCGGCCAGCAACACCCTCGGTGCCGGTGAAGCACACGCCAATTGCAGCCGTTGAGCGGTGCGCGAACGCAGGAAGTTGTCGAAAAACAGCCATTCGCTGGCTTGGCCAAAACGCCCCTGGTGACGCAGCAGTTGCTGCCAGAGGGGCATCATGATGTCCTGAAATACGACGGTGGTTGAATAAGCGCTGAAGATTTGTCCGTACAACTGCCCCAGTTCACGATCATCAAAAGCGCTGATGGCCACCCGCAGTTGCGCCTGCCACTGCTGCCATTCCAGTTCGATATCGCTGCGTGACGCCGTGGCCAGCTCGCCGGGCCGTTGATCACGCGCCAGGATCTTGCCCACTTTGCTCACCGCTACGCCGCGTTCGATCCAGTCAAGAATGCGATGAACCGTGTCGATATCGGTGCTTGAGTACAGCCGATGCCCACTTTCGGTGCGAACGGGCTGAATCAAGCCATAGCGACGCTCCCAGGCACGTAAAGTCACCGGGTTAACGCCTGTAAGTCTTGCCACTTCACGAATTGGAAACAGCACTTCGGGGTCAGCGTGACTATCAGGTGATGCTTCAAGAGACGGAGCAATGATTTGGGGCATCAGCTGTCAGCAATATCCATATGGATTTGTATCTTATTTAACGCCCATTGATGCCCATGATTCAAGATCTACGGCGATCCATCCGAAGTTTCTGGCGTATTTCGGCAAAACAGGAATAATCCTTGCCTGTTTTTTACGTCGCTGCAGCACCCCGCAGCCTCGTTCGTGCGCCGCTTACCCGGCCCAGCGCACTCGATACCTGGAGATACACCATGTCTACCTCACCCGTCACGTTGATGGTTGCGCGCCGCGTCGCCAAAGGTCGCTACGAAGAATTGATGGCTTGGCTGCGCGAAGGCGAGCAATTGGCCACTGACTTCCCGGGTTACCTGGGTTCCGGCGTACTCGCCCCGCCACCCCATGATGATGAGTTCCAGATCATCTTCCGCTTCGCCGATGAGAAAACCCTGCACGCCTGGGAATTTTCCGCCTCGCGCAGCGCCTGGCTGAGTCGCGGAAGCGAGCTGTTTGCCAACCCTTGCGAGCGTCGTGTCAGCGGTATCGATGGCTGGTTTGGTGCCGTAGGGGCACGCCCGCCGCGCTGGAAACAGGCGGTCGCGATTTGGCTGGCGTTCTTCCCGGTGTCATTGTTGTTCAACTTCGGTCTCGGCCCGCTGCTTGGCGAGTTGGACCTGTTCAGCCGTGTACTGGTCAGCACCGCCGCCCTGACGCCGCTGATGGTTTACCTCTTTATTCCGCTCTCGACGCATCTGTTGGCGAACTGGCTGCACCCCTCGCCACCGCGCAAAGTCACCGAAGCCGCCGTATGAGCACAGGGGCCGGGTCGCTGGTATAGTTTGCGTCTGCCAGCGACTTGAGCCTCCCATGATTGCAACCCACGCACCGATCCTGATCACCGGTGCCGGCCAGCGCGTCGGCCTGCATTGTGCTGAGCGCCTGTTGGATGATGGCTACTCGGTGATTTTCAGTTACCGCAGCGAACGCCCAGGTGTGCAGGCGCTACGTGAACGAGGGGCCATCGGCGTATTTGCCGACTTTTCCAGCGAAGCCGGGATTCTTGCCTTCATCGCGCAGCTGCAAACCCATACCCAAAGCCTGCGTGCGATCATCCACAATGCTTCGGCCTGGGTCGCAGAAACACCGGGCGACGAAAGCCGCGCGTTTATCGATATGTTCAGCGTACACATGCTTGCGCCGTACCTGATCAACCTGCATTGTTCACCCTTGCTGCAACGCTCGACACCTGCCGATATCGTGCACATCAGCGATGACGTGGTGCGCAAGGGCAGCCGTCAGCACATCGCCTATTGCGCCACCAAGGCCGGCCTCGACAGCCTCACGCTATCGTTTGCCGCGCAGTTCGCGCCGCTGATCAAGGTCAACGGTATCGCGCCGGCCATGGTGATGTTCAACGAAGGCGACGACGCGGCCTATCGCGCCAAGGTCCTGGCCAAGTCGGCCCTGGGCATCGAGCCCGGGCCTGAGGTGATCTACCAGAGCGTGCGTTACCTGCTGGACAACCCCTATGTCACCGGTACCACCCTGACCGTCAACGGCGGGCGGCATATCAAGTAAGCCGTTTGCGAGGATGTTGTATGACCCTTTCCCTGCCCCACCACTACCGCGAAATCCTCAAGGGCCTGGGCGAAGACCCAGAGCGCGAGGGCCTGCTCGACACGCCCAAGCGTGCCGCCAAGGCCATGCAGTACCTGTGTCATGGCTACGCGCAGAACCTGGAAGAAATCGTCAACGGCGCGCTGTTCGCCTCCGACAATGACGAGATGGTGATCCTCAAGGACATCGAGTTGTACTCGTTGTGCGAGCATCACCTGCTGCCCTTTATCGGCAAGGCGCACGTGGCCTATATTCCGACCGGCAAGGTGCTGGGCCTGTCTAAACTGGCGCGCATCGTCGACATGTTTGCCCGGCGCCTGCAGATCCAGGAAAACCTTACGCGGCAAATCGCCGACGCCATCCAGGACGTGACCCAGGCCGCCGGCGTGGCGGTGGTGATCGAAGCCAAGCACATGTGCATGATGATGCGCGGCGTGGAGAAACAGAATTCAACCATGAACACCTCAGTGATGCTCGGCGCCTTCCGCGAATCGAACACCACGCGCATGGAGTTCCTGCAATTGATTGGACGGAGCAAGTAGCAATGCCACAACTTCAACCAGGCATGGCGCGCATCCGGGTCAAAGACCTGTGCCTGCGCACTTTTATTGGCATCAACGAGGACGAAATCCTCAACAAGCAGGATGTGCTGATCAACCTGACCATCCTGTATGCCGCCCAGGACGCCGTGCGCGACAACGATATCGACCACGCTTTGAACTACCGCACCATCACCAAGGCGATCATCGCCCATGTGGAAGGCAACCGCTTCGCCCTGCTGGAGCGCCTGACCCAGGAATTGCTGGACCTGGTGATGAGCAACGAATCGGTGTTGTACGCCGAGGTGGAAGTCGACAAGCCCCACGCGCTGCGCTTTGCCGAGTCGGTTTCGATCACTCTAGCCGCCAGCCGCTGATACTAAGTGAGCCCTATGAACGACCAACAACGCCTCGAACTTGAAGCCGCCGCCTTTCGCCGATTGGTGGCCCATCTGGATAGCCGCAAGGATGTGCAGAATATCGACCTGATGAACCTCGCCGGCTTTTGCCGCAACTGCCTGTCCAAGTGGTACAAGGCCGAGGCCGATGAGCGCCAGATCCAGGTCAGCCTCGATGACGCCCGTGAAGTGGTGTACGGCATGCCGTACGCCGAGTGGAAAGCCCAATACCAGCAAGAAGCCAACGCCGACCAACAGGCCGCGTTCGCCAAAGGAAAGCCCCATGACTGATCTGAACACTCTGCGCGCCAGCCTCAACAGTGGCGAACACGTCTTTGCCGACACCCTGGCCTTTATCGCCGACGGTTACGACTACCAGCCACAAGCGTTCACCAATGGCGATGTGGAAAACGCTGCTGGGCAGAACGAAGGTTCGTGCAAGACCCTGGGTTTGGCGTTGCTGGAAGGCTTGAGCGATCAGGAAGCGTTGCTGGCGTTTGGCGAGCATTACCGGTCGGTGGTGGCGACGCCTGAGGGCAGTGACCATGGCAATATTCGGGCGTTGATTGCCCATGGGTTGGATGGGGTAAAATTTGCCGCGCAGCCCCTGGCTCGCAAATCCTGAGTCAAATACATATCCAAATGTGGGAGGGGGCTTGCTCCCGATAGCAGGTTTCAGCCAAGTATTAGTTGGCTGACACACCGCTATCGGGAGCAAGCCCCCTCCCACATTTTTTTGCAGCGTTGTTTAGAACGAAGCGTCCTTCAAACCATCGAGGTAGCGCTCGGCATCCAGGGCCGCCATGCAACCGGCGCCGGCCGAGGTGATGGCCTGGCGGTAGACGTGGTCAGCCACGTCGCCGGCAGCGAAAATGCCTTCGATGTTGGTCGCGGTAGCATTGCCTTCGCGGCCGCCCTGCACCACCAGGTAGCCATCTTTGGCTTCCAGCACGCCTTCGAACAGCGAGGTGTTCGGGGTGTGGCCGATGGCGATGAATACACCGTCGACTTTCAATTCGTCGAAGCTGCCATCGTTGTTCTTCAGGCGCGCACCGGTCACGCCCATGTTGTCGCCCAGGACTTCATCCAGGGTGGCGTTGAGCTTGAGGATGATCTTGCCTTCTGCCACACGGGCATGCAGCTTGTCGATCAGGATCTTCTCGGCGCGGAAGGTCTCGCGACGGTGAACCAGGGTCACAGTGCTGGCGATGTTGGCCAGGTACAGCGCCTCCTCCACAGCGGTGTTACCACCACCGACCACAGCGACCGGCTTGTTGCGGTAGAAGAAACCGTCGCAGGTAGCGCAGGCCGAAACCCCCTTGCCCATGAACGCTTCTTCCGATGGCAGGCCCAGGTAACGAGCACTGGCACCGGTGGCGATGATCAGGGCGTCACAAGTGTAGACGCCACTGTCGCCGGTCAGGCTGTAAGGCTTCTTGGAGAAGTCGACCTTGTTGATGTGATCAAACACGATCTCGGTTTCAAAGCGCTCGGCGTGCTCTTTCATACGCTCCATCAGCACCGGGCCGGTCAGTCCGTGGACATCGCCCGGCCAGTTGTCGACTTCGGTGGTGGTGGTCAACTGACCGCCCGCCTGCATGCCGGTGATCAGCAGCGGCTTGAGGTTGGCCCGGGCAGCATAGACGGCAGCGCTGTAACCGGCAGGGCCGGAACCGAGAATAATCACTCGCGAATGGCGGGTATCAGACATGACTCGCTCCTATCGACCGCCCGGACTACAAGGCGGCTGGAATAAAAAAGGGACCACGAAGCACTTGGGGAAGGCTTGAACTCGCAGGCCCTGAAAATAATGGGTGCAGCGTATCGAGGGGGGCAAGATTAAGGAAATACGGAATAACAATCCAGCTCATAGGTGGTCTCTATGCAGTCGGCCCGATTAATCGACGCCATTGCTCCCCCTAATGTTACTGATGATGTCGCCGCTTTCGCCCACGATACAAAGCCGGTAAGGTCGGCGCGTTCGTCATCCTGCTCGGAGTTCACCATGCCCGCCCCCGCTCTTTCCGGTCCGCAATACCTGCGTGAAGGCCTCAAACTGGTGTTGAGCCCCTGCTTGCGCTTGTTTGTGCTGCTGCCGCTGGCGATCAACCTGGTGCTGTTCGTCGGCTTGATCTATTTCGCCGGCCATCAGTTCAGCCTGTGGGTCGACCATCTGATGCCGACGCTGCCCAGTTGGCTGAGTTTTCTGAATTACCTGTTGTGGCCATTGTTTGTGGTGTTGGTGGTGCTGATGGTGTTTTTCACCTTCACCATGCTCGCCAATATCATCGCAGCGCCGTTCAACGGCTTTCTCTCGGAGAAGGTTGAAGTGGTGGTGCGCGGCACCGATGACTTTCCGGCGTTCAGTTGGGGTGAGTTGATCGCCATGGTGCCGCGTACCCTGGCCCGGGAAATGCGCAAGCTGGGCTACTTCCTGCCACGAGCTATCGGACTGTTTATCCTGTCGTTCATTCCAGTGGTCAACCTGATCGCTGCGCCGCTGTGGTTGCTCTTTGGCGTATGGATGATGGCAATCCAGTACATCGACTACCCGGCCGACAACCACAAACTGGGCTGGAACGAGATGCTCGCCTGGCTGCGCCAGAAGCGCTGGCAGAGCATGAGCTTCGGCGGTGTTGTCTATCTGGTGCTGCTGGTGCCGGTGGTCAACCTGCTGATGATGCCGGCGGCAGTCGCCGGGGCGACGTTGTTCTGGGTGCGTGAGCAAGGTGCCGAGGCGATGACGCAGCAGGCCGTGACCCCGTCATAAATCCATCATCACTCAGACACAATGGCGACATGGCCCGCGGTGACACTGTGGGTCATGACGACAGCCTCGCTTCACATCACCCTCATTACCGAAACCTTCCCGCCGGAAATCAACGGCGTGGCCAATACCCTTGGCCGCCTGTGCGAGGGTTTGCGCTCGCGTGGTCATCAGGTCGAACTGGTGCGTCCACGCCAGGGCGCTGATCAGAGCCGACCGAGTGACGATCAACTGCTGCTGTGCCGCGGCTGGCCATTACCCGGTTACCCAGGGCTGCAATGGGGCCAATCGTCGATGCGCAAACTGCTCAGACGCTGGAGCCGCCAGCGCCCGGACGTGTTGTATATCGCCACCGAAGGGCCGTTGGGTTTATCCGCTCTGCGTGCGGCGCGGCGTTTGGGAATCAGTGTTGTCAGCGGCTTTCATACCAACTTCCAGCAGTATTCGAACCAGTACGGCTTGAGCCTGCTCAGTCGCATGGTCACCCATTACCTGCGCTGGTTTCACAACCGATCGAGCCTGACCCTGGTACCAAGCGCCAGTCAGCGCCTGGAACTGGAGCGTCGGCATTTTGAGCGCCTGGGGATGTTGGCCAGAGGCGTCGACAGCCAATTGTTCCACCCCGCCAAACGCGACAGCGCTCTGCGGGAAAGCTGGGCCTTGAATAATGAGCAAATCGCAGTGCTGCATGTAGGGCGGCTGGCCCAGGAAAAGAACCTGGGCCTGCTCAAGCGCTGTTTCGAGACCTTGCAGAACAGATACCCCTTGCGTCAGATGAAACTGATCATCGTCGGTGATGGACCACAACGAGCAATGCTGGAAAAGGACCTTCCCGAAGCAATTTTCTGCGGTGCCTTGCGCGGTGAAGAACTGGCTCGTCATTACGCGTCCGGCGATGTGTTCCTGTTCCCCAGCCTGACCGAAACCTTTGGCAATGTGGTACTGGAGGCCATGGCGTCAGGGTTGGGGGTGGTGGCCTACGACCAGGCTGCCGCCACACAGCATATTCGTCACGGCTACAACGGGGTGCTGGCGATGCCGGGTGACGAAAATGCGTTTTGCGACGCCGCCAATTGGCTGCTGGAGGACGCGGAAAGTTTACGCCGTATGCGCCTCAATGCGCGTCAACACGCGAGCCGCCAGGGCTGGCCAGCGATTGTCGAACAGTTCGAGCAGCAGTTACGAGGTGTGTGTGGGGAACATTTTATCGTCCCAACACAGCCGCACGCAGGCTGAAGACTCAGCAATGACTGTAAGTCACTTCACCTGCCTGACAGACGAGCCCCCGAGTAATGGCCCAGGCGTTAGGCTTTTTCGCGCCAGAGCGCCTGAATAAGCGCCCCCACACAGGATATTTCTGGAACGCTGCAGGATTTATCACCACCCACATGACACCTGTCTTACCAGGGGTGTCTTTTACAGATCGCACCCAAGAGGCAGGCATTCATGATGGAAACTTAAGAGATAACTATGTCGACACTGATAAACGAATCCATGGTTCCACGGTACCCGACTACCGATACCTTCAGCCAGAGGCCTACGGGGCCCGACAATGGCTGGTACCGCCCGCAGCAACCCCCACGTCCCGACTACGGCTGGCATCGCCCGCAGCAACCTACACGTCCCGACTACGGCTCGCATCGCCCGCAGCAACCTACACGTCCCGACTATGGCTGGCATCGTCCGCAGCAACCCTCACAACCCGATTACGGCTGGCATCGTCCGCAGCAACCCACACAACCCGACTATGGCTGGCATCGTCCGCAGCAACCCTCACAACCCGATTATGGCTGGCATCGTCCGCAGCACCCCACACAACCCGATTATGGCTGGCATCGTCCGCAGCAACCCTCACAACCCGATTACGGCTGGCATCGTCCACATCAGCCCACACGCCCCGACTACGGCTCGCATCGTCCACAGCAACCGACATACGACCAAACCCTGACGCAGCCAGTACGCCCCTATTGATCAGCCAACCCCAGGAGATACGGAACATGTCAATTTATGGAATGGGTGTACGCAATGGTGTCAACATGCCAACCGCGCAATGGACCCAGCAGCAACAATGGCTGGATCAAGCCCGTGCTGAACCGCCAATCTACGGCCAGCCTGGCCATAAAGACACGCTCAAGACTGATCACAGTAAAGAGTTGAATAAGCGACCAGAGTATTAATCGCTAAAGAGAAGAAACTCCCTGTGACGCTCACAGGGAGTCCAGCCGTTTACACCAGAGTGCTCAACGCGTCGCGACTGAAGGGCAAGATGTCCCCTTCGCGCCCTTCGCGCACCTTCACGGCCCAATCCGGGTCCACCAGCAGCGCACGCCCTACGGCCACCAGGTCGAACTCATCGTTATTCAGGCGCTCCAGCAGCTTTTCGAGGCTGGCAGGTTGCGCGACCTTGTCGGTGTTGACCATAAATTGCAGGAACTCGCCATCCAGGCCAACACTGCCCACGGTGATAGTCGGCTTACCCGTGAGCTGACGCGTCCAGCCAGCCAGGTTGAGGTCGGAGCCTTCAAACTCCGGCTCCCAGAAACGGCGAGTGGAGCAGTGGAAAATATCTACGCCGGCCTCAGCCAATGGCTTGAGGAACTCACCCAGCGCCTCAGGGGTTTGCACCAGGCGTGCGGTGTAGTCCTGCTGCTTCCACTGCGAGAAACGCAGGATGATCGGAAAGTTCGGCCCTACAGCAGCACGGGTGGCCTCGATCAGCTCAATGGCAAAGCGCGAACGGTTGGCCAGGCTGCCACCGTATTCGTCGGTGCGCTGGTTGCTGCCCTCCCAGAAGAATTGATCCACCAGGTAACCGTGGGCGCCATGGATTTCTACACCGTCCATGCCGATCGCCTGGGCGTCACTGGCAGCTTGGGCGAAGGCGTTGATCACGTCCCTGATGTCCTGTTGCGTCATACCGTGCACAACCACGTTGCCGTCCTTGAGCTTTTCCATCGGGCCATAAGCAGGCACGCTGGCATCAGGCTCGGTGCCGATACGGCGCACGCTACCCACATGCCACAACTGCGGGACAATCTTGCCGCCTTCGGCGTGTACTGCGTCGACCACTTTCTTCCAGCCGGCCAGCGCGGCCTCACCGTAGAAATGCGGGACGTTGGGGTAGCCGTTGGACGCCCGGTGATCGACCACGGTACCTTCAGTGATGATCAGGCCCACACCGGCCGCCGCACGACGACGGTAGTACTCGATGACCTTGGAGTTGGGTACACCACCCGGAGAGAACGAACGGGTCATGGGCGCCATGACCACGCGGGTCGACAGTTGCAGTCCACCGAGTTGGAAGGGTTTGAACAAGGCTTGGACAGGCATGGAGCACTCCACCAGGACGGGATTTATGACGCGGATAATATGGTGAGTGTGCAGCGCTTAGTAGCACTATTGATCTGGGTGATTAAAGGGGTAGAAGTAGCCGAATACCTGTAGGAGCGAGCTTGTTCGCGAAGAATCCGGGAACACGCGTTAAGTCAGGATCAACGCGTTATCGTTGGCGATCTTCGCGAGCAAGCTCGCTCCTACAGTGGGTGTGTTTCAGCTCAGGGCTTTTTCGATGGCCTGCATGATAGTCGGGTCGTCCGGGGACGTACGCGGTGAGAAGCGCGCGAGTACCCGGCCATCTTTACCCAACAGGAATTTCTCGAAGTTCCAGGTGATGTCCCCTGGAAACTCGGCGCCCTCACCTGCCAGCAAGCGGTACAGCTGATGACGATCCGGGCCGTTGACCTCGAGCTTGCTGCCCAGGGGAAAACTCACCCCGTAGTGCAGGCTGCAGAACTCGCGGATCTCTTGTTCGGTCCCCGGTTCCTGGCCTGCAAACTGATTGCACGGCAAGCCGAGCACCGTGAATCCCTGGTCCCTGTATTGCTGGTAGAGGTTTTCCAACGCCGCGTATTGCGGGGTCAAACCACATTTGGACGCCACATTGACCACCAGCACAACCTGGCCCTTGAAGGGCGCCAGCGGTAGCTCTTGTCCGTCCAGGGCTTTGAGTTTCAGATCGTGGAAAGCACTCATGACGAACTCCAGATATCCCATATTCTTTGCATTGCAGCTCTCGGAGCTTACAACCGGCGAGTCTTCAATCATAGACGCCGGTGACAAAACTCGCCTGCAGGTTACTGAGCGGTCGGCCAGGGCAGAATCGGAATCGCCGTCACCGCGTTCTGCGGGCTGCCTTCGATCAGGCGGTCGCTGTAGACCAGATACACCAGGGTATTGCGCTTCTTGTCGAGGAAACGCACCACCTGCATGGTCTTGAACACCAGGGAGGTGCGTTCCTTGAAGACTTCGTCCCCGTCCTTGAGTTCGCCCTTGAAATGGATCGGGCCAACCTGGCGGCAGGCAATCGAGGCCTCAGCGCGGTCTTCGGCCAGGCCCAGGCCGCCTTTGACGCCGCCGGTCTTGGCACGCGACAGGTAGCAGGTCACGCCGTCAACCTTGGGGTCGTCAAACGCCTCGACCACAATCCGGTCGTTAGGGCCGACAAACTTGAACACCGTCGAGACCTGGGCGATTTCTTCGGCCGAGGCCAGCAGTGGCATGAGCAATAACAGGCCGAGTAATCCCTTCATTACACGCATCGGGTATTCCTTTCGTTTAAACCAGGATGAGGTTATCGCGGTGCACCAGTTCCGGTTCCGCCATGTAACCCAAGAGTCCGACAATCGCGTCAGACGATTGTCCAATTATCTTCTGTGCTTCAAGGGCGCTGTAGTTGGCCAGGCCACGGGCAATCTCACGACCGTCCGGCGCGACGCACACCACCATTTCGCCACGGCGGAAGCTGCCCTGCACCAGCTTGACGCCCACCGGCAGCAAGCTCTTGTTGCCTTGGGACAACGCCGACACCGCGCCCTCGTCCAGCACCAGGGTGCCACGGGTTTGCAGATGCCCGGCCAACCACTGCTTGCGCGCTGCCAGCATGCCGCGTTCCGGTGATAGCAGCGTACCGATGCGCTCACCGGCCTTGAGGCGATCCAGCACACGCTCCAGGCGCCCACCAACGATGATGGTATGGGCACCGGAACGCGCAGCCAGGCGAGCGGCGCGCAGTTTGGTCTGCATACCGCCACGGCCCAGAGCACCGCCGACACTGCCGGCGACCGCATCCAGTGCCGGGTCATCGGCGCGGGCTTCGTAGATCAACTGGGCATCGGGGTTGTTGCGCGGGTCGGCGTCGAACATGCCGTCGCGGTCGGTGAGGATCACCAACAGATCGGCTTCCACCAGGTTGGCCACCAGCGCAGCCAGGGTGTCGTTGTCGCCGAAACGGATTTCGTCTGTGACCACGGTGTCGTTTTCATTGATGACCGGGATGACCTTGAGCTCCACCAAGGCGCGCAAGGTGCTGCGGGCATTGAGGTAGCGCTTGCGGTCGGACAGGTCGTCGTGGGTCAGCAGGATCTGCGCCGTGTGGCGGCCGTGCTCGGCAAAGCTGGACTCCCAGGCTTGCACCAGGCCCATCTGGCCGATGGCCGCGGCGGCTTGCAGTTCGTGCATCGCGCTGGGTCGCGCGGTCCAGCCGAGGCGGCTCATCCCGGCGGCAACAGCCCCGGACGACACCAGCACCAACTCGACACCGGCCTCATGCAAGGCCACCATCTGCTCGACCCAGACGCTCATGGCTGCGCGATCCAGCCCCTTGCCATCGGCCGTCAGCAACGCACTGCCGATCTTCACGACCCAGCGCTGCGCACCTGTCACTTTGCTCCGCATCATCTTCAACCTTAGAGTGAGGGCCGCGCGACCCAGCGCCGCCCATAACGTTATACCCGGATACCAAAACGCCGCTCCAGGGAGCGGCGTTCAAGTTTATCGCAACGAATCAATCGCGCACGTAAATGATTTCCGGACCGTCTTCATCATCCACGTCTTCTTCGTCCCAATCATCGTCGCCGATGTCATGGACCGACTTCACGCCGCTGCGGCGCAGGGCACGCTGGTCGTCCAGGGCCTGCAACTGGGCACGGGCTTCGTCTTCGATCTGCTGGTCAAGCTCGGCAAGCTCGGCCTTGAATACCGGGTCGGCCGCCAGGCGGTCGGCTCGGTCTTCCAGGTAACGCATGATGTCGCGGGTCAGGCGTTCGGTGCCTTCTTTGGCAATGGCCGAGATCACATAGACCGGGCCTTCCCATTCCAGGCGATCGACGATTTCCTTGACGCGCTCTTCGTGCTCTTCCTCAAGGATCTGGTCGCACTTGTTCAGGACCAGCCAGCGATCACGCTCGGCCAGGGCCGGGCTGAACTTGGTCAGCTCGCTGACGATCACTTCGGCGGCATCCGCAGCGCTGGTGTCATCCAGCGGCGCCATGTCGACGAGGTGCAGCAGCAAACGGGTGCGGGACAAGTGCTTGAGGAAGCGAATGCCCAGACCAGCACCGTCGGAAGCCCCTTCGATCAGGCCAGGAATGTCGGCAACCACGAAGCTCTTCCAGCGGTCGACGCTGACCACGCCCAGGTTTGGCACCAGGGTGGTGAACGGGTAGTCGGCGACCTTCGGCTTGGCGGCCGATACCGAGCGGATGAAGGTACTTTTGCCAGCGTTCGGCAGGCCCAACAGGCCCACGTCGGCGAGTACTTTCATTTCCAGCTTCAGGTCACGCTGTTCGCCCGGCTTGCCCGGCGTGGTCTGGCGCGGCGCACGGTTGGTACTGGACTTGAATCGGGTGTTACCCAGGCCGTGCCAGCCGCCCTGCACAACCATCAGTTTCTGGCCGGCCTTGGTCAGGTCGCCAATCACTTCCTGTGTCGCGGAATCGATGATCGTGGTGCCGACCGGTACGCGCAGTACCAGGTCTTCACCTTTTTTGCCGGTGCAGTCGGTGCTGCCGCCGTTGGAGCCACGCTCGGCATCGAAGTGCCGGGTGTAACGGTAGTCGACCAGGGTGTTGAGGTTTTCGTCGGCCATCATGTAGATGGAGCCACCGTCACCGCCGTCACCGCCGTTCGGACCACCGTTTTCGATGAATTTTTCGCGACGGAAACTCATGCAACCGTTACCGCCGTCGCCTGCTTTTACTCGGATGGAAACTTCATCAACGAACTTCATAACAAAACGCCTCTCGCCGCATGGACGAGCTTAAGAAACCAAGACATAAGACTCTTGCAAAAATGAGCGCAGCGACCTCAATCAGCGACCGCAAACTTGCGCCTGAGCTCATCACAAACAGCTTTGCAAGAGACTCACTCCACAAACGAAAAAGCCCCGTCGCAAGACAGGGCTTTTCCAGCGATCTCGCAATTAAGCTGCGACAACGCTCACGTAACGGCGGTTGAACGCGCCCTTTACTTCGAACTTGATCACGCCTTCGATTTTAGCGAAGAGGGTGTGATCTTTACCCATGCCAACACCGTAACCGGCGTGGAATTGGGTGCCGCGCTGACGCACGATGATGTTGCCCGGAATGATTTTCTGGCCGCCATACATCTTCACGCCAAGGCGTTTGGCTTCTGAGTCGCGACCGTTACGGGTACTACCACCAGCTTTTTTGTGTGCCATGAGTCAATTCTCCTAGTGAGGAATTAGGCTGAAATTAAGCCTGAATACCGGTGATTTTGATCTCGGTGTACCACTGGCGGTGGCCCATACGCTTCATGTGGTGCTTACGACGACGGAACTTGATGATGCGGACTTTATCGTGACGACCTTGGGAGATCACTTCAGCCACAACGGTAGCGCCAGCAACAACTGGAGCGCCGATGTTCACGTCATCGCCATTGGCGACCAACAGAACGCGATCAAAAGTAACGGATTCGCCAGTAGCGATTTCCAGTTTTTCGATCTTCAGGTATTCACCTGGGGCGACTTTGTATTGCTTGCCACCAGTAACAATTACTGCGTACGACATGGTATTTCTCCGATAATCCTGCTCACCCAGCGCTTTATAAGAAGAGGTATTGGCTGGCATGGCTGCATGGGATGGACGTCCCGAATGCAATTGCGTAAGGCAGGTGCTGCCCAGGAAGTTCAGGGTGCGCGATTGTACGCAAGCTATGGGAGGCTTGCAAGGGGCCGTCTATCGCGCCTTGACACTGCGGGGTCAGGGTCCTAGCATGCCGCGCAACCCTTCTGGAGCGACTGTCGCTGATGCAACCCCAAGCTTTCTACCGCGCGGTCGCGGACGATTTTAGCGCCGTCGACGGCATCATCAAGCAGCAGCTGACGTCTAAAGTGCCGCTGGTCTCCAAAATTGGCGACTATATTACGTCGGCGGGCGGTAAACGCCTGCGTCCTTTATTAGTACTGCTGTGTGGCAAGGCGCTGGGCCGCGAAGGCGATGACCTTCGCTTGCTGGCCGCGACCATCGAGTTCCTGCACACCGCCACCCTGCTGCATGACGACGTGGTCGACATGTCCGGTATGCGGCGTGGCCGCGAGACCGCCAATGCCATGTGGGGCAACGCACCCAGCGTGTTGGTGGGCGACTTCCTGTACTCGCGCTCGTTCGAAATGATGGTCGAACTGGGCTCGATGCCGGTGATGAAGATTCTTTCACAGGCCACACGCATCATCGCCGAAGGCGAAGTGTTGCAGCTGTCCAAGGTCCGCGACGCCAGCACCACCGAAGAAACCTATATGGAAGTGATTCGCGGCAAAACCGCGATGCTCTTCGAAGCGTCCACCCACAGCGCTGCCGCGCTGTGTGGCGCCACCGCCGAACAGGCCGAAGCCCTGCGTACCTTTGGCGATCACCTGGGCGTGGCGTTCCAACTGGTGGATGACCTGCTCGACTACAAGGGCGATGCCGAGACCCTGGGCAAGAACGTCGGTGACGACCTGGCCGAGGGCAAGCCAACCTTGCCGCTGATCTACACCATGCGCGAAGGCACGCCGGAACAGGCCGCCCTGGTGCGCAAGGCCATCCAGAAAGGCGGGATCGAAGACCTGGAGGCCATCCGTGCCGCCGTCGAAGCCTCCGGTTCCCTGGAGTACACCGCGCAACTGGCGCGTGACTACGTGGCGCGGGCGATCCAGTGCCTGGAAGCCTTGCCGGCCAGTGAATACCGGGATGCATTGGTGGAACTGAGTGAGTTCGCTGTGGCCCGTACTCACTGATTCCGCGTTGATTAATGTGGGAGCTGGCTTGCCTGCGATGACGGTAGTGAACTCACCATCGCTATCGCAGGCAAGCCAGCTCCCACATTTAGATCGCATTCACCACTGACCTCCCCGCTCTCGCCGCAAAACCCTATATAATGTGCGACTTTTAGTCATCCCTGAATCTCAAGGAGCTTTAGTGAGCACGTTGCCACCCTGCCCGAAATGCAATTCCGAATACACCTACGAAGACGGCACCCAACTGGTCTGCCCGGAATGCGCCCATGAGTGGTCCGCCAATGGCGAGGCCGAAGTGGCCGGCGATGAGACCGTGAAGAAAGACTCTGTGGGCAACGTCCTGCAGGACGGCGACACCATCACCGTGATCAAGGACCTCAAGGTCAAGGGCACCTCACTGGTGGTCAAGGTCGGCACCAAGGTCAAGAACATCCGCCTGTGCGACGGAGACCACGATATCGACTGCAAGATCGACGGTATCGGCCCGATGAAACTCAAGTCCGAGTTCGTGCGCAAGGTCTGAAGCTGCTGCATCCATCCCGCGCCCGCCGCGGGATGGCGTTTCGCCCTCCTGATTGATCGAAAACAATATCCACACAAAAAAACCCGGAAACCGCCAATAGATACTTGCTATTCTACGAATAAGAATTATTCTCATTGAAACTCATCAAGGAGAACGACCATGACTTATTTGATAGATGCCTGGCTGGATCGCCCCCACCCTTACCTGCGAATCCTGCATCGGGAAACCGGCGAAGTCTGTGCGGTGCTTGAGGAAGAAGCGCTGAACGAACTACAGGACCAGGGTGACCTGGACGTCAATGGCCTGAGTTCCAGTGAGCCTGGAGTACTGAAAGAAGTGGTGAGGAATTTGTTTCTGTTCTGCTATGCCCGAGCATTGCGCCCGGCGACCGACTTGAATGGCAAGTTCCATCCATGAAGAAACTGGCAAATGCCTGTTGGGGCGAACGCGTTCGTCCCAACAGGTAACCAGCAGGTCTTACAGAACGTCGAGCAGCTCGACGTCGAATACCAGAACGCTGTGCGGCGGGATGCTGCCAACGCCTTGAGCGCCGTAAGCCAGTTCGCTCGGCACGTACAGACGCCATTTGCTGCCGGCATTCATCAGTTGCAGGGCCTCGGTCCAGCCGGCGATCACGCCGCCAACCGGGAATTCTGCAGGCTGGCCGCGCTCGTAGGAGCTGTCGAACACAGTGCCGTCGATCAAGGTGCCGTGGTAGTGGGTACGCACTTGATCTTCACGGGTCGGCTTGGCGCCGGTGCCGGCAGTCAGCACTTCAAATTGCAGGCCGGAAGCCAGGGTGGTGATGCCATCACGCTTGGCGTTTTCAGCCAGGAAAGCCAGGCCGGCACCCGCGGCGGCTTCAGCCTTGGCAGCGGCTTCGGCTTGCATGATCTCGCGGATCACTTTGAAGCTGGCAGCCATTTGCTCCTGGTCAACACGGCTCGGCTGGCCTGCAAATGCGTCGGTCAGGCCGGCCAGGATTGCGTCCAGGCTCACGCCCGGCGGCGGGTTGTCGCGCAGTTGGTCGCCCAACTGACGGCCGATACCGTAGCTGACGCGGGTTTCGTCGGTGGACAGATTAACTTCGGACATGAAGAGGCTCCGCTGTAGGACAACAGGGTTTCCCGCGCTGCCCAGGACTAAAAGGGCCCGCAGACTAGCACACAAGAGCAGCCCATGATCAGCCCCCTCCCCGGCTACCAGAGCGCCAGGTCGTAGGTCAGGTACACCCGGTAGTTGTCCCGATCACTGGCATAAGTCGAGCGGTAAGTGGCCTTGCGCAACTCCACGCCCAGTCCTTTGAACGTGCTGTCCTGGACCACATAGCGCAGATTCGTGTCGGACTCCCACTCACGCGCCTCGCGCCCTTTGAACTCGCCGTTTTGCCCTTTGTAGTAGCGGGTCATGAAACTCAAGCCCGGCAGTACCGCCGTCAAGTCATAGTCGTAGCGCAGCATCCATGTCTGCTCACCAGCCTGGATGAACTTGCCAACACCGGCGTTACTGAAGGAATACACCGTCGACACGCTGGCATACGGCAACGCTGTGTCGCCGCTGACTTTCTGATAACCAACACCCAGCGCCTGCGGACCCAGGCGGTAAGTGAACAGACCGCTGAACATGTCACTGTCGACCTCGCCGTTACGCGCCTCACCCGCTTCGTTACTAATGAAGTAGCGCAAGTCGCTGGTCAGTGTGCCGCTGCCCAACGGCTGCTTATGCACCAGGCCAAAGAATTGCTGGCGATAGAATTGGCGCATTTCACCGTAGTACCAGGTGCCGCTGAGCTTCGGCGTAAACGCGTAGCTAGCGCCGGCAAAATCGAAATCACTACCCTTTTTTCCGCTGTAGCCCTGGGGATAAATATCCACACTGTCAGTGGAGTTACGCAACTTGAATTTGTCCAGGTGCCCAGCGTGCAGGTACAGGTCACGAATACCACTGTATTCCACTTGTGTGCCCTGGAAGGTCTGCGGTAACAAGCGGCCATCGTTGTGCACCAGCACCGGGATTTTCGGCAGCAACGTGCCGGTTTTCACCACTGCATCGCCCCAGCGCATCTTGGCCGTGACGCCCAGGCTGGAAAACTCACTGGCCGCATGACCATCGTCGTGCACAGGTAACAAGCCCGTCCCGGCGTGCGTCGGGCTAGAGTCGAGACGCAGGCCCGCCAGCCCCAGGGCATCCAGGCCAAAACCCACGGTGCCCTCGGTATAACCAGACTGAAGATTAAGCAGAAAACCCTGAGCCCATTCCTTGCGGTCTTCACCACCGTCGCGGTAACCGTCGTTGAAGTAGAAGTTGCGCAAGGTCAATCGGCCGTGGGAATCCTCCCAGAAACCCTGGGCCATCAATGTCGGTGACAGGCTCGCCAGCAGCCCCGCCGAGACCATTCCCCCTTTCGTGAAAAACTCACGCATAAACCATTCCTCAATGCCGTGTTGTGTTTTTTATGGGCAGTTGCACCGCGCGGCAGGCTGGACGGCATGTCGCGTTGGAGCGGACACTAACGGCTCGTCGACAGCCCCACAACGTTATGCGAGAAGCGCATCAGGCTATGCGTGAAGTACCGGCCGCCCTTCCCAACCGACAGGAAAAACACGGTGAACCTCAAGCAACTCGAAGCCTTCAAAGCGATCATGGCCACCGGCTCGACCATCGGCGCAGCAACGCGCATGGGCCTGTCGCAATCGGCGGTCAGCCGCCTGCTGAGCCAGTTGGAAGAGCACTTGGGTTTTGCCTTGTTCCTGCGCAAGAAGGGCCGCCTGATGGCGACGCCCGAAGCCGAGGAACTGCTCGCCGAAGTCGCCGGACTGGTGGATGGCATGCAACGAATCCAGCGCCTGGCCGACGAAATGCGCGTGGGCCGCTCACGCAAGAGCCTGCTCAAGGTCGGGGTGCCCACCAGCATGACCCAGGAGCTGTTGCCGCGCATCGTGGCGCAGTTTCTCAAGGAGCATGACGACATTGTCGTGGAACTGCTGACCGGTTCTTACGACACGATCGAGCGTGCGGTGCTGGACCGTTCCGCCGACCTGGGCTTTGTACGCCTGCCCACGGAAATACCTGACTTCGATGTCGAGCCGGTGCTGCAAACCGAAGGCGTCTGCGTGATGCCCGCCGACCATCCGCTGACCCGTCACGCCTGCATCGAAGTGCAGCATCTGCGCGATGTGCCGTTGGTGATGCTCGGCCGGCAACGGGCATTGCGGGCCGAGCTGAACCAGGTGTTTCGTGCCGCCAACCTCACGCCGCAGGTGCGGGTCGAGGTGCACTCGGTCGGGGCTGCGTGCAGCTTCGTTGCCGAGGGGCTGGGGGTGTCGATCGTCAATGGTCTGCTGGCCAGCCACTTCCGGCACTTGCCCATCGTCACCCGCCCGTTTCGCCCGGCGCTGCCCTACGCATTCGGCCTGGCGTTTCGCGCCAACGAGCCCAGGTCGCAGCTGGTGAACGCGTTTGCCAAGCATCTCAAGCAGCGTCTGTCCGCACAAAACGCATAGCCCAACCCAACCCACGCATAACGTTGTCGCCGCGAAAACTTTGCCCTAGTGTCCGCCCCACACGTGTCACCCCTATAACAATAACGGCGCAAGCCGGGGCCACTAGCATGAGCGAATCCCAGAGCATCCCCACCCAAGCAGCGGTGGGAAATACCACGCAACGCAAGCAGATCAATCCCGCCATCATCCTGCTGAGTATCGTCCTGCTCGCAGTGGCGTTTACCTACGCCGTGAACTCGGGCACGTTCCAGCGCCAGAATGGCCTGGTGATCCCGGGCTCTTACCAGGTGCTGGAAAAACACGACTCCCTGAGCCAACTGTTCGCACTGGAACCACGCAAAGCCGGCGACACCGTGGCTCGCCCGGTGTCCCTGGTGGAAGGCTTCATGGCGATTCCCCAGGGCATCGAGAAGCGTGCGGCACTGATTTTCATGGTGCTGTTCATCGGTGGCATGTTCGGCGTGCTGAACAAGGCCGGGGTGATCGACGCCGGGCTGGAGCGCATGCTGGGTCTGACACGGGGCAATATCTATGTGCTGGTGCCGTGCCTGATGCTGGTGTTTTCCGCCGGCAGTACCTTCATGGGGCTGGCCAAGGAATTTATTCTCATCGTGCCGTTGATGGTTGCCATGGCTAATCGGCTGGGGCTGTCGAACCTGATCGGGCTGGCCATCGTCACGATCTCAGTCAAGATCGGCTACCTGGCCTCGATATCCAATCCAGTGGCGCTGTCCGTGGCCCAGCCGATGGTCGGGCTGCCGATCTTCAGTGGCCTGAGCATGCGTGTGCTCGCCTACTGCAGCTTCCTGCTGGTGGGCATTGCCTTCGTGCTGTGGAGTATTCGCAAGCACGGTTACGATGCCACGGCGCAGATCACTTTCGAAAGTACGCCGTTGCCCCTGCGCCATCTGATCAACCTGATCGTATTGCTGACGGGCATCGCTTTCCTGGTCTACGCCTCCAACCGCTGGGGCTGGAAATACCATGAGCTGTCGGCGTTCTACCTGCTGCTGACGCTGGCCTTCAGCGTGATCGCCGGGCTCGGCGCCAGCGTTGCCGCCAGTGCCTTTGTCGATGGAATGAAGAAGGTGCTGATCGCCGGCGTGCTGATCGGTCTGGCTACCGCCGTGGAGATCATCCTCAGTACCGGCCAGGTCCTAGACACCATCGTCAACAGCCTGGCCAACCTGGTGGGCGACCATGGTCCGATCGTGTCGGCCTACGGCATGTTCTTCGCACAACTGGGGCTGGATGTGCTGATCCCATCCACCTCCGGCCAGGCGGCGGTAACCATGCCGATCTTCGGGCCCTTGGGTCAGTTGTCCGGCGTCAGCCCGCAGACCACGGTGTTCGCATTTCTGATGGGCAATGGCCTGACCAACATGATCACCCCCACGTCCAGCGGCCTGCTGGTGCTGTTGGCCACCGCCAATGTCGGTTGGGGCCAATGGGCGCGCTACATCCTGCCGCTGTTCCTGATCTACGCCGTGCTGGCGATGGTGTTGCTGGCCATTGCGGTAACGAGCGGGTACTGAATCGATGAGTGTTCTCCCCATGCATATTCTGCACAACCAAATGATCCGGATGCGTGACGGCATCCACCTGGCCACTGACATCTATGTGCCGGAGGACAGCAATGGGCCGTTTCCGGTGGTGATCGAGCGCACGCCCTACGACAAGAGCAAACCCTCCCGCTCGGAAAAACAGCTCGACGGCCAACACATCTCCCGTGAGCAAATGGCCGCACGGTTTACCGAGCAAGGCTTTGTCGCAATTTTCCAGGACTGCCGTGGACGCTACGCCTCCGAAGGCACATTCACCAAATACACCGCCGAGGGCGAAGACGGTTTCGACACCCTGGCCTGGATCATCCAACAGCCCTGGTGCAACGGCAAGATCGGCAGTATGGGCTTGTCTTATGCTGCCCACACACAACTGGCGATGGCTTGCCTGCACCCGCCGGGCCTGAGCAGCATGGTGCTCGACAGCGGCGGCTTCGCCAACGCCTACCATTGCGGGATTCGCCAGGGCGGCGCCTTCGAACTCAAGCAGGCCACCTGGGCCTTTCGCCAGGCCAAGGAAAGCCCTGCTGCCCTGGCCGACCCGTTGGTTCGTGAAGCGCTGGAACAGGAAGATATTTATCAGTGGTTCACGCGTATGCCATGGCAACCCGGGCAATCGCCCCTGCGCCATGTGCCGGAATACGAAGCCTATGTGTTGGAGCAATGGGCTCAGGGCACCTTCGGTGAGTATTGGCAAAAGTCTGGCCTCTATGCCGAAGGTCACTACGCACAACTGCCCGATATCCCGGTGCTGTTCATGTCCAGTTGGTACGACGCCTACGTCAGTTCGACCCTGGCCAATTACCGCGCCTTCACACTCCAAGGTACGGCCAGCCAACGACTGGTGATGGGCCCGTGGCTGCACGGCGACCGTAATATCAGCCACAGCGGCGATGTGGAATTCGGCCCGCAAGCCGCCTTTGACGGCCAGGTCGATCAGGATTGGCTCAGTTGCCGACTGGCCTGGTTCGAGCAATCCCTCAAGCCGTCGCCGCGAACCACAACGGCCAGCGTACAGGTGTTTCTGATGGGGGGCGGCAGCGGTAACCGCGACGAAAACGGACGCCTGCACCATGGCGGCCGCTGGCTGCACACCACGCAATGGCCGCTGCCCGGCAGCCAAACACTGACCCTCTATCTGAATGCACACAGGCAGTTGAGCCACACGGCACCTGTCGAGGCTGACGCCCACTTGAGTTACCGCGCCGACCCGGCCCACCCGGTCCCGACCATCGGCGGCGCGCTAACCTCCGGTGCCCCCGTGTTTGTCGGCGGAGCCTTCGATCAACGGGAGCGCCTCGATTTTTTCGGCACCCAAGGGGACAACCGTCCCCTGGCCCAGCGCGATGACGTGCTGGTGTTCCAGACCGAGCCGCTCGACGACGACCTGATCGTCGCCGGTGACGTGCAGATCGAGCTGTGGATCGACAGCGATGCACCCGACACCGACTTCACCGCCAAACTGGTGGACGTGTACCCGCCCAGCGCCGACTACCCCGAGGGCTTTGCGATGAACATCACCGACGGCATCCGTCGCTGCCGTTATCGCGACTCATGGGAACAACCGACGGCCCTGACGCCGGGTGAGCGAGTGAAAGTGCTGATCGAGCCTTTCGCCACCTGCAACCTGTTCAAGCGCGGCCATCGGTTGCGCCTGGACATCGCCAGCAGCAATTTCCCGCGCTTTGACGTCAACCCCAACAGCGGCGAGCCTTCAGGCCAGGCCAGCCACCCTCGGGTTGCCCACAATAATGTGCACCTGAGCCACGCCGCCGCCTCCTGCCTCAGGCTTACCGTGGTGCCCAACACGGCGGAGTCCTGAGCGCATCGGATCGCCATTGCTGCACGGTAATGGCGACCCTTCGTCACCCCGCAAGAAAAGTACTTCAGAATCATCCTTTGCCGCCGATACAGCCCTACACATCTTGGCTGGCTCAAACAACAACACACCGTCCAGCAGACAGACATCACTCTTCAAGGAGCTTTCGATGAACAGCTGGTTCGGTAACATCAGCGTCAATCTCAAACTCGGCCTGGGCTTTGGCCTGGTGCTGGTCCTCACCTCGATCCTGGCGCTCACCGGCTGGACCAGCCTGGGCGGCCTGATCGACCGCAGCAACTGGATGAGCGACATCACCCAGCTCAACGCCTCGCTGACCAAGCTGCGGATCGTACGCCTGCAATACATGCTGGCCAATGGCGACGAAGCCGTGGCGCAGAATGTGCAGACCAGCCTGGATGCCTTCGCAGCTCAACAACAGAAATTGCTGGACAGCTTCAAGAGCCCGGAAAACCTCAAACTGCTCAATGACCAGAAAGCCGTCATCACTGCTTACCGCCAGTCCTTGAACAAAATGCGCGAGGCCTACCGCAATGGCAACGCTGCGCGCGACGTCATGGGCGCCAAAGCCGATGTCGCCAACGCACAAATCAATGCACTGGAAACCAGTGTGCAGCAGGCGCCCGATAGCCCGGAGCGCTTCACGCAATTTCTGGCCGTGACCCAAGCCAAGAATGAGTTCCAGCAAGCTCGCTACGAAGTGCGCGGCTATACCAATAGCCCCAACGCAGAAACCGAAGCCCGCGCTGCTGCGCAACTGGAAAAAGCCGTCGGCGGTTTGAAGGGCCTTAGCGCGGCGTTCGGTACCGGCCAGCAAAACGCATTGTCCGCACTGGAAGCCGCCCTCGGAGCCTATCGCAGCGCCGTGCAGAGCTACAAGGCAGCCAACGCCAACATCGTCACCGCCCGCGCCGAAATGACCACCCAGGGCGCCGATATCGTGACGATCAGCGACAAGCTGTACGACATCCAACTGGAACGTCGCGACGCTGAAAGCACCCAGGCCCGCAGCCTGCAATTGATCAGCACCTTGTTGGCACTGCTGGTCGGCGTGATTGCCGCCTGGGTCATCACCCGTCAGATCACCCGCCCGATCCAGGACACCCTGGCGGTGGTGGAGCGCATCGCTTCAGGCGACTTGAGCCACAACATCCAGGTGACCCGTCGTGATGAGCTGGGCGTATTGCAACAAGGCATCCAGCGCATGGGCACGACCCTGCGCGAGTTGATCAGCGGCATCCGCGATGGCGTGACCCAGATCGCCAGCGCCGCTGAGGAGCTATCAGCCGTGACCGAGCAAACCAGCGCCGGTGTGAACAGCCAGAAGATCGAGACCGATCAGGTGGCCACCGCCATGCATGAAATGACCGCTACCGTGCAGGAAGTTGCGCGCAATGCCGAGCAGGCGTCCCAAGCCGCCTCCGACGCCGACGGCCAGGCCCGCGAAGGCGACAAGGTGGTGGCCGAAGCTATCGCCCAGATCGAACGCCTGGCGGCCGAAGTCGCCCGCTCCACCGACGCCATGACGCACCTGCAACAAGAGAGCAACAAGATCGGCAGCGTGATGGACGTGATCAAGGCCGTGGCCGAACAGACCAACCTGCTGGCCCTCAACGCCGCCATTGAAGCCGCGCGTGCCGGTGAAGCCGGCCGTGGCTTTGCCGTGGTCGCCGACGAAGTACGCGGCCTGGCCCAGCGTACACAGAAATCCACCGAGGAAATCGAAGGCCTGGTGGCCGGCTTGCAGAACGGCACCCAACAAGTCGCCAGCGTGATGAACAACAGCCGCAGCCTCACCGACAGCAGCGTCGAACTGACGCGCAAGGCCGGGGTATCCCTGGAAAACATCACCCGTACGGTGTCGAATATCCAGTCGATGAACCAGCAGATTGCCGCGGCCGCCGAGCAGCAAAGCGCCGTGGCGGAAGAGATCAGCCGCAGTATCGTGAATGTGCGGGACGTGTCCGAGCAGACCGCGACTGCCAGTGATGAGACGGCCAAGTCGAGTGTGGAACTGGCTCGATTGGGTAGCCAGTTGCAGCAGATGGTCAGTCATTTCCGGGTGTAGACACCAAAAAGCCGCCTCGATCTAGACCGAGGCGGCTCCACCTCTCAGACCTTAACGGTCATCGAAGCTGTCCCGCAGGAACTTCCATACGTGATACGCACGCAGGCAGTTCACTACGAGGTTCCATGTACGTCGTGCAAACTTAGACATACTCGGCCCTCCGTGAGTTGGGCCTTACCTCCAGCGCACTTACCGGAACATGTGGGCCTTTGGATGCACACCAGTGCTCCTGTGAGGCGGCTGGGTTTATGGTCCTCCCGCGTGAATCCGGCACGGATTACTAGCCCGTGGCGGGCGGTCCAAAATTTGCGCGCGAACCCAGCCAACCTACTTCACGACGAACACAGAACGAGGGCGATACTAGCTCAGCACTCTGCTCCAAGGTGTAACGAACAACGGCCAGCTAGCCTTAAAATCTGTTGCTGTTTTTTGCAAAGTTAAACAACACAAAAGATCAATGCTGCCGTGAAAAACTCTTGTTCGTCTGGTGTTGCATAACGCCCTAAAGCAGCAGTAGTATTGTGACCACGCCAGTGCTCCTGTGAAGCCGCAACCCCAGCCACTAACTGGGTTTGCAAAAAAAACCGCCCTATCAAGGCGGTTTTTTATTGCCTGCCATTTGCCACTTAGCCCTCGCTGTCCTCGACAAACACCAAGCGATTCCCGAACGGATCCCGGATGCTCATTTCCCGCGATCCCCAAGGCGTTTCCTCGACCCCAGGCTTGGCATAGCGGTAATCCTTGCCGAGCAATTGCTGCTGGTACGCATCCACCCTTTGCGCCTGGATCCGCACCGCCGCGCCCGGCGAAGCATCGCCATGGTGCTCGGACAAATGCAACACGCACTCACCCAGCGACACTTGCAGGTACAACGGGAAATTCGCCTCGAACCGATGCTGCCAATCGACCTTGAACCCCAGGAAGTCGACGTAGAATTCCAACGCTTTGGTCTCGTCGAAAATCCGCAGGATGGGGGTGACTTTTCCTAAGTGCATGGCGACCGCTCCGTGTATGAGAACGCCCACTATAAAGACGAAAAGCCGCCACGCAAATCCCCACTGCGCGCCAGGAATCGCCCTGGCCGCTGGCCGTTGGCCTGCCCATTGCTGTAGCTCAGTACGCCGTTAACCCACACACCGTCGATCCCTTCCGCTGCACGTTGCGGTGTGTTGAAATCTGCCACATCACGCACCCGCAACGGGTCGAACAACACCAGGTCGGCCCAGTACCCTTCGCGGATTTCGCCACGCTCGGATAAGCCAAAGCGCGCTGCCGACAGACCAGTCATCTTGTGCACCGCCGTGTGCAACGGGAACAAGCCGATATCGCGGCTGAAGTGCCCCAGCACCCGCGGGAACGCCCCCCACAAGCGCGGGTGGGGAAACGGATCTTCGGGCAAACCATCGGAGCCCACCATCGACAACGGATGGGCGAGGATGCGCCGCACATCGTCTTCGTCCATCCCGTAGTACACCGCTCCCGCCGGTTGCAGGCGACGGGCAGCGTCCATTAGCGAAACGCCCCACTCGGCAGCGATAGCCTGCAGATCCCGCCCACCCATTTCGGGGTGCGGCGTCGACCAGGTGATGGTGATGCGAAACGCGTCGGTCACCTGCTTGAGATCCAGGGTCGAGGAGCTGGCGGCATAGGGATAGCAATCACAGCCCACCGGATGGTTTTTTGCCGCAGCTTCCAGGGCCGCCAACAACTGCGGACTACGCCCCCAGTTACCGGCACCAGCGCATTTAAGGTGGGAAATAATCACTGGCACCCTGGCATGTCGGCCGATCAGAAACGCCTCATCCATTGCCTCCAGCACCGGCTCGAACTCGCTGCGTAAATGCGTGGTGTACACCGCACCATAGGCCGTCAGTTCCTCAACGAGTTGCAACACTTCATCGGTCTCGGCGTTGAATGCGCTGGCGTAGGCCAGGCCTGTGGATAACCCCAGGGCACCGGCCTCCAGGCTCTCTTGCAACTGCACGCGCATGGCCGCGATTTCATACGGTGTGGCGGTGCGATGCAGGTCATCCATATGGTTGCTGCGCAGCGCGGTGTGGCCGATCAATGCCGCAACGTTCACCGCCGGATGGGCGCCTTGCACTGCGTTGCGATAATCGCTGAACCGCGGATAACAGAACTGCTCACGGCTGCCCAACAAGTTCATTGGGTCTGGCGGGTCACTGCGCAAACTCACCGGCGAAGCGCTGATGCCACAGTTGCCGACAATCACCGTGGTCACGCCCTGGCTGAGCTTGGGCAGCATCTGCGGCTGGCGGATCACCACCGTGTCATCGTGGGTGTGCACATCGATAAAGCCCGGCGCCAATACCCGGCCATGCGCATCGATGACATGCGCGGCCTCGTCGGCGGACAGGTCACCCATCGCCTGGATGCGCCCACCGCGCACGCCCACATCGGCGACAAACCCTTCGGTGTTGCTGCCATCAATGACCAGCGCCTGGCGAATCAGCGTGTCGTATTTCATATCAGTCTCCAAGCGGCAGGCTGTCAGGGCCGCCGCGGTAATCATCCAGGGCCAGCTTGATCCGGCGCAGGCGTTCCTGATTGTCGTCCGGCAAGGCCAGCGCCAGCTCGGTGGCAAGCAGGTCGATGGCCAGTAACATGCCGTAGCGGGCGGCGGTGGGTTTGTAGATAAAGCTGGTCTCCGCCGGTTGCAGCGGCAGCAACACATCCGCCAGTTCGGCCAGGGGTGAGTCCGCGAGGGTGAGGGCAATAATCCGCGCGTCGTAGTTGCGCGCCAGCTTCACCACATCCAGTAATTCGGGCGTACGGCCGGTGAGGGAACAGACAATCAAGGCATGTTGCGGGCCCAGGGTCGCGGCCGTGACGCGCATCATCACCGGGTCATGGCAGGCGGCAATCGGGTAGCCCAGACGCACCAGGCGCACTTGCAGTTCATCACTGCACAGGCTGGAGGGGCCGCCCATGCCGAACGCGTGAATCATCCGCGCCTTGCTCAGCAAAGTGACCGCGTCGGCAAAGCTGTGCTGGTTGAAACCTGACAAATGCTGGCGCAACGTCGCTTCGATATCGCCCAGGATTTGCCGATGAAAGGCCGACTGTTCCGGCAGCCCCGCCGGGTCCAGGAAGCGACTGCCCACGCCACTGGCCTGGGCCAGTTGCAGGCGCAAATCGCGCAAGTCACGGCAGCCGACGCTGCGGGCAAAACGCGACAAAGTCGCGGTGCTGACCTCGGCCCGCTGAGACAACGCCTCCAGGCTGGCCGAGGCGGCAAAGCCCACATCCTCAAGCATCAACTTGGCGATACGCCCTTCGCCGGCGCTGAACGAGTCCTGGCGGGCGCGGATCTGGTAGAGGATGTCCATGGAGGCTCCGGTTAGAGGGTCAGGCTCATAAAACCAGTGACAGGCCGTAGGTCAGACCGAAGGCGACCAGCGAAATCAGGGTCTCCAGTACGGTCCAGGTCTTGAAGGTCTGGATCACCGTCATATTGAAGTATTCCTTGATCAGCCAGAAGCCGCCGTCGTTAACGTGAGAAAAAATCACCGAGCCCGCGCCGGTCGCCAGCACCAGCAATTCGGGGTGTGGATAACCCAGGCCCAAAGCAACGGGCGCGACCACCCCGGATGCAGTGGTCATGGCAACGGTGGCCGAGCCCGTGGCGATGCGCATCAACGCAGCGAACAGCCAGCCCATCACCAGCGGCGACAAGTGGAACGCGTGGGCCAGGCCGAGGATTTCATTGGTCACACCGGCATCCACCAGAATGCGATTCAAGCCACCGCCCGCGCCCACCAGCAAGGTGATACTGGCGGTCGGCGCCAGGCACTCGTTGGTGAACTTGAGAATCGACTCCCGGTTGAAGCCCTGGGCCAGGCCCAGGGTCCAGAAACTCACCAGGGTCGCCACCAGCAGGGCGATCACCGAATTGCCGATAAACAGCAGGAACTGATTGAAACCACTGCCCGGGGTGGAAATCACATTGGCCCAGCCGCCGATCATCATCAGTACCACCGGCAACAGGATGGTGCCCATGGTCAGTGCAAAACTGGGCAGGCGAGTACGCGGTTCGCGCTCGATAAACTGGCGCTCCAGCGGGTTCTCGGCCGGCAGGTGAATATGCGGCACGATGAACTTGGCGTAGACGGGGCCGGCGATGATCGCCGTGGGGATACCGATCAAAATCGCATACAGCACCGTCTGCCCGACCGAGGCGTTGTAGGCCAGCACCGCCATCATCGCGGCCGGATGCGGTGGCACCAGCGCGTGCACCACCGACAAGCCGGCGACCATCGGCAGGCCGACCATCAGGATCGATACGCCCACGCGCCGCGCCACGGTAAAGGCAATCGGCACCAGCAGCACAAAGCCGACCTCGAAAAACAGCGGCAGCCCCACCAGGAACGCAATGCACACCATCGCCCAGTGGGCGTTGCGTTCACCGAAGCGGTTGATCAGCGTACGCGCCACCTGCTCGGCGCCACCCGACTCGGCCATCATCTTACCGAGCATGGTGCCCAGCGCCACCACCAGGGCGATATGCCCCAGGGTTTTACCGACGCCCGCCTCATACGACCCCATGATCGTGTCCGCCGGCATTCCGGCCATCAGCGCGAGGCCGATGGACACCAGCGTAATGACGATAAACGGGTTGAGTCGGTAACGTGCAATCAGCACGATCAATGCAATGATGGCAATGGCAGCGTATGCCAATAGCCCGAAGCCCGGTAATGCGGCCATGCGGTACTCCTCGGAAAGGGTCACGTCGAATTGGTTGTGAAACTCATAAATCATTACCGAGGAGTACTTTCAATTTTCATGAAAGTAATTTTCGCCCACGGACAAGCGTTGTCGCATGGAGATATGTCCAGCGCCAGCCCATGAAAATACGGGGGATGTTCTTACATGAAGATCAGGAATGCCGGAAACTCAAGCGCCGCCCTTGAGTCATAGAATGCGCATCCACTCATGCTCAGGAAACCGCCCATGATTCGCACCACACTCGTCGCCAGCGCCCTGCTTCTCTGCTTGGGTGGCACAGCGTATGCCGCCGACAATGCCGCGTTGAAAAAATGCATGGACAGCGCCAATACCACGGCAGACATGGTCAATTGCAACGCCAAACAAGCCAAGGTGCAGGACGAGCGCTTGAACCGCGCCTACAAGACCGCCCTGGCCGCCCAGGACGGCGCGCACAAGCAGCAACTGCAAGACGTGCAGCGCCTGTGGACCAAATACCGCGATGCCAACTGCGCCTTCGCCGGCAGCGCCACTGGCGGCACCATTGATCAGGTCAACGGCTCCGGCTGCGTGCTGGACATGACCCAGACCCGCGCCCAGGAGCTTGAAGACCTGGTAGGCCCCTGACTGCTGGAGCCGGTCTATTGTGGCGAGGGAGCTTGCTCAGTCATGGTGAACCCTGGCGCGCTTGAGCAGCTTCTTGCAGCGCTCGGATAAATGCAGCACCCGCAGATGCTTACCGGCCTTGGCATAGCGCTCGCGCAACGTCATCAGCGCAGCGATCGCCGAATAGTCGACAACACTCAGGTGGCGGCAATCCAACGTCACCTGGGCCGGGTCATTGGCCGGGTCGAACTGGTTCAAGAACGGCGTGGTCGAGGCGAAGAACAAGGTGCCATGCACCCGGTAAAGCTTGCTGCCGTCGGCCTCCAGATGTTCATCGGCGTACAGCTCTCGCGCCTGCTGCCAGGCAAAATTCAACGCGGCGATGACGATACCGCACAGCACCGCGGTGGCCAGATCCGTGAACACGGTGATGATCGTCACCGCCATGATCACCAGCACATCATTGAGCGGCACCTTGTTGATCACCCGCAACGAGGCCCAGGCGAAGGTCTGCTGCGACACTACAAACATCACGCCCACCAGCGCCGCCAGCGGAATACGCTCAATCAGCGGTGACAGAAACAGAATGAACAGCAGGATCATCACACCGGCAAACACCCCTGAGAAACGCCCGCGCCCACCGGAGCTGAGGTTGATCACGGTTTGCCCGATCATCGCGCAACCGCCCATGCCGCCAAACAGGCCCGAGACCATATTCGCTGCGCCCAGCGCCACGCTTTCGCGGTCGGGGTAGCCTCGGGTTTCGGTGATTTCGTCGGTGAGGTTGAGGGTCAGCAGGGTTTCCAGCAGGCCGACCATCGCCATCAGGAACGCGTAGGGCGCGATGATGCCGAGAGTGTCGAAGGTCCAGGGGATTTGCGGCAGGGCGAAGGTCGGCAAGCCACCGGCGATATGCGCCATATCGCCCAGCGTACGGGTCGGCAGACCAAGCAGGTACACCGCCAGACCAACGCCAAGGATCGCCACCAACGCGGGCGGCACAGCGCGGGTCAGGCGTGGCAGCAGGTAGACAATCGCCATGGTCACCACAACCAGGCCCGCCATCACATATAAAGGCGTGCCGCTTAGCCAGCGTTCGCCGCTCTTGAAATGTTCCAGTTGCGCCAGCGCAATGATAATCGCCAGGCCGTTGACGAAACCGAGCATCACCGAGTGCGGCACCATGCGCACCAGCTTGCCCAGGCGCAGCAGGCCGAAGGCGATCATGATCAACCCGCCCAGCAGTACTGTCGCCAGCAAGTATTCCACGCCGTGTTGCACCACCAGCGCAACAATCACCACCGCCATCGAGCCGGCTGCGCCCGAGACCATGCCCGGGCGGCCGCCGAACAAGGCAGTGAGGGTGCAGATGATAAAGGCGCCGTAGAGCCCCATCAGCGGGTTGAGGTGAGCCACCAGGGCAAAGGCGATGCATTCGGGCAGCAGCGCAAAAGACGTGGTGAGGCCGGCCAGGGCGTCGGCGCGCAGACGGGTGAGGTTCATGGAGTACCGGGGAATTGCGAGGGATGAGGCGAGGAATGGTACGGAATTGCGGCGAGTGGGGCTAGCCTCCAGAACTGAGTGGCCCCAATCGGGAGCAAGCCCCCTCCCAGACTTGAATGCATTCCAAAGTTTGAAATCGGTCAAATGTGGGAGGGAGCTTGCTCCCGATAGCGACACCCAGGTCTCAAGCGAATCAGACCATCTCGTTACGAATCCACTCCACCACCGACGTACGCTTGGGCACCCAGCCCAGCAGTTCGCGAGCGTGCTTGCCGCGTACGCGGCTGTTGGAGCCCAACCCGTAGTTGGCCATTTCATAGCCCCACTCGGCTTCAGCCTCGGCCAACGGCCAATCCTGCGGTTCGCCCAGGTTCAGCGCCTGCGCAATCGCCGTAGTCATGTCGATAAACGCCGCTTCGCCGCTTTCCACAAAGTAGAAAGTACCCGGGACGTTTTTGGTCAGTGCCAGCAGATACAGGTCGACCACATCCTCAATGTGCACGTTGGACCAGATGTTCTGCCCGCTGCCCACATGGCGCACTACACCGCTCTTGCGTGCCTGCTTGAGCAAGCGTGGCAATTGCACGCTGTCACGCTTCACGCCCAGGCTGTGGCCGTAGATCAGGGTGTTGCAGATCACCGCCGAATTCACACCGTCACTGGCCGCCGCGAGGATCAGGTTGTCGATCGCCACCCGCGCGGCTTTGTCGACGGTCGGCTCAGGCAGGTTGCCTTCGAAGTAGATGACTTCACTGGCCTTGCCGCCCGACGCATCACCGACAATGCTCGACCCGCTGGTATGCAGGAACGGCTTGTTCGAGCCTTTCAAGGCGGCCAGCAAGGTTTCCACGGCGGCGCGATGGTCGCTGCTGGCAGCGTTGATCACCGCATCAGCCTTCTGTGCCTGCTCGGTCAATACGGCTGCGTCGTCGAGGGTGCCGATCACCGGCGTAATGCCCAGGGCGGTCATTTCGGCGGCTTGTTCGGCGCTGCGCACCAGGCCGGTGACGTCATGGCCAGCGTTGACCAGGCCGGTGGCGATGGAACCGCCGATAAACCCTGCTGCACCGGTAACGAATACATTCATGGAGGTTGCTCCTGACTGGGTAAGTGATGCACCCAGTATCCAGCCCCCACTGCTGTCGAATAAGCCCGTACGGCCCAATTCACTCTTGCGTGCAAGTCACGAATCAGCGCGCATACCGCGCCAGCTTGGCCTGAATGAAGTCCAGGAAGCACTGAATGCGCAGCGCCAATTGCGAGTTGCGATAGAACACCGCGTGGATCGGCTGGCGATAACCGCTGTTGGACGCCTCCAGCATGGGCACCAGGCGGCCGGCATCGATATCGTCGACCGTCATGAAATTCGACAGGCAACAAATACCCTGCCCCTGCAGCGCCAACTGGCGCACAGTTTCGCCACTGGATGCGCTGACACCGGGCTGGATCAGCCAGCGGTCACCTTCACCATGACGCAGCGGCCAGTGGTTGAGGGTCTCGGTGTGGGTGAAGCCCAGCAAGGTGTGATCGGCCAACTCGGCAACGGTCGTCGGCGTGCCGTATTGCTTGAGGTAGTCGGGGCTGGCCAGGATATGCAGCGGCGTGCTGCCCAGGGAGCGCGCATGAAGGGTCGAGTCGGCCAGGGTGCCAATGCGAATGGCGATGTCGGTGCTTTGCTCAAGCAGGTCGATGATCAAGTCGTCGCTGTTGAGCTCCAACTGGATATCCGGGTACAAGCGGCGAAACTCGGCGATGTACGGCACGATCCCGTGCAGCATGAACGGCACGGCGGCATTGATACGCAGGCGACCGGCCGGTTTTTTCTGGCGCGACGACAGGCGCTCTTCCAGCTCGTCCATCTGCGCCAGGATCACCTTGGCCTGCTCGAAGAAGTACTTGCCCTCTTCAGTCAGGTCCATGCGGCGCGTGGTGCGGTTGATCAGCGTGGTGTCGAGCTTGGCTTCCAGGCGCGACAGCGTGCGGCTGACCGCAGACGGCGTTTGCCCGACCTTTTCGGCGGCGGCAGAAATCGAGCCGCATTCAATCACGCTGACGAAGATCTGTAGCTCATCGGAACGGGCTTTCACGGGCGGTCCTTCATTTATCGGCTGACACAGGCACGGTCATTATTAACCAGCCAGCAACAAATGGCCTCCCAACAACGCCATGCCCGTGAAAAACCCACGTTTGAACCACAGCGCACTGATGCGTCGGCGAACCACTTGGCCCAGCCACATCCCCAGCAATGCCGGCACCAGCGCCAACACTGACGCACCGATTTCACCACCGCCCAGCGCTCCGCGCCAGGCCAGCCCGGCGGCCAGCGCCAGTGTCGACACCGTGAACGACAGCCCCAGCGCCTGCACCAACTGATCACGGCTCAAGCCCAGCGCTTGCAGATACGGCACCGCAGGGATCACGAAAACACCGGTGGCCGAGGTGATGATGCCGGTGATCAGCCCACACAAGGGCCCCAGCCAGCGCTCGGCCCAGGGCGCGACCTTGAAGGTCGGCAGGAACAAGCCGCTCAACGCATATACCAGCAACGCCGCACCCAACGCGCGGACCACCCACGGCCCACCGTCCATGCCCAGCCACACGGAGCCTAGCCCGGTGCCGCAGAAAATAAGCGACAGCATCGGCCACAGGCGTTTGAGCAAGGCACTCAAATGACCGCCAAACGTCAGCTGCCAGAGATTGGTGATAGTCGAAGGAATGATCAGCAACGCCGCAGCCTGCGCCGGTAACATAGCCAGGCCGAGCATGCCCATGGCTACAGTGGGCAGGCCAAGGCCGATGATGCCTTTGACCGTACCGGCCAGCAGGAAGGTAGTGATGACCAACGCTGTCAGGGCTGGACCGAGGTTTTGGTAGAATGCTAGGAAGGTATTCATGCACCGATTGTGCAGGGCTGGAGAGAGGCTGAAAATTCGCCATATACTGAGGCAGCCTCTTGTTTTGTGTGAGGCTGATGCCGTCATCGCAGGCAAGCCAGCTCCCACATTTTGAACTGTGAATACATCCAAGTGTGGGAGCTGGCTTGCCTGCGATGACGCCCGCCCAGTCACCGGAAACCTGCAGCCATGCACTTTGACCTGATCGACCTGCGCCTCTATCTGCACATCCTCGACAGCGGCAATATCACTGCCGGTGCAGCCCGTAGTCATTTATCCCTGGCGGCCGCCAGCGCACGCATCCGGGCAATGGAGTCTTCACTGGGCATCGCGTTTCTTGAGCGTGGCCGCCGTGGCGTCACCCCAACGCCGGCAGGCAAAGCCCTGGCTCGGCATGCTCGCCTGCTGTTGCAACAGGCCGAACACCTGCAACAGGACCTGGCCGAATACGCCAATGGCGTCAAAGGCCAGGTACGCTTGCTGTGCAATACCACCGCCCTTAGCGAGTACCTGCCTGAATTGCTCGCACACTTTTTGCGCGAGCACCCCAACCTCGATATCGACTTGCAAGAATTGCCCAGCCTGCGCATCACCCACGCCTTGCGCCAGGGCACTGTCGACCTGGGGATTATTTCCGATGCCGTGGACACCCACGGCTTGCAGACCCTGGCGTTTCGCGATGATCCGCTGGTGCTGATCATGCCCCTGGACCACCCGTTGACCCGCCCGAGTTTTATCGACAGCTTGCAATACGACTACGTGGGCCTGGCGGCCAACAGCGCGCTGGCGGTTTATCTGGAAGAACAGGCACTGCACACAGGCTTTCGCTTGCAGACACGCATTCGCGCCGACGGTTTTAATGGGTTGATTCGCATGGTCGCCGGCGGCGCGGGTCTGGGCATCGTGCCGCAGGCAGCCTTGGAGCGCTGGCCGTCAGAACGCCGTTTCAAGGCCCACCCCCTGCAAGAGGAGTGGGCCTGTCGCTCGTTGCTGTTATGCGCACGCTCGTTCGAGCAACTGCCGGGTTACGCCAGGGCTTTGTTCGACGCCTTGGCCCTGCCCTTGCGGAAGAACCCGTAATACACCGCCGACAGAATCAACAGGAACGGCACGCCGAATACCAAGGTCATCTTGAACGCTTCGGTGAAATAGGTGGTGATCATTACCGCCCCCATCAGCACCAACCCCAGCAGCGTACTGTAGGGAAACAGGCGCAACTGGAACGACAACTTCGCCCCGCCATGGCGCTTGCGATAGCGGCGAAAGAACAGGTGCGTGAGGAATATCATGAACCAGGTGAAGATCGCGCCAAACATCGAGATCGCCATCATCAGGGTGAATGAGCTTTCCGGGTACACCACATTCAGCAGGGTCGCCAGGGCAATGCCCGAGCTGGAAAGCAACAAGGCATTCAGCGGGATGCCGTTCTTGCTCAAGGCGCCCATGGACCTGGGTGCAAAACCTGCACGCGACAGGCTGAACATCATGCGCGTGGTGATGTAGAGCTGACTGTTCATCGCCGACAACGCCGCGATCAGGATCACGAAGTTCATCACCCCGGTGGCGCCGGGAATGCCGATGGTCTGCATCACCGTCACGAACGGGCTCTGGCTCTGACCAGCCTGGTTCCACGGCACGATGGCAAGCATCAGCGCCAGGGTCAGCAGGTAGAACACCACCAGCCGCACGATGGTTGCGCGAAAGGCTTTCTTCACCGCCTGCTCCGGGTCGGCCGCTTCACCAGCGGCCACGGCGATCATCTCGACGCTGAGATAGCTGAAGATCGACACAATCACCGCGATCCACATGCCGCTCAAACCATGGGGGAAAAAGCCGTCGTGGGCCGTGTAGTTCTGCACACCGTACTGCGGGTTGCCGGAACCGAACACCACATACACCGCCAGGATGATGAAGCCGACAATGGCGCTGATCTTGATGGTCGAGAACCAGTATTCGAAGTTGCCGAAGGTCTTCACGCTGATCGCATTGAGCACAATCAACACACTGGAAAACGACACGATCCATACCCACTCCGGTACGTTGGCGAACCAGTACTTCATGTACATCGCCACCGCCGTAACCTCGGCCCCCACCGCCAGCACAATCGCCGCCCAATAGGCATACCGCACCAGGAACCCGGCCAGCGGGCTGATGTAGAACTCGGCATAGGCGCCAAAGGAGCCAGAGGTGGAATGGGCCACCGTCATCTCTGCCAGGCAGCCCATCAGCAGCAAGGTGATCAAGGCGCCGATGGCATAGCTCACCAGCACACTGGGCCCGGCATAGCCAATGGCGTAGGCGCTGCCCATGAACAGCCCGGTGCCGATGGCGCCGCCGATAGCGATCATGCTCATCTGGCCGGAAGTGAGCTGGCGCCTGAGGCCCAGTTCGCGGTGGGTGATTTCTGCAAAGCCGTTGTCTGGCGCGGTCACTGGAGTGCCCCTTTATTATTGTGATGGTTGCTGCTGGCGGTGAATCCTGTGGGAGGGAGCAAGCCCCCTCCCACATTGGGTGTGTGGTGCTATTAAGTAACGCTGTTTCGGACTTTGAATTGCGGCTGGTCCCAGGTGCGGTTGTCGAGAATTTCACCAAGGATTTCCACCGCGTCCCACACCTCGGTAAAGCTTGTGTACAGCGGCGTGAAACCAAAGCGCATGATCCGCGGCTCACGGTAATCGCCGATCACGCCTCGGGCGATCAGGGCCTGGATCACCGCGTAACCTTCGGGGTGTTCGAAGCTCACATGGCTGCCGCGCCGGGCGTGCTCACGCGGCGTGATCAGTTCCAGGCCATGGGCGGCGCAGCGGCTTTCGACCAACGCGATAAACAGGTCGGTCAATGCCAGGGATTTGCGGCGCAGGCTGGCCATGTCGGTCTGGGCGAAAATGTCCAGGCCGCATTCCACCATGGCCAACGAAGTGATCGGCTGGGTACCGCACAGGTAGCGCGCGATGCCGGCGCTGGGGGCGTAGCTCGATTCCATGGCGAACTGACGGGTATGCCCGAACCAGCCTGACAACGGCTGGCGCACCACATCCACCAACGCCGGGTTGACCCAAACAAATGCCTGGGAGCCCGGGCCGCCGTTGAGGTATTTGTAGGTGCAGCCAATGGCATAATCAGCGCCGGCCTGGTGCAGGTCCACAGGCACCGCGCCCGCTGAGTGCGCCAGGTCCCAAAGGCTCAGCGCGCCACACTCGTGGCTCAGCGCAGTCAGCGCCGCCATGTCGTACATGTAGCCAGTCTTGTAGTTGACGTGGGTGAGCATCACCACCGCCACGTCTGCGTCGATGGCCTGGGGCAGTTCGGCCGGGCTGTTGACCAGGCGCAGGGAATAGCCTTGTTGCAGCAGTTCGGCCAGGCCCTCGGCAATATACAAATCGGTGGGAAAGTTATTCGCTTCGCTGACGATCACCTTGCGCGCCGGGGAGCGTTGACGCTGCACACTCAACGCCGCGCTCAGCACCTTGAACAGGTTGATCGAGGTGGTATCGGTGACCACCACTTCGTCCTCACGCGCACCGATCAACGGTGCCAGGCGATTGCCCAGGCGCTGGGACAAATCCGCCCAGCCTGCGCTGTTCCAGCTGCGAATCAAGCCATTGCCCCACTCTTGGGCGATCACCTGCTGTGCCCGTTCCAGCGCTGCCACCGGGCGCGCGCCGAGGGAGTTGCCGTCGAGGTAGATCACGCCCTCGGGCAGGGCGAATTGGGCACGCAGGGGTGCCAACGGGTCCTGGGTGTCGAGGGCTTGGCAATGGCTTCGAGTGGTCATGGGTCGTCCTGGTTTTTGTAAGTGAGGATGGACCAAATAATGAACGAACTTTTAGAGAATTTTCGTGCAAAGTGGTGGGTAAACGGCTATTTAAGCTGTAGGAAATTCGAATTTAATCTCAAAATACGCGGATATCTTCCAAGCATGATTCTCGACGCCACCGACCTGCGCCTCCTGCATTTTCTGCAACAGGATGGCCGTATCAGCAACCAGGAACTGGCGGAAAAAGTCGCGCTGTCACCCTCTGCCTGCCTGCGCCGTTTGCGTTTGTTGGAGAGCGAAGGAATCATCAGCGGCTATCGCGCGGTATTGAATGCCGAACAGTTGGGGATCGAACTCGAAGCCATCGTGCACCTGTCGCTGCGCCAGGATATCGAGGACTGGCATGAGACGTTCATCAAGAAGGTGCAAGGCTGGCCAGAGGTGGCAAGCGCCTATGTGATCACCGGTGCCAGCAACTATGTGCTGCGGGTGCAGGCACGCAACCTCAAGCACTTTTCGGACTTTATCGTGAACCACCTGAACCGCACGGCGGGGGTGATGGATATTCGCTCTGAAATTGTGCTGCAGAAGATCAAGGATCGGGATGAGGTGCTGGATCTGGTCCTGCGCAAGTAACCCATCACTACAGATCAAATGTGAACTAAATGTGGGAGGGAGCTTGCTCCCGATAGCGCAGGATCAGTTAGTAAATAAGTGACTGACACACTGCTATCGGGGGCAAGCCCCCTCCCACATTCTGCCCGCGCTCAGTCCTCGAGAGCCCGTGTGCGTTGCATGCGCTTTTGCTCCACCGGCGCATCAGCCACCTGCAACTCAAAGTCAAAATCAATCTGCGCAAACCGCCCTTCCACGCCAAATTCCCGCGCCAGTTGCGGATCGTCGCTGAAGCGGATCTCGGCAATCAGTTCATCGCGGGTGGCATAGGCAAAGTCATCATGCAGGTACGGGTCATCCGAGAGGTTGATCTGGGTGGTCAGGTGCCGATGCCCGGGCGCCGAGATGAAAAAGTGGATATGCGCTGGCCGTTGCCCGTGGCGCCCCAATTGATCGAGCAACTGCTGCGTCGGCCCGGTCGGCGGGCAGCCGTAGCCCGAGGGTACGATGCTGCGAAAACGGTAGTGGCCCTGGGCATCCGTCTCGATACGTCGGCGCAGGTTGAATTCAGACTGGTTCGGGTCGAACCACGAATAAGTACCGCCCGTATTGGCCTGCCACACATCGACAATCGCCCCCGCCAATGGCTTGCCCTCGGTATCGCGCACTTGCCCGCGCATGAACAACGGCACCGCGTCGTCCTTGCCATCATCCAGCCGTGCCTCGTATTTGGACAGCGGCGCGCCGGCCACGTAAAGCGGGCCTTCGATGGTGCGCGGTGTACCGCCGGACTTGCCCGCCTGCTCATCGGCGGCGTCCATCAACAGGTCCAGGTAATGCTCCAGGCCCAGGCCAGCGGCGAGCAGGCCGGCTTCCTGGTTTTTACCCAGATCATTGAGGTAGTTGACCGCCTTCCAGAACTCCTCGGGAGTCACTTCCAGGTCTTCGATGATGTTCACAGTGTCGCGCAGGATCCGGTAGATCAGCGCCTTGGCGCGCGGGTTGCCGGCGTCATTGAGGTTGCCGCTGGCTTCTTCGAGAAAGCGTTGGGCGTGGGCAGTCTGGGACAGGCGGATGGACATGGTGCACTCCTCATCTTGTAATTATCAGGTTGAAACCGGCTTAGCGGTCGTCCGCATGGATGGACGACGGGTGCCGGCACAGCGCATTCACTTCGATAGCCATGTAAGGAAACAATGGCAGTTGCATCAGCAGGTCATGCAGGTCCTGCACGCTGTCGACATCGAACACGCTGTAGTTTGCGTAGTGCCCGGCGATGCGCCACAGGTGGCGCCACTTGCCCTCTTGTTGCAGGCGTTGCGCCAGGGCTTTCTCTTCGGCCTTGAGGCTGTCGGCACGCTCGGGATGCATGTCGAGGGGCAGGTTCACAGTCATTTTTACGTGGAACAACATGGCAGGCGCCTCTTAATATTTGTCACGGCTAAAGAACGCCAGACGCTCTTCATCGAGCGCCAGGCCCAGGCCCGGTGCAGTGGAAACATGCAGCTGGAAATCGCGGTACACCGGTGGCTCGGCAAGGATGTCTTCGGTGAGCAACAACGGGCCGAACAGCTCGGTGCCCCACGCCAGTGTGCTCAGCGTAAGGAAGGCATGGGCCGACGCCAGGGTGCCGATACCGCCTTCGAGCATGGTGCCGCCGTACAGGCCGATGCCTGCCGCCTCGCCGATCGCCGCCGTACGCAGCACGGCGCGGGGGCCGCCGTTCTTGGCAATCTTGAGGGCAAACACCGAGGCCGCGCCTTCACGCGCCAGGTTGAACGCATCTTCGACACACTCGATAGACTCATCGGCCATGATCGGCACCGGGCTCGACAGGTTGAGCCGGGCCATACCGCCACGGTTGTTGCGTGAGATGGGTTGCTCGATAAGGTCGATACCGTTGTCGCCGAGCACCTTGCACGCCCGCAGCGCCACGGCCTCATCCCAGGCCTGGTTGACGTCGACACGCACACTGGCGCGCTCGCCCAAAGCTTTTTTGATCGCGATCACATGGGCCAGGTCGCGGCTGACTTCACCGGCGCCGATCTTCAATTTGAAGATGCGGTGACGGCGCAGGTCGAGCATTTTCTCGGCCTCGCTGATGTCCTGTTCGGTATTGCCGCTGGCCAGGGTCCAGGCCACCGGCAACGCGTCACGCACGCGCCCGCCCAGCAGTTCGCTGACCGGTAGGCCCAGGCGTTTGCCGAGGGCGTCGAGCAAGGCGCTTTCGATGCCGGATTTGGCAAAGGTGTTGCCGCGAATACTGCGCTCCAGGCGCAACATGGCGGCGTTGATGTTGTTCGCATCCTGGCCGATCAGCAGCGGCGCGAAATGGCGGTCGATGTTGACCTTGATGCTGTCGGGGCTTTCATTGCCATAGCTGAGGCCACCGATGGTGGTAGCTTCGCCGATGCCTTCAATGCCGTCGGTGCACCGCAGACGGATAATCACCAGGGTCTGGTTTTGCATGGTGTGCATCGCCAGCTTGTGCGGGCGAATGGTGGGGAGATCGACGATGAGGGTGTCGATCGACTCGATGGTGCAAATCGGCATGGCAATACCCGTTGGGTTCTTTATAGATTTGCGTCGATTCTGTTCCGCATTTTTTCGGGCTTCCAATATAGAATTGGTCTTGTGCGATACCCTCAAGGTATGAAAGGAGTCGATATGGAACTGCGTCACTTGCGCTATTTCCAGGTGCTGGGCGAGACCCTTAATTTCACCCGGGCTGCCGAACGCCTGCACATCGCCCAGCCGCCCTTGAGCCGGCAAATCCAGCAGCTGGAGGATGAACTGGGGGTGCTGCTGCTGGAGCGTAGCCGACCGTTGCGCCTGACCGAAGCCGGGCGGTTTTTCTATGAACACGCCAATGTGCTGCTTGAACAGCTGGGCACGGTTTGCGACAACACACGGCGCATTGGCCTGGGCGAAAAGACGTGGCTGGGCATCGGCTTTGCACCCTCGACCTTGTACGGCGTGCTGCCGGAACTGATTCGCAGGCTGCGCAATCACGAGGCCCTGGAGCTGGAGTTGGGCTTGTCGGAGATGACTACGCTGCAACAGGTCGAAGCGCTCAAGGCCGGGCGCATCGATGTGGGTTTCGGGCGCATTCGCATCGACGACCCGGCCATCGTCCAGCGCGTATTGGTGGAGGATCGCCTGGTGGCCGTGCTGCCCAGCGGTCACCCCTTGCTGGGTGCCCCTGCCACCCTCGCCCAGTTGGCCACCGAGCCCTTTGTGCTCTACCCAGGCAACCCGCGCCCCAGTTATGCCGACCATGTGATCGCGCTGTTCGACGCCCACGGTTTGAGCCTGAAGGTGGCGCAGTGGACCAACGAGTTGCAGACCGCCATCGGCCTGGTAGGCGCCGGTATGGGTGTAACGCTGGTACCGGCGTCGGTGCAGGTGCTGCATCGGGCGGATATTGGCTATACGCCGGTGGTGGAGGCGACTGCGACCTCGCCGATCATTCTGAGCCGACGGGTGAATGACCAGTCGCCGGGGCTGACTCATTGCCTGCAACTGGTGGAAGAGTTGATCTGAGATTCCATATGCACTGAAAATCCAATGTGGGGGGGGCTTGCTCCCGATAGCTGTGGTTCAGTCAACTTTTCCAGTGCCTGACACACCGCTATCGGGAGCAAGCCCTCTCCCACATTTTGATCTTCATCAGGTTCAAGTAATGCGCATGCGCTTGCGCTGCTGTGTCTGACTGGGCGACTCATCAAACAACTTGCGGTACTCCGCCGAAAACCGCCCCAGGTGAGTAAAGCCCCAACCCAACGCAATTTCAGAGATAGTACGCACCGAGCCCTGTTCAAGAATCTCCTGTCGCACCGCCCCCAACCGATGCTTCTTCAGATACGCCATGGGCGACAAGGCGAAGTACTTGCGAAACGCATCGAACAGCTTGAACCGCGACACCCCGGCCGCCGCTTCCAGGTCTTCCAGGTGCAGCGCTTCACGGGCGTTGTCGTGGATGTACTGGCGCGCACGAATCAGGTAGTGCGGCAGTTTTACCCCCAACACCTCGCGCAACTCTTCAGAATAGTTATTCGGCTGGGCCAGGATCAGCCCTTTGATCAGCGAGCTTTCCAGGTCCCGGGTAAATGCTGCCTGCTCGTACAACTCGCTGCTGCATTCCAGTTCGGCGATGAAGTATCGTGCCATGCGCCACCACGAAGCCGGGGCGCCGTCCACGGCATCCATCACCGATTCAAAGCGCAGCGGCGCATCAATGGGCCGTTGCAGCAAACCTTCCAGCGACTCGCTCATCGCCGTACGGGTGATCACCACCTGCAACTTGCGACAGTCACCGGAAATCGCCAGCACCTGGTGCTCGTTGGGTGAAATGATCACGCCCTGGTCGCGGTTGGAACTGAGGCGTTCACCGTTCTTGCTCAGCTCCTGTTCGCCCACCAACGGCAGGCTCAGGCTGTAGCTGCTGAAATGCTCGGCGTCTTCGATGTCGATAGTCACGTCGGTGCCGTACTCAATCACACCCAGGGTGGTGGCGCGGGACTTGAACACGTTGGCGCTGTGATGAAATCGCAGGCGCTCAGGGGTAGCCGTCGCCAGGCGATGGGGCCCGCAGATGCCGGACATCCAGCTGCGGGCACCTTCGAGGTCAAAGCGTTGAATATGAATATCGTGTGTCTGGCTACTCATCGGGCTGCACCCACGGCGGTTAGGCGTTTGCGCGCTCTGGCGGCGCATCGTTGAACATCGACAGCAAGTTCCAAGCCACGTCGGCGCCGTTGCAACCACGTGGATAGCAACCGTCGACTATGTGGATAAATTCAGGTTTTCTGCGACCGTCACCTGCAATGACAGTAGCCCATTGCGTCACCGCGCCGCACCGTGTTGAGTATTTGCTGCCCAACTTTGCGGCCCATCTTCCCCCATTAAGCGGATAGCCCACCGCCCTTCTGCAGCGCCTTAATGGCTCACCCGTTTTAGCCATTATCAAAAGGTGCCTCCCATGAGTGGTGCAAGAACCGTCGAGCAGTGGAAAACCTTTATCGAAAGCTGCCTGGACTTTCGCCCGGCAGATGAAGTGTTCCGCATCGCCCGCGACATGTTCACCGAACCCGAGTTGTTCGACCTGGAGATGGAACTGATCTTCGAGAAAAACTGGATCTATGCCTGTCACGAAAGCGAACTGGCCAATAACCACGACTTCGTGACGATGCGTGCCGGGCGCCAGCCGATGATCATCACCCGCGACGGCGAAGGCCGGCTCAACGCGTTGATCAATGCCTGCCAGCATCGCGGTACCACCCTCACCCGCGTGGGCAAGGGCAACCAGTCCACCTTCACCTGTCCGTTCCACGCCTGGTGCTACAAAAGCGATGGCCGGCTGGTCAAGGTCAAGGCGCCGGGGGAATACCCCGAAGGGTTTGATAAAGCCACCCGCGGCCTGAAAAAGGCGCGCATCGACAGCTACAAAGGCTTTGTCTTTATCAGCCTCGACGTAAACGGCACCAACAGCCTGGAAGATTTCCTCGGCGACGCCAAAGTGTTCTTCGACATGATGGTCGCGCAATCGGCGACCGGTGAGCTGGAAGTGCTGCCGGGCAAGTCGGCCTACACCTACGACGGCAACTGGAAGCTGCAAAACGAAAACGGGCTGGACGGTTATCACGTCAGCACCGTGCACTACAACTACGTGGCCACGGTGCAGCATCGCCAGCAGGTCAATACCGAGAACGGCGCAGGCGCAAGCACAACGCTGGACTACAGCAAGCTCGGCGCCGGCGACGCGAATACCGATGACGGCTGGTTCGCCTTCAATAACGGCCACAGTGTGTTGTTCAGCGACATGCCCAACCCCAGCGTACGTTCCGGCTACGCCACCATCATGCCGCGCCTGGTGGCCGAACATGGCCAGCAAAAGGCCGAATGGATGATGCACCGCCTGCGCAACCTGAACATCTACCCCAGCCTGTTCTTTCTCGACCAGATCAGTTCGCAGCTGCGCATCATCCGCCCAGTGGCCTGGAACAAGACCGAGATCATCAGCCAATGCCTGGGGGTCAAGGGTGAATCCGACGCGGATCGCGAAAACCGCATTCGCCAGTTCGAAGATTTCTTCAACGTCTCGGGCATGGGCACGCCGGACGACCTGGTGGAGTTTCGCGAAGCCCAGCGCGGTTTCCAAGGCCGCCTGGAACGCTGGAGCGATATATCACGGGGCAGCCACCGCTGGGAGACCGGACCCACGCCTAACAGTGAAGCCATCGGCATTCAACCGGCCATGACCGGCACTGAATTCACCCACGAAGGCTTGTACGTCAACCAGCACCGCAATTGGCAACAGTTTCTGCTCAAGGGTTTGGACCAGCGGGCCCTGAGCCTGCGGGAGGTGAAGTGATGAATGCGCAATTGCAGTACCGGGTCGAGCAGTTTTTTTACCGTAAATCCGAACTGTGCGACGCCCAGGACTGGGACGCCTACGTGCAGTTGTTCGACCCCCAGAGCGAATTCCATTTGCCGCAATGGGACTCGGAACACGTCTACACCAAAGACCCAAAACGTGAGATGTCGTTGATCTACTACGCCAACCGTTCGGGCCTGGAAGACCGCGTGTTCCGCCTGCGCACCGGCAAGGCTGCCTCGGCGACGCCAATGCCGCGCACTCTGCACCTGATCAATAACCTGCGCATTTCGGAGCAGGCTGACGGCACGTTGGAGGTGCGCTTGAACTGGCACACGTTGTTCTATCGCCTGGCCACGTCCGAGCAGTTCTACGGGCATGCCACGTACCACCTGAAGCCTGCGGGCGACAGCTGGCTGATCATGCGCAAGCACGCCTTACTGCTCAACGACACCATCAACTCGGTGCTGGATTTCTATCACCTATAGGCACCGGGAGTTTTTCCAATGAATCACAAAGTGGCCTTCAGCTTTGCCGATGGCAAGACCTTGTTCTTCCCGGTGGGCGCCAATGAAATCCTGTTGGATGCAGCCCTGCGCAACGGTATCAAGATCCCGCTCGATTGCCGCGAAGGCGTGTGCGGCACTTGCCAGGGGCGTTGCGAATCCGGCGAGTACACCCAGGACTATGTCGACGAAGAAGCGCTCTCGAGCCTCGACCTGCAGCAACGCAAGATGCTCAGTTGCCAGACTCGGGTGCAGTCCGACGCCACCTTCTACTTCGACTTCGATTCAAGCCTGTGCAATGCATCCGGGCCAGTGCAGGTACGCGGTACGGTGAGCGACGTGCAGCAGGTCTCCACCAGTACGGCGATCTTGCAGGTGCAACTGGACCAGCCACTGGATTTCCTGCCTGGCCAGTACGCTCGTGTCGCGGTGCCCGGCACCGACAGTTGGCGCTCCTACTCCTTCGCCAATCGGCCGGGTAACCAACTGCAGTTCCTGGTGCGCCTGCTGCCGGATGGGGTGATGAGCAACTACCTGCGCGAACGCTGCCAGGCGGGCGACGCGATGCTGCTGGAGGCGCCATTGGGGGCGTTCTACCTCCGGCATGTCACCCGGCCGCTGGTGCTGGTGGCGGGTGGTACCGGGTTGTCGGCGTTGCTGGGTATGCTCGATGAACTGGCGGCCAACGGCTGCTCGCAACCGGTGCACCTCTACTACGGCGTGCGCAGTGCCGAGGATTTATGCGAAGCGGCGCGTATCCAGGACTACGCGAGGACAATCCCGGGCTTTCGCTACACCGAAGTACTCAGCGATGCTTCATCCGAATGGCCCGGCAAGCGCGGCTACCTCACCGAACATTTTGACCTGGCCGAATTGCGGGACAGATCGGCGGATATGTACGTGTGCGGCCCCCCTCCAATGGTCGAATCCATTCAACAATGGCTGGTGGATCAGGCACTTGATGGCGTTCAGCTGTATTACGAAAAGTTTACGCAGAGTAATATCTGACCCTCAGCAGTTCTGAGGGGCCGATGCGGCGTGCAATCACCCTTGAGAAAAACAAGTAGAAGGGAATGTTAATGGCGGATGACATGGTTAACCCGGTGGGCCTCAAGCGTGGCCTGAAGAACCGGCACATTCAGCTGATCGCCTTGGGAGGCGCGATTGGTACAGGCTTGTTCCTCGGCTCGGCCGGGGTACTCAAGTCGGCGGGGCCGTCGATGATCCTGGGCTATGCAGTGGCCGGCTTTATCGCGTTCCTGATCATGCGCCAGCTCGGCGAGATGATCGTCGAAGAGCCGGTGGCCGGCTCCTTCAGCCACTTTGCGCACAAATACTGGGGCGGCTACGCGGGTTTTCTGGCCGGCTGGAACTACTGGGTGCTCTACGTGCTGGTGGGCATGGCCGAGTTGACGGCGGTAGGCAAGTACATCCAGTTCTGGTGGCCGGAGATTCCAACCTGGGTCAGCGCGCTGGTGTTCTTTGTTGCGGTGAACCTGATCAACACCCTGAACGTGAAGTTCTTCGGTGAAGCCGAGTTCTGGTTTGCGATCATCAAGGTGGTGGCGATTGTCGGCATGATCGTGCTCGGCTGCTACCTGCTGTTCAGCGGCACTGGCGGCCCGCAAGCGTCGGTCAGCAACCTGTGGAGCCACGGCGGGTTCTTCCCCAACGGCGGCATGGGGCTGCTGATGTCCATGGCCTTCATCATGTTCTCGTTCGGCGGCCTGGAACTGGTCGGCATCACCGCCGCCGAAGCCAGCGAACCGCGCAAGGTCATCCCCAAAGCGATCAATCAGGTGGTGTACCGCATCCTGATTTTCTACGTCGGCGCGCTGACCGTGCTGTTGTCGCTATACCCGTGGGATCAATTGCTGCAAACCCTCGGCGCGTCGGGCGATGCCTACAGCGGCAGCCCGTTTGTGCAGATCTTCTCGTTGATCGGCAACGACACCGCCGCCCACATCCTCAACTTCGTGGTGCTGACCGCGGCGTTGTCGGTGTACAACAGCGGCGTGTACTGCAACAGCCGCATGTTGTTCGGCCTGGCCGAGCAGGGTGACGCGCCCAAGGCGCTGATGAAGCTCAACAAACAAGGCGTGCCGCTGCGGGCCCTGGCGATTTCGGCGTTGGTGACGATGCTGTGCGTGGTGGTCAACTACGTCGCGCCGCACAGTGCGCTGGAGTTGCTGTTCGCGCTGGTGGTTGCTTCGTTGATGATCAACTGGGCGCTGATCAGCCTGACCCACATCAAGTTCCGCAAGGCCATGGGCGAGCAAGGCGTGACACCGTCGTTCAAGACCTTCTGGTTCCCGTTCAGCAACTACCTGTGCCTGGCGTTCATGGTGATGATCATTGGCGTGATGCTGGCGATTCCGGGGATTCGCGAGTCGGTGTATGCGATGCCGGTGTGGGTGGGAATTATCTACATCGCCTATCGGTTTCGGATCAGAAACGGGAAAGTTGCAGTAACCCAGTAACCTCTGTGGGAGGGGGCTTGCTCCCTCCCACATTTTTAGCTGCATTCCAAATGAAAAGCCCCGCAGATCCGGGGCTTTTTTGTTTAGAGCGTGGAACGTACTCGCCAGAGTTCAGGGAACAGCACCGTGTCGAGCATCTTGCGCAAATACCCCACGCCCTCTGTGCCGCCGGTACCCGGCTGGAAGCCGATGATGCGCTCCACCGTGGTGACATGTCGGAAGCGCCATTGGCGGAACGAATCTTCCAGGTCGATAAACTTCTCGGCCAACTGATACAGGTCCCAGTACCGATTCGGGTCGCGATACACCTCGCGCCACGCCGCCTCCACGGAGTCGTCATGCACTGTGGCCGCCGTCGGGTCGCGTTCGGCGCGCTGCGGGTCAATCGCCAGTCCGGCCTTGACCATCAGGTTGACCGCTTCGTCATACAGCGACGGCGTGGCAATTGCCACCTGCAATTGCTGCAGCAAATCCGGGCGATGAGCATGGGGCCGCAGCAGCGCCGGGCTTTTGTTGCCCAGGATGAATTCGATCTCACGGTACTGGAACGACTGAAACCCCGACGACTGCCCCAGGAACGGGCGAATCGCCTTGTACTCCGACGGCGTCATGGTCGCCAGCACGGCCCAGGCGTGTACCAGTTGATCGAAGATCCGCGACACCCGCGCCAGCATCTTGAACGCTGGTGGCAGCTCACCCAGGCGCACATGTTCGCGGGCAGCCTTGAGTTCGTGAAGCATCAGCTTCATCCACAGCTCCGAGGTCTGGTGCTGGATGATGAAGAGCATTTCGTTGTGGTCTGGCGACAGCGGGTGCTGGGCGCTGAGGACTTTGCCCAGGTCCAGGTAATCGCCATAGCTCATGGACTCGGAAAAATTCAGTTCGGCGTTATGCCATTCTTCCGGCGGTTGGTAATCAGCTGAGAAAGGACATTGGCTCATCGCGTGGGCTCCTTGAGCGGGCGGAGAATGGCGCGGACCGGGCTGGCATCGAGATGGGCAAAACGTAGCGGCAGCGCGATCAGTTCATAGTCGCCCTCCGGCACTTCATCGAGCACGATGCCTTCGAGGATCGCCATGCCATGGCGCGCCACGGCGTTGTGGGAATCCATGGTCTTGGATTGTTGCGGGTCCAGGGACGGCGTATCGATACCGATCAGGCGCACACCCAGGCCGGCGAGCAGCTCAATGGTTTGCGGGGCGATGGCAGTGAAATTCGAATCCCATTCAGTCAGTGGCGCTTGTGGATAAGTACGCAAGAGCACGCGCTCCGGCAGGTTATCCACACGCCCTTGCAACTGATGCGGCTGCACCAACGCGCCGCTGCCCAGGCAATGCAATACCCGGCACGGGCCCATGTACACATCCAGCGAAACCTCGCCAATCGGCGCGCCATCGGCGCTGTAATGCAGCGGTGCATCCACATGGGCACCGGTGTGCGGCGACAGGGTTACGCGGCCCACATTTACCGGACACTCCGGGCCGAACTGCCACACGCGCTCTTCCTGGAACGGCGTATCGCCCGGCCAGGTCGGGGTCGCCGTGCTCAAGGGCGGGCTGATATCCCACCACGTTTTTATTGGGTTCATTGCAAGGCTCTCACTGGGTACTGGGGTGAATGATACGAGGGCCAGCTCTGAATTTTCTTGCGAATTCTGGCGTGAGATGGGAAATATTTCGCACTTACTGCGAGGAAATGGTCAGTTACTGCACAAATCTTTCGTTTAGACATGCCCCTTGTGGGAGCCGGGCTTGCCCGCGATGACGATGGCGCAGCCAGCCTCTTCATTGCCTGACACTCCGCTATCGCGGGCAAGCCCGGCTCCCACAGGGATGGGGGTGATTTCCAGTTCATCACATGGCCTGCGCTTCTGGACATCCCGATGTCGAGTTCAGACCACTGGCGCAGCGCCCAAGGCCTTAGGGTTGAGCTTTCCCTTCCCTGCCTCGGAGTCATCATGTCCAAGCCCATCACCGTACTGCGCGACACCCACCCACTGCCGGTCCTGGATGCCTGCAAATGGGAAAAGCTTGAAGGCGACCCGCACACCGTCAACCTCAACGCCTACACCAGCGAAGACGGCAGCAAGATCATGGGCACCTGGATCTGCACACCGGGCAAGTGGTACGTGGAATACGTGAAGTGGGAATACTGCCATTTCCAGGAAGGCTACTGTGTGATCACGCCTGAAGGGATGGCGCCGATCCATCTGCGCGCAGGGGATATCTTCGTGGTGGAGCCAGGCATGAAAGGTACCTGGGAAGTAGTGGAGACCGTGCGCAAGTACTTCGTTTTTGCTTGATCCCGCCACCTGAAAAAGGGTCATCCTGGCCCTTTTTGCTTCAACGCCCCGGCGTCGTGCCAACTGCCCCGCTGCCCCCCAAACCACAAAAAGTAAAAACAAACAACAGCCGTTTTTTCGAGTTGTATTTTTCGGCGAAACACTCCAAAAAAAACCGGCATAATGAAAAAAAGTCGCCTGCCTACATTATCAGCGCGCCCATACACTACTTTAGTTATAGATAGTATTAATTTTGACAGCTGCGCCTGCTTCGTATAATTTCATTGCAGCCTTGTTAGTATTCAGGCTCATTGGATTACAATCGCATGATAATAGGGATATAGGTAAAAGGTGCAGAAGCTCACATTATCTGAACTTTCAATCACCTTCTGTAGAAAATGCCAGGAGAGTTGAATTAGAATCCCGGCGTATTGACTGCACGGCTCTAAGCCTTCAACACTTCTCGCATCACGTGCTGCCCGCGGCAGTTGAGACCGCGCTTTTGTATGTAAAAGGACTAGAAAAATGCCTGATAAAACTACGCGCCTGACCATCCTCATCGACGCGCCGACCAAACAACGGCTGGAATCCTTGTCCAACGACGTTGACCTTACTATCTCTCAGGTCATTCGCAAACTGATTCGCGATCACCTCCAACAACACGAAAACCTGGTGGCCTCACCTGTCCGAGAGCCCGCAAAGGAAGACTCTTCGATGTATTCCTGATATATAAATTCGAACATCAGCCTATGGACGGACAATAACTTCTGCTGCGAGAAAGTTTGCTTTTTTGACGTACCCACTCGTCAATTAACAATAGCCATCGCCAAGTTATGATGCATGGAGAGTTTCGCCTGTGAAACAGCAACTGCTCGCTTGCTACACTCTTTTGAGCAAACACGTTAACGAGCCGGGTGCCTCAGCCAATTCCCCGCCTACCTGCACTTTATTTTTTTCAATAAGTGATAGCACGTACCGTGCAGTGGTGTTTCATATTACGGCTGACAACTTCGAAACTGCGTGGCGACTGGGTGAGATTGAACTGCTACATCGCGACAAACAGGCTGTTCTCCAAGGGACTCATAAAACAGATCGTTGGTGGATCCGCGTCGAACGTGCATTCAACGTGACGCCAATAACCTGGGAACAGTTCAGTGAACGCCTCAAGCGCCACAAGCGCAATTACTTCAGGCACGGCCTTGCATTCGATGCCGATATGCAGCTGGCAATCACCGAACAGGAATTGAATGCCAATGCCATCCTGTACGGCGGCAGCGACATTGCCCACGCGACCTTCAACACCAATAACTTCGTCACCTATGCCAAGCGGCGGTTCAGCGGCTCACAGGCCGCAGCCATCGTGGCAGCGCTTGCCCCCGAAACCCGCGTGTTCACCTTCAACACCATCGGTGTGTTCTGCGCCGAAGATGGCGTCGCCCACCCCCTTAACAGCAGCGGGCCGCAAACCGGCTGGCGTGCCCTGGGAGCGCTCGCACCTGATGATGTTCGGGCGTGTATAAACAGCGCATCCAGCTACCTGAGCACGCAGGTGCAAGACAGCGGGCAGTTTATCTACGGCTACTTCCCCTGCTTTGACCGAACCATCAAAAACTACAACACGCTACGCCACGCAAGCACCACTTACTCGATGATCGAGGCCTGGGCACTGACCGGCGATGAACAGCTCAAGGCAGCGATCGAGCGCTCGCTGACTCACCTCGCCGAGGTACTGATCAGGCCCTCCTTGCTGCCCAATGGCAGCGTGGCGGCGTTTCTCATCGACACCGACAACGAGATCAAGCTGGGCGGCAATGCGGTGTGCCTGCTGGCACTGGTCAAGTACAGCGAAGTCACCGGCACTCGCCGTTACCTGCCGCTTCTTGAAGCCCTCGCCAACGGCATGGCCTGGATGCAGGATCCTGTCAGCGGGGCGTTTGTGCACGTTTTGCATGCCCATGACCTGAGTGTCAAAGAACCATTTAGGATTATCTACTACGATGGCGAGGCCGCTTTCGGGTTGATCCGTCTCTATGGGCTGACCCGCAACGAGCGCTGGCTGGCCGTGGTGGAAAAAGCCTTCGACTATTTCATCGAGAAAGAGCACTGGCGCGAGCATGACCATTGGCTCAGCTACTGCGTGAACGAACTGACCCGCTACCGACCTGACGAAAAATATTTTCGCTTTGGCCTGAACAACGTCGCCGGCTATCTGGGGTTCGTCCAGCAACGCATCACCACCTTTCCGACGTTGCTGGAGTTGATGATGGCAGCGCAGCAGATGCTGACACGCATCGCCCAGCAACCATCACTGCGCCACCTGCTTGAAGAGATTGATCTGCACGCGTTCTACCGCGCGCTGCATCATCGCGCCCGCTATCTGCTCAATGGCTATTTCTGGCCGGAACTGGCGATGTATTTTGCCAACCCGGCGCGCATCGCCGGGGCCTTCTTTATTCGTCATCACGCGTTCCGGGTACGGATCGACGATGTAGAACACTATCTTTCCGGGCTGATCGCTTACCACCGTTATCTGCTTGATGGTGCCCCTCAGGTCAGTTGGGTCCAGGCCGCAACCGGCGTGGATCGAGCCTGGAACGCAGATACCCTGGCGCAAGTCACCCAGGGCACGTGGGCAACCCCAACGCCGCCCGGCTGGCGCGCAACGGGGCTGACGCCCTCCATGCAGTTCTTCAAGCCGCAGCGGATCCTCAGTCGCCATCCCAGCCGGGTCGGCCCCAATGAAGCGCAATCGGCGCAACGCTGGGCCCAGGCCAAACCCGAACGTCGACCGTCAGCCTTCCTGTGTGTAGACCCCACCCCCTACCTGAGCAGTGGGCTGCCGGTATTGCAGGTTGCCGACACCAGCGAGGCCATGTTGCAGATGGGCCGCCACGCCCGGCAGCACTTCAGTGGAACAGTGTTTGGCGTTACCGGCAGTTTCGGCAAGACCACTGTGGTGGCAATGCTTGCCCAGGCGTTGAAACCCTGGGGCAACGTGGGCCAGACCGAAGCCAACGCCAACCTGCCCCACGGCATTGCCTGGAACCTGGCGAGCATGACTGAGCCGGCAGAATTCTGGGTGCTGGAAATGGCCGTTGGGCGTATGCCGATCAACTCGGCGCTGGTTCGCCCGCAGATCGCCGTCGTCACCGGCATCGCACCGGCGCACTTGGAGTATCACGGAACCCTGGAAAACCTGGCGCGCAAAAAAAGCGCAATATTCGCCTCCATGGCCCCGGGCGGTCACGCGGTACTCTGTCGCGACATGCCTTACTACGAGCTGTTCGCCGAAGCCGCCGAGGTGGCCCACTTGCACGTGATCAGCTTCGGCGAACACCCCGAAGCGGACCTGCGCTTGCTGGATTGGAACAGTGAAGTCCATCAAGTAAACGTCAACGCACTCCTTGCCGGGCAACCCTTGAATTTCAGTCTGAAGGCGCGCGGCAGGCATATGGTAATCAACGCGTTGGGAGTACTGGCGGCCCTGTCTGCACGCGGGCTTGCGGTCGAGCAGGCGCTGGAAACCCTAGGGACCTTCATGCCCGTCGAAGGCCGCGGCAATACCCTGTCAATTACCTGCACAGGCGGCCATTTCCAACTGATCAACGATGCCTACAACGCCAACCCTGGCTCGATGAGTGCCGCGCTGCGCTCAATGACCGATCTGCCTGCCCCACCGCAGCACCGTGTGCTGGTGCTGGGGGATATGCTCGAACTCGGGCCCGACGCCCAACGTTATCACCTGGAGATGGCCGAGCCTTTGCGGGCGGTGGCGCCACGGCATGTGGTGCTGTGCGGCCCGTTGATGCACGCGCTGTACCTGTCGTTGCGTGACGAGCTGCCAGTGCAATGGTTCGAGAATGCCAAGGCGCTGAACCAGGCACTGGCGAACGACCCGCAACCGTGGTTTCAGCCTGGCGATTGGGTCATGGTCAAGAGCTCGGGCGGGACGGGGCTGTCGCAGCTGTGTGATTGGTTGACCTCACGCGAACAGGCGGTGCCGGTCTAGCCCGCGCACTGCGCCGCCGTCTTCAGCCCGATGTCATGGCGCAACTGGTGAAAGGCCGTCGGCACGCCCAGCGCCTTGATCAAATGCGCCTGGTGCCCGGCCCGCATCAGTGCCTGGAAGAAAGCTTCCTGCAGGGCGAACGGTGCGACTTGATCGTCCGGGCTGCCAATCACATACAACTGCCGTGCGGGTGCGACGGCTATGCCATCGATGTGCCGGGCCGGATCATAAGGGTGCAGCAACCCATTGGTGTCACGCCCAGGCCTTGAAGGCAGGCCCTTGCTCTGGCGGATCATCTGCGCCCGCTGCACCAGCGAGAAAGCACCGGAGGTCATCACCGCGCATTTCACGTCGGTACGGCCCAGCGTCAACAGTGCAGCGGCAACCGTAGCGCCACCACTGTGCCCGAGCAACACGAACTGCCCAATGCCATAGCGCTCGCGCAACTGATCCAGCGCCCCATTGAGCGCAATGAACTCCTGCGCCTGACGCCGTTGCCCGTGGTTGCCGCTGGAACCGTAGGTGCCGGGGCGCGCTACGATCACCAGGGGCACACCCGCGCGCTTGGTCAGCATCGTGGCCTGGCTGACTTTGGCGGCCAAGGTGTTGCCGGCAATCGCCTGCGGCGCACGATGCATCTCGCTCGTGCGATCACCGTGGAACATCACAATCACCACGGACGCACGCTCCAGGGCGCCGCCAGCGAAGTAACGAATGCAGGCATCGCCTCGGGCAATCTCGACCCACAGCGCCGAACCTGGCTCAGTGCAGGTAGCGCGGTCGGCGGGCGCATTCCAGCGCAGTGGGGTCGTCGCCTCATCGAACGCCTGCGCCCAGGACGTACAGACCATCGTCAGGCCCAACAGCACACCGATGCCGAACGTTCTACCCATCCTGCCTCCTTAGCGTTCTCGCAACGCTTCGCGTGCCCGGTTCATCGGTTTGATCAGGTAGTCGAGCACGGTTTTCTGACCGGTCTTGATGTCTACCGAGGCGATCATGCCGGGCACGATCGAGAACGTCTTGCCGGCCTTGTTTTTCAAGGTGTCGGCATCGGTGCGGATAAACACCCGATAGTAAAAAACTTCCGGTTTGACTTCGTCCTGAATGGTGTCCGGCGAAATGGTCACTACCTTGCCGTCCATGCCGCCGTAAATGGCATAGTCATAGGCCGTGATCTTGACCTTGGCCATCTGGTCGGGATGGATGAAGGCAATGTCCCTGGGCGAGACTCGCGCCTCGATCAGCAGCTGTTCATCCAGCGGCACAATCTGCATCAGCCGCCCATTGGGAGGGATGACGCCGCCGATGGTCGTGACCTCGATATCCTTGACGATACCGCGCACCGGCGAGCGCAAGGTCAGGCGGGTTACCGAATCCGAACGCCCGCGCATCACCGACGACAGCGTCTGCACATCCGCGTTGACCTTGGCCAGGTCCTCACCGGCGCGCACCAGGTAATCGGAGCGCGCCTGGCTGAGTTTCAATTCCAGCTCGGCCTTCTGGCGCTTGAGGCGCAGCACCTCGACATTGCTGGCGGCCCCAACCTTGGCCAGGTTTTCGGTAATCTCCAGCTCACTGCGCACCAGCCCCAGGGAAGAGCGTACACCGGCCAGGGATTCCTCAAGGCCTTTGCGCCGGGTGTTGAACAGATCGGTTTCAGCGCTGATCAGCGCCGGGTAACGTGACAGCTCCGCCGGGAATGCCAACGGTTTGCCGTTCACTTCCGCCTGCAACCGCGCCACGCTGGCCAGGGACGCACGGTACTTGGAAGCGCTTTCATCGAAGTTGGATTCGGTCTTGGTCGGATCAAGCCTGGCCAGGACCTGCCCCTGTTTGACGATATCGCCCTCCCCCACATTCAGCTCCGTGACGATCCCGCCTTCCAGGGACTGAATGATCTGCTCGCGGGAGGTGGGAATGACCTTGCCGCTGCCGGTGGACACCTCGTCCACTTCAAACACGGAGGCCCAGGCGCCAAACGCGACAAGCATGACGGCCACCCACGCCACCACCCGTGTAGCGCGCAGCACCGTACTGTCATCCACGCCCGCGTGGGGGCGGCCGATGTGTTCGTCTTCACTGGCAAGCAGGGGGATTGTTTTCAGCGCATGGGTTTTCACTGGTTTTTCCCCTTGGGTCTGGATAGCCGTGCAATGGCGTTGTCCTTGCTGTCATCGACGATGACCTGGCCGTTGTCGACCACAATGATGCGGTTGACCAGGCTCAATACACTCATGCGGTGGGTGGCGATGATCAGCGTGCGATGGGCCGCCCAGCGATCCAGGTTCTGAATCAATTGGCGCTCGGTAGCTTCATCCAGGGACGCGGTGGGCTCGTCGAGCAAGACAATATGCGGTTGGCGAATGATCAAGCGTGACAAGAGCAACGATTGGCGCTGGCCGCCAGAGAGGCCTAGCCCGCCTTCGAGGATCAGGTGGTCCATGCCGTCGGCGAATTTGCCGATGAAGTCGGCGGCGCCGGTTACCGCCAGGGCCTGGAGGATTTCCTCATCCGATGCATGCGGCGCCCCCATGATCAGGTTGTCACGCAGGGTGCCGTGGAACAGACGCGAGTTTTGCGTCATCAACCCCACATCCCGGCGCACGTCCGCCGGGTCGAGGTGGCCCAGGGCAACCCCGTCGAGGCTGATGTTGCCGCTCTTGAGGTCGAGCATCCCGGCCAGGGCCTGCAGCAAGGTCGATTTGCCCGCGCCGTTACGGCCGAGAATGGCGATGCGCTCGCCCGGCTGGATCTGCAGATCCGCCACCAATAACGCCGGCACCGGCGCTTCGTCGCAATACTGGAAGGCCGCCTGTTTGAGCACGTAGTGACCGCGCACCAGCGGTAAATGCACGCGCTTGCTGCCTTCAGCGTGGTCCACCGGCAATTCCATGATGCGGTTCAAACTCTGCAATGCCACCTTGGCCTGCTGCCAGCGCGTGAGTACCTGAGTGATCTGCGACATCGGCGCCATCATGCGCGAGGCCAGGATCGAGGCGGCCACCAGGCTGCCGGTGGTCATATCGCTGGCCATGACCATGGGCGCCCCGAATACGACGACCACGGCAAACACCGAGCCCTGGACGTTGTTGCTCCATGCCACCAACTTATTGGTGAGCAGGCGCAGGCGCAGGCTGGCATCGCCACAAGTGGCGTTGTAATGGTTCCATTGCTGCGAAAAACGCTGCTCGGCTTGCAGGGCCTTGATGTCGTCGAGGCCTTGTACGGTTTCAACCAGCATCGCGCTGCGCAACGCGCCTTCGCGCATCGACTCAGTGGCCAACGCCGCGAGTTTTTTCTGCGCCAGCAGGCCCGGCACCACCAGAAACAGCACGGCCACCAGGGGCACAGCGACCAACGGACCGGCGATCAACCAATAGATCACCAGAAACAGCAGGAAAAACGGCAGGTCTGCCAGCGCGGTCGCCGTGCTTGAGGTGATCAGTTCACGCAGTTGTTCCAATTCCTTGAGTTGGGAAATGAACGAACCGGTGGACTTGGGTCGGGCGCTGTTGCGCAGGCGGATGGCGTGCCCGAACACCAGGTCCGAGACGCGCAGGTCGGCGCGTTTGCCGAGCATGTCAGTGATGCGCACGCGGGTGATGCGCATGATGAAATCAAAGACCAGCGCCAACATCACGCCGCCGAACAGCACATACAGGGTGGGCATGGACTCGGCGGGAATAACGCGGTCGTACACCTGCATCGAAAAGAGCACCCCGGCGAGGCCGAGTACGCTGGTGACCAGGGACGCCAGCATCACGTAGCCATACGGCCGCAGGTCGCGCAGCACGATGGCACTGAACCAGTTCTTTTGGTACGGCTTGATGTAATCATCGACGCGAGTGTCGCGCACCGCGCGCATTGGCCGCAAAATCACCGTCTTGCGTGCCTGCTCAAGCAATTCGCGGCGGCCCAGACGGCTTTGCAAACCGCCATCACCGCTGTAGGCGATGCCGATGCTGTCATCCTCACCGATGAGCTCCAGCACACCGACCTGCCCATCCGCAAACTGCACCACCAGCGGCAACTGGCGCTGCATCAGGGTCGAGGCGCTAAAGTCGCCGATCACGCAATTCAACCCGGCCTGACGCGCCATACGCCGCACCACGTCTTCCACCGACGCGCTGTCGGTCCATTGGGCTGCCAGGCGCACGCTTTGCGCTGAACACTCCAGGCGGTAATGGCGGGCCACCCCCAGAATTGCCTCCAGCCATACCTCGTAATCAAAGGTCGGCGGCGGTGTGTGCTGTAGGGGCGCTGCACTCAAGTCGTCATCCAGTTTCACGGCTTCATTCATGGCCGAATCTCCACACCCTGCAGGGTGCTGTTGTCCAAATGGAACGCCGTGCGAAGCCCGCCCGTGTTGTAGAGGCAATCGATATTCAGGCGACGCAGGTCTGCCGCCGTGTTTTCCCGATCCATGCGCGCCTGGTGGATTTCCTGCTCGGCATTGAGCAAGTCGAGTAACGGCCGCGTGCCCAGCTCAAGGTATTGCTGGCGATAAAGGTCACGGGTTTCGGAGATGCTGCGCTCACGAAAATCCAGGGTCGACAGACGTTGCGACAAGCTTGATATCTGGTCGCGGGCTTCGAGCAAACCCTGGCGAACCGCAAGCCGTGCGGCGTCGTTGGCCGCCTCGGCCGAGCGCAGCGCCTGCTGCGCCGCGGTTTTGCGCGCGGTGATTGCGCCGCCCTGGTACAGCGGCATCTTCACGTTGAGAAACACGCCGTAGCGGGTGCGATCGCGGCCGCCGGGCAGGTTGCTTTCATCGTTGTTGTCCAGGTAGTGCGTGATGGACGGGTCCAGCGACACCGTGGGCAAGGCTTCGGCACGCGCCTGTGCAATCAGTGCCAAGGCATCGACCCGCTGGGCCTGGGCGATCAGCAACGTCGGGGTGACGGCGGCATCGGGCACCACGCCCACGCAGGACTGTTCCAGGCTGGCAGGAAAGCCGCTGGCCACGTTCACCGGCGACTGGGCCCCCAGCAAACTGCTCAAGGCGCTGCGCCAGCGGTTGAATTGCGCGGTGAACTGCATTTGGGTGGCCATTGACGCCTCGACTCGCGAACGGGCCTGGATCAAATCGGAACGGGTGCTGGCGCCCATGTCGCTGCGTTTTTTGGCCAGTTCGGCAATCGCCGAAATCCCCTCGATCTGCTCGCGGGCCACAGTCACCAAACGTTGCGAGCGTTGCAGTTCGATCATTGCAAACGAGGTGTCGCGGGCCACTTGGTCAATCGACAACAAGATCGCCGCCTGGCTGCCGCTGACCCGCGCCAGTGCGCTGTCCACTGAGCTGGAAACCTTGCCGAAGTCATAAAGCATCTGCGACGCCGACAACGAAAACGCTCGGCTTTGGCCATTGCCACTCAAGCCGCTGTCATAGCCCGAATTGAAGCCACCGCTGACTTGCGGGTAATACCCGGACCGGGCGATGTTCACGTTCTCGTTTTGTTGGTACAGCTGGCCGATCGCCTCGGCAATCGCCGGGTGCCACTCTACGGCCAACTGAATGGCGCGCATGAGGTCGAGGTTGCTCGGTATGTTGCGCTGGGGTGCCACCGGTGCGCTGACGCCCGCTGGCCCTCCCGGTAAATTCGTGCCCAGGTTGCTGGGGCTGATGATGTTGACGGGTTCTTCATCGTCGAAAAGCGACGTGGCCATGACCGGCTCAATCCCTGGCGCGATCATTGCGACTGCCAGAACCGTGGCAGACAGTTGGTTGGCCAAACTCTTATGCCTCACTGCAAGTCACCTGACTGTTGTCAAACCGGAGGGGGACAACAACGAACCGTGACTGGCATCAGTCACGGCCCATCGCTGCAAGCTTGTTGGTAAGGAAAACCGGGCATTGCGGCCCGGTTATCGGGAAGTGGCGTTACACCACGTTGATGCCGCTTTGTACCCAAAGCTGATGGGCCTGATCTTCCGCACTGGTGTAGACCACGTACTCCAGACCGTTCTCTACTTGCGTCACACCGCCAGTCCAGTCGCCGGTCAGGTGCACGCTGTCCTGATCGTCGCCCTGAATCATCAAGCGATCCGACTCAGGCCCGGTGATGGACACCAGGTCTTCCAGGCTCAACGTCAGGTCCACTGCGCTGATATCGTTCAGGTCGATACTCTGCACATCGCTGACTTTGCCGATCAGGTCGGTGAGGTTGATGGCAGCATCCCCCCCTTCCCACAGCAACCCGTTTGCACCCGCGCCCGCATCGACGTGGGTGAAGTCGGTGTCATCAACCACCACCGCATCGTGGTGCTGAGCATCAACGCTGGCGGCGTCATCCGCGGCCTGATCCACCGCCCCCAGGGCTGCGGCAAAGCCGACACCCTCAGTGGCAGGCGCGCCCGGGTTGGCGTCGTCCCAGACCAGGTCACGGTCTGGCGAGTCGATGCGGATGTACACGTCTGCGGTCTCCTCCTGACCCGTCGGCGTGGTGAGTTTGTAGGTGAATTTATCCACCTGGCCAATCTCATCCAACGTCAGGCCGGCATTCGGCGTGTAGACGTATTTGCCATCGGCAAAGACGGTCAACGTGCCGTGCTCACCGACGACTTGCGCCCCCGTCTGCCCAGGCACCACATAGGCCCCGGCTACCAGCACGCTCAACACCGTCAATGGCGAACCGAGCACATCCGGCCCGGCCAGGCTGCCAGCCAACAAGTCGCCGGTGGCGTTGGTCATTTCACCGGCCACAAATTGCGTGGTGAAGGTGGTAGTCAAGGTCTGAGCCACCGTGATGGTCGACAATGACAGCACCGAGCCTGTGGATGCGGTGACCCGATACGAACCGGCGTCCAGCCCGGTGAACGTATGCGACGACTGGGTGGTGGTCTGTTGCGTTTCCCATTGGCCTGCAATCAGTTTTTGCAGATTGACGGTGGTGGACGGCAACAGGGTCAAGCCGGAAGCGCTGACATCGACCTTCAATACAGCCGTAGAGTCGGCAGCCACGACGATGACTTCGCCCGTACCCGAGCCCGTGCCGATCGCCGGCAGGTTGTAGCTCAAGGCCGGCGCGTTGGCTTCTGTCACCAGGTTGACGATCGCTATCTGCGCCGAGCCCAGGTCATCGTTCGCTACCGGGCTGACCGTGCCTGGAGCCGATGGGTCTGTTGCGTTCCAGGTCACGTCGACACTTGGGCTGTCGATGCGCACATACAAGGTGGCGGCGGCAGAACCACCCGCACCATTGACCAAGTGGTATTCGAACGCATCCACTTTGCCGATGTTGGCGACATCGCCGTTCGGGGTGTACTTGTAGTCACCATTGGCAAAAATAGTCAGTTGACCATATTGGCCTTGCAGCACCGTGCCGGTAGTGGCGTCCGCATCGACGAATTCACCGCCGACCTCGACCTGCACCTTGACGGGCCCGCCGTTGCCCGGCACATCCGGAGTGCCTCCCACACCCGGGTCGGTGATGACGTTGCCGGAGACTTCGGGACCGGCTTCGCCAGTGAAATCAGTCAGGCTGTTGTTGGTGACGCTCAATACCGCCGTCGCCCCCGCACCGATGCTGACCAGGTTTGGGTCCAGCTGGAGGGTGAAGCGGTATTGCCCGGCCTGCAGCCCTTCGATCTCGGCAGTGGTGCTTTGACCGAACAGGCCCAACAGATCCAGCAAGCCCGAACCGTTACTGCCCTGTTGAACCGGCAACCAGCCACCCGCGCCGTCGCTCACCTCCAGGACCGCAGTGAAACCGCCTCCCAGCAGCGAAACCAGATCCGCCTGGGCAAACTGCAGATTCAGCGTGCCGCTGGAACCTTCGGCAACCGTGAACTCCTGCGCCTTGGTGTGATCGCCCAGGATGATCCCGCCAACACCCAGCAGGGTGAAGACACGCATATCCGCCAGGTTGGTGTTGGATGTAACAGGTTTGATGGTCACTTCGCTTGTGGCGAGGTCGTCGAAGGCTTCTAGGTCGGCATCGGCATCGGCATCGGCGTCAGCATCCGCATCCGCATCCGCATCCGCATCCGCATCAGCATCAGCATCCGCATCAGCATCGGCGTCGGCATCCGCATCGGCATCGGCATCGGCATCGGCATCGGCATCAGCGTCGGCGTCGGCGTCGGCATCAGCGTCAGCATCGGCATCGGCATCCGCATCCGCATCGGCATCCGCGTCGGCGTCGGCGTCCGCATCGGCGTCAGCATCAGCGTCGGCATCAGCATCGGCATCGGCATCGGCGTCCGCATCAGCATCAGCATCGGCATCGGCATCGGCATCGGCATCGGCGTCAGCGTCCGCATCGGCGTCGGCATCGGCATCAGCGTCAGCGTCAGCGTCAGCGTCAGCATCGGCGTCGGCATCCGCATCGGCATCCGCATCGGCATCCGCGTCGGCGTCGGCGTCGGCGTCGGCATCGGCGTCGGCATCGGCATCAGCATCAGCATCAGCGTCGGCATCGGCATCGGCATCAGCATCGGCATCGGCATCGGCATCAGCATCAGCGTCGGCATCAGCATCCGCATCCGCATCCGCATCAGCGTCGGCATCGGCATCAGCGTCGGCATCGGCATCAGCATCGGCATCAGCATCGGCATCGGCATCGGCATCGGCATCGGCATCAGCATCAGCATCAGCGTCAGCATCGGCGTCAGCATCGGCGTCGGCGTCGGCGTCAGCGTCAGCGTCAGCGTCAGCATCGGCGTCAGCATCGGCGTCGGCGTCGGCGTCAGCGTCAGCGTCAGCGTCGGCATCCGCGTCCGCGTCGGTATCATCAATATCAACGGCGACCACGTTAGTCGGGACAGACTCATTCCCCGCAGGGTCCGTCAAGGTGACGGCAAGCGTTTCACCGTTAACCTGAGGCGTGTTCAAGGTAACCTGGAAGGTGCCGTCATCTCCCACTGCCCCGGTGCCGATTACATTGCCATCGGTATCCTTTATGGTCACCGTGGCATTGGGTTCGCCTTTACCGCTGAGCGTTGCGCCGTCGGGGCTCAACGCCAGGTCGGTCGGTGCGGAAGGTGCGGTGGTATCACCCGCCACCACAGGGCTGGCAGGGGATTCATTGCCGGCAGCGTCTTTGAGAATGACGCTCAGCGTTTCGCCGTTAGTCTGCGGCGTGTTCAAGGTGACCTGGAAGCTGCCGTCATCCCCCACCGTGCCGGTGCCGATTACATTGCCATCGGCATCCTTTATGGTCACCGTGGCATTGGGTTCGCCCTTACCGCTGACGGTCAAACCGTCAGGGCTGACCTCCAACTCTGAAGCGGCGGCAGGTGCCGTGGTATCACCGGCGACAACAGTTGCAGGCGGCGAGACTTGGCCCAAGGCATCCTTGAGGGTGACTTGCAGCGTTTCACCATTGGTTTGCGGTGTGCCCAGGCTGACCTGGAAATTACCGTCTGTGCCAACGGTGCTGGTGCCGAGCACATTGCCCGCGGCATCTTTGACCGTTACCGTCGTACCGCCCTGGCCTTTACCGGTGAGGAGCGTGCCCGCATTGTTGACGGCCAGCCCGCTCGCGGCTCCTGGAGCGGCGGGTGGCGAATCGTTACCACCGCCTCCGCCGCCGCCACCCATTGCTGCGGCGGCGCCGCCCACGACGAGGAGCCCCAGCCCCCACAGCACCCAGTTCGGAACGGAACTGTCTGCGGCGATGGCGGCCACACCCAGGTCGTCGAGGGTCGAAATCTCAGTGAAGGTGAAGCCCGAATAAGGCGTGGAATAGTTGCCGAGCAACAAAGTGCCGTCTGCACCTTCCAGCACCAGTTGGTTTTTCGCACCGTCGGCGCCCACCACAAAAAAGTTCTGAACCGTAACGGTCTCACCTGACTTCAGCGTGACTACCAGATTCTGCCCGGACTGTTGAAACGACTGAACGCTTTCCGGCCCGAAGGGCAACTTTACAATGCTGGTGCCTTTGAGGCTGGTAGTTCCCAAGGCATGTTCCGTCGCCGTCCCCGTCGCCTTATCGACAATTGTTATATTTTTCATCTCTCACCCGTTTCAATTTATGGACACACAAAGCTCAGCGCGAGCGAATGCCCACGACAGTGATTACCGTCGAGCGCTAAATTTGTTTTTGCGTTATTGGTGAACTGTTCGGACTAAGTGGCGATCACCCAACGCCCGTTTCTTCACGCAGTCGCGCGTTGATGGGCTCGGACTCGCGACTCACAGGCGGCAATTGATGTGACAGGCAGGTAAGCCTGGAAGGCGCCGCCACCGGCAATGAGTGGGTACGCCCGCAAGCCCACAACTCAAGCAATCTGGAGAGATGGAGAGCCATGAGACTGGCCTTGTCGAGTCCCTGACCGGTGTGGGCCAAAGCAGCTGATCGCTCGGCAATACTCGCTGTCCGCTTCCTTTCGCTAGCCATTTTTAAGGCACCTGCACAACCTGGAAAAAATAAAACACTGCGGAGAAAACTGTGGAGGCATACCCAACTGAAAACGCCCGCCAGCCAGATACTAGCGAGGCAATAGCCGACATCAAAGGGAAAACTAAACAGGTATTAAGCACGCCTAATTAACGGTCATGCCCATCACATATATGACGCCCATCAATTATTTTTTCATCATCACACCATGATAATTAATCACTCCACATGTGCGACCCACATGATGAATCAATGATCAAAAACCGAGAAAAACCATCAAACCTTTTCAAGTTGTAATAATTTATTTCAAGGCGGTACACACCTCAAACAGGCTCATGCGAACCAGTTAGTTGATTAGTAATAAAACCGCATATAGCAGCGAAGCTCGCGTAATGCGAGGCAGCAAAAGTTGTTAGTCACGATGGGGACAGGTATTAGGGGATATATCGAGGGGGCAGGTGCACAAGGCGCCTGAAATGCTGCGAACGCATAGACAAGCCAACCTCCGAGAACCCACCCAAAGGGGGGCTCTCGGAACTTGCCTTTATTGAGGTTTGCGATAGCTATTGATGATGGCAGAGAAGTCTTTACCCCCCTCCCCGCGCTGGCTCATCGACTGGTACAACTGCTGGGCCACTGCGCCGAGGATCACCGGCTGACGCGCCTGGCGTGCGGCTTCTGTGGCCAGGCCCAAATCCTTGAGCATCAGGTCGGCACCAAAGCCACCGGTATAGCCACGTGATGATGGCGCGGTTTCGATCACGCCCGGCCAGGGATTATAGGTATCGGAACTCCAGCAGCGCCCGGTGGAGCTGTTGATGATGCCGGCCAGCACTTGCGTATCAATGCCGAGCGCATCGCCCAGGGCCATGGCCTCACTGACGCCGACCATGCTGATACCCAGCAGCAGGTTGTTACAGATCTTGGCGATTTGCCCGGTGCCGACATCGCCGCAGTGCACGATGTTGCGGCCCATCTGCGCCAGCACCGGTTGCAGGGTGGCGAACAGCTCCGGGTTGGCGCCGACCATGAAGGTCAGCGTCCCGGCCTGGGCGCCGCCGGTGCCACCGGAGACCGGCGCATCGGCCACGGCCACGCCTTGTTTCGCTGCCACAGCCGCTACATCACGGATGGTTTGCGGATCGATGGTGCTGCAATCCACCGCTGGGACACCTTTGCCGATGCCCGCGAGCACACCGTCGTCATTGAGCCATACGCTGCGCACGTGAGCAGCGGCCGGCAGCATGGTAATCACCAGTTCTGCGCCCTGGGCCGCATCACGCGGTGAGCTGCCGATGGTGCCGCCCAGTTCGGCGAGTTCCTTGAGTACCGCCTGGTTCAGGTCGAACAGGTTAAGCGCGTGCCCAGCCTTGATCAGGTTGCGGGCCATGGGCGCGCCCATGTTGCCCAGGCCGATAAATGCAATCTTCATGGTCGTCTCCCAGGTTCAGCGCAGGTTGATGGTGGTGTTGACGCCATCGTTGACCGTGTCGTCATCGAACCAGCGGCTGGTGACGGTTTTGGTCTGGGTGTAGAACTGCACCACTTGCTTGCCGTACGGGCCCAGGTCGCCGAGCTTGGAACCGCGCGAGCCGGTGAAGCTGAAGAACGGCACTGGCACCGGAATCGGAATGTTGATGCCGACCTGACCCACATCGATTTCGCTCTGGAATTTACGCGCCGCCGCACCACTTTGGGTGAACAGGCCCGTGCCATTGCCGAACGGGTTGGCGTTAACCAGGGCGATGGCTTGGTCGAGGGTGTCGACTTCCAGCACTACCAGCACGGGGCCGAAGATTTCCTCGGTGTAGATGCGCATGTCGGTGGTCACGCCCGAGAACAGAGTCGGGCCGACAAAGTTACCTTGTTCGAAGCCCGGCACCTTGATATCGCGGCCATCCAGCTCCAGCTTGGCGCCTTCTTTCACGCCGCTTTCGATCAGTTCAAGGATGCGTGCCTTGGCGCGCTTGGAGATCACCGGGCCGACATCCGTGCCAGCTTCGCTGCCAGCATTGACCTTGAGCTTTTGTGCCAGGGCCTTGAGATCCGGCAGCCACTGCTTGGACGCGCCCACCAGCACCACCACCGAGGTGGCCATGCAACGCTGGCCCGCCGCGCCGAAACCGGCGCCGACCAGGGCATTGAGGGTGTGTTCACGGTTGGCATCCGGCAGCACCACGGCGTGGTTCTTGGCGCCCATCATCGACTGCACGCGCTTGCCGTGTTTGCCGGCCAGGTCGTAGACATGGGTGCCGACGGCGGTGGAACCGACGAAGGACACGGCCTTGATATCTTTATGAGTACAGAGTGCATCCACCACGTCCTTACCGCCATGCACCACGTTGAGCACACCGGCCGGCACACCGGCTTCCAGCGCCAGCTCCACCAGCAGCATGGTCGACAACGGGTCTTGCTCGGAAGGCTTGAGGACGAAGGTGTTACCGCAGGCAATCGCCATCGGGAACATCCACAGCGGAATCATCGCCGGGAAGTTGAACGGAGTGATGCCGGCGCACACGCCGATAGGTTGGCGCAGGGTGTAGGTGTCCACGCCACCGGCCACGTTTTCGGCGAATTCGCCCATTTGCAGGGTGCCGATGGAACAGGCGTGTTCGACCACTTCCAGACCACGGAAAATATCGCCCTCGGCATCGGCAATGGTCTTGCCCTGCTCGGCGCTGAGGACCACGGCGATACGCTTGGAGTGTTCACGGATCAGGGCTTGCAGCTTGAGCATGATGCGCATCCGCGCACCGATCGGCGTCAGCTTCCAGGTCTGAAAGGCGCGATGGGCGGCGTCGATGGCAGCGTTGACTTCATCGGCAGTGGCAAACGGGACCTTGGCCAGCACTTGTTGGGTGGCCGGGTTGACGATGTCTTGCCACTCGGTGGTCTTGGATTCGACCCACTCGCCGTTGATCAGCAACTTGACCTGTTGCACGGAAATATCGGCAGATGCGTTCATGTGGTCTCCAGAATCTTGTAGTTATGCAGAGAACCAAGGCGTTGAATCGCCTTGAAGAATGAGGCGTTCGGACTGTTTTTGGAGTATAGATGTGCAAACTTCTAATAAGAACGCACATAAAAGCCGGTCCAATATGCAAAAAAACATCACCTCCCTGGGCGCCCTGAACTGGGATGACCTGAAGTTTTTCCTCGAAGTAGCGCGCACCCGCAAGGCCAGCGTGGCCGCCAAGCGCCTGGCGGTGGACTACACCACCGTGTCGCGGCGCATCAGTTCACTGGAAGTGTCGCTCGGTACGTTGCTGTTCGAAAAATCCCGGACCAACGGCTTCGTGCTCACCACCGAGGGCCAGCGTTTGCTCGGCTACGCGGAGTCCATCGAAAGCACCCTGCACATGGCCTGCGAACAAGTCTCCGGCTCCGGCGTGGCGCTGTCCGGCCATGTGCGCATGGGCTGCACCGAAGGGTTCGGTAGCTTCTTCGTCACCCCGCAGTTGAGCCATTTCGTCGACACTTATCCCGCGATCTCGGTAGACATCCTGCCCCTGCCCCACTTCATCAGCCTGTCCAAGCGCGAAGCCGACATCGTCATCGCCCTGGAGCGCCCGGAACACGGGCCGTATGTGTGCTGTAAACTGTGCGACTACAAACTGCAGCTGTACGCCACCCAGGACTACCTCGACCAACACCCGCCAATCCGCAAACCTGCGGATTTGGCCGAGCATCCGTTTATCAGCTACGTGGATGACCTGGCCTTCAGCTCGGAGCTGCTGTACCTGGCCAACGTGGTGCCCGGCGCCAGCGCCAGCCTGCGCAGTACCAGCGTGATCGCGCAGTACGTGGCGGCGCAGCAGGGCCGGTCGATGGCGATATTGCCGTGTTTTCTGGCGGCGCAGGATCCGTGCTTGTTGCCGGTGCTGGGAGAGCAGATTGCGATTACGCGGCAGTTCTGGATGTATTGCCGGGAGGATTTGAGGAAGTTGAAACGGATTACGTTGTTGTGGGATTACATCAGGGAGGTGACTGAGCAGAATCAAGGGTTGTTGATGGGGCAGACGCGGGAGATGCGGTTTGCAGGCTGAATGTGGGAGCTGGCTTGCCTGCGATAGCGGTGTATCAGCAAAAGCTATATCTACCGATCAACCGCCATCGCAGGCAAGCCAGCTCCCACATATTGAATGCATTTCAGCTGGGGGAAGGTGAACCCGCTTAGTCTGCGATCACAACAATCGACACCCGGCGATTCTCGGTGCGGCCTGCTGTGGTCGTATTCGGCGCCACCGGCTCGCTGCTGCCCAAACCGCGCAGTTGGATGTTTTCTTCTTTCATACCCACGCGGGTCAGCACCTTGCCCACGCTCTTGGCGCGGCGCAGGGACAGCGCCACGTTGTAGGGTTCTTTGCCGGAGGCGTCGGTGTGGCCGTCGACACGTACGCGCTCGATGCCCGCGCCTACCAGGGCCTGGCCGATGCGTTCGACGATGTCGGTGCTGGGTTTGTTGAGGGTTTCGATGTCGCTGCCAAACAGGACCTTGCCGGACAGGCCGAAGGCCCAGCCCTCGTCGGTCAGCTCGAAGCCTTGCTGCTTGAGTACGGCGACTTGCGCCGGGGTGAGCCCCTTGGGCGGGGGCGTCTGGCAGCCGCTGAGGGCCAGGAAGGCAACGAGTAAGGAAATAAATAAAACGCGTGTGTTAGCGAACAAGGGAATCAACTCCTGTGTTGAACGTTGACGACGGGATGCTCCGACTCCGCCGTTTGCTGGCCGCCTGAAGACAGGCGTTTGGCCTGGTACATCGCCGCATCGGCGGCGTTGAGCAAGGTGCCGGGAGTGGCGCCATGATCGGGATAAATGGCAATGCCGATACTGAGGGAGGTCAACACCTGAGTACCCCCTGGCAGCGAAATCGGCACGTCCATGCTGGCAATGATTTTATCGGCGATGCGATGGGCGTCTTCGGCCTTGTGCAGCGGCGCCAGCAATACCGCAAATTCATCGCCGCCCAGGCGTGCCACCAGGTCATCCTCGCGCAGTTGCGCACGCACGCGATCGGCAACAGCCACCAACACGGCATCGCCAGCAGCGTGACCGAAGCTGTCGTTGATGTCTTTGAAGCGGTCGCTGTCGAGAAACAGCACCGCCACCCGCTCGTTGACCTTGGCGGCACTACGCAAGGCGCGAATAAGCCGGCCTTCGAAGAACGCGCGGTTGGGCAGGCCAGTGAGGCTGTCATGGCTGGCCTGGTGGGCCAGGGTTTCGTTTTCGCTTTGCAGGTGGCTCTGCCAGGCCTCCATCTCGCCGAGCAGGGCGTTGAAGTCGCTGCCCAGGCTGTCGAGTTCGGCGATCTGCGCCGAGGGTACGCGGCGGTCAAAGTCTCGCTCGCTGCGCGCGGCGTGAGCGACGGCGGCCAGGCGTTGCAGTGGCACGGTGATGCCATTTAACAGACGCCGCGACAAGTGCAAGGCCACCCAGGCGCTGAGGGCGGTGCAGATCAGAATCCCGATCAGGCCGCTGAGCAAGAAGCGCAACAGGCTGCCACCGTGGCCGACCAGATGGATGCTGCCGACGGTTTGCCCTTGGCGCAGAATCGGCTGGCTGATGGGCTGTTCGAGCAGGGCGTGCGCTATTTGCAACTCGACCCGTGACAACATGCCGGTTTCCGGGCGAACCCAGCGCGCCAGCAGCTTGCCGTTGATATCGAATACTTCTGCCTGGGCCACTTCTTCGGTGGAGGCGATCAGGCTCAGGGCTTCGGTGGCCGCCGCGCTGTCGTTGAACACTACAGCCGCTTCCACGGTGTAGTTGATGGAGCGGGCGATCAGGTGCAGGTTGTGCTCGGCGTAAACCCGCAGGGCAAGTACGCCGAGCAGGGTCAGGGACACACTGGCCAGGGTGACCGCCACCAGCGCCAGAATCATATGCCCGCGGGCAATCACCGAGCGCAGGGTCGGCCGCACTTTATCGCGGCTCATGAGCCAGGCGCTCGACGGCGAGACAACTGCAACACACTGGGATGGATACGCACGCCGCTGCGGGCGACGGAATCCAGGTTGACCTCGAACGACACCTGCTCATCGCTGACGCGCAGGCAGAACAGGCTGCCCACCGTGCACTGGTCGCCCCCTTCGCTAATGCTGAGTACAGGGTGGCCAATCAATGAGGTAAACAGGCGGTTGCGTTCGTCGGGGGTGATTTTGCCGATGTAGACGGCATCGCAGGCATTGACGATATCCGGATGATCGACCAGCAGGCGCCGTACCAGCACTGGACGACCGGTGGCCTGGGTGGTGCCTTTGACCAGGTCATCGGTGTACTGAGTCGGCCCCACAACACACAGCCGCAATTGCGCAGGCTCCACCGGCCATCGCGCATAACTGAGAATGCCCAGGACGACCTGGGTGACCGCCTGGGCGCGCTGCTCGGCGAGGCTCGGCGTCTGCGCCCAGACGCGCGGTGCGAGCAGGCACAGAACCGCCACCAGCAACATCCGTCTCCAGCTCAAACTGCGCTCTGTGGGCGAGACAGCCACGTTCATGCAGCACTTCTCTCAGGTATTTTCCAGGGTGATGCCGCAACGATAGCACAGCGGCGGGAAACCCCATGCCGCACGGCTGACACGAGGCCTACTATTTTTTCAGAAAAATCAGACATCTGAATCAGAAATATTTCATGACCTATCAGTCAGTTTTTCAGGCACGGCGTCCAACTCCAGCATCAACCCGCTCAAACGCTTGACCTTGCGCCGTACCGCCTCCTCAAACACCCCACCGCGGGGCTCGATCAAGCTGAACCAGCGCTTGGCGCGGGTAATACCGGTATAGATCAACTCCTTGGTCAACACCGGGTTCAAAGCGTCCGGAAGGATCAGCGCCGTATGGGTGAACTCCGAGCCCTGGGATTTGTGCACGGTCATCGCATACACGGTTTCAACATCATTCAAGCGGCTGGGCAGCACAAAACGTACGCCGCCCTGGCCATCGTTACGTGGGAAGGCCACCCGCAGCACGTGGGAGCCGCCCTCGTTTTCGGGCAATTTCAACGCGATACCGATGTCGCCGTTCATCAGGCCCAGGCCGTAATCGTTACGGGTCATCAGTACCGGACGACCTTCGTACCACTGCTCGTCGCCTTCGATCAGGCGTACTTTGCGCAGGGCCGCGGTGATGCGCTGATTCAACCCTTCAACGCCCCAAGGGCCTTTGCGCACGGCGCAGAGCAGTTGGAACGCATCGAAGGCTTGCAGCAACTGTTGCGCCCAATGCGTCCAGGCCGGGTCATCACGTGGCGTATCCAAGGGTGGACGTGCCGATTGCAGCAGATTCAGGTAGTAGCGATAGCCTTGGGCACCGTCGCCCTGGCCGTCCAGCACCAGGCGCTCAAGGGCAGAGTCATGCTCGCCCTTGAGGCTGACGCAAAACAGGTCGTCATGACGACCTGCGGCCAACAGCTGACGTGCCTGTTCGGCATTTTGCTGGTTGACCCAGCGCGCCAGCTGGCCGATGCCGCTGCCTTCGCCGAAACGACGTGAATAGCGCAGCATCACCACCTGCTGGGCCAGGGGATGGCTACCGTCGAGGTCTTCTTGCAAGCCGCTGGCACTGAGGTCTTCGCCGCTGACGGCTTGCAGCCATTGCCGAGTGTGCGGGCTGTACCAGCCGTCTTCGGCATCGCGGCACAAATCACCGAGTACCGCACCCGCTTCCACCGACGCCAACTGGTCCTTGTCGCCCAGCAATACCAGACGCGCATGGGGTGGCAAGGCGTCGAGCAGGTTGGCCATCATTTCCAGGTCGATCATCGAGGCTTCATCCACCACCAGCACGTCCAACGGCAATGGATTACCGAGGTGATGCCGGAAGTGGCGAGTACCGGGACGACTGCCCAGCAGGCGGTGAACCGTGGTGACCTGCGTCGGGATTTTTTCCCGCACGCTGTCGGGCACTGTCAGCGACAGCACTTGCTGGCTGATGGATTCGGTCAGGCGCGCAGCGGCTTTACCGGTGGGCGCGGCCAGGCGAATGCGCAACGGGCTGCCGGACTCCACGGCGGGCGCCTGCAGCAATGCAAGCAGGCGCACTACGGTGGTGGTCTTGCCGGTGCCGGGGCCGCCGGTGACGATACTGAATGCGCCGCGGGTAGCCAGCGCACAGGCAAGTTTTTGCCAATCAATCACCCCATCCGGCGCCGGTTGGTCGAACAGGCGGTTGAGGCGTTGTGGCAAATCGGCAGCTGCGGGCTCCACGCTCGCGAGGCGCAGGCGCAGGGCGCGATCGATACGTCGCTCGTAGGTCCAGTAGCGGCGCAGGTACAGGCGTTTGCCGGACAACACCAATGGCCGGCTCTGGGCCACGTCGCTGCCATCGACCGCCAGCGCGACCAGTGGGCTGCCCGCCAGGGCATGGCACCAATGGGCACCGTCCAGGCCGTGCAGCAACTGCGACGGCAACAGCATGGCGCCCGTGTGCGGGTCGCCCTCCGGTGGCAAAGACAAGGCAAAGTCCGGCGCCTTGAGGGTTTCGAACAGGTCCAGGCAGACGTGGCCATGGCCCAGTTGATGGCTGGTCAACGCGGCCGCCAGCAGCACCAAGGGATCGGCCTGGGCATCAAGCTCGTGCAGGAAGCCGACGAAGGCTTTGTCCAGGGCCCGCAACCAGCCACGCTCGACCCAACGCTCAAGCAACTGCACCAGGTCAGTGGCGTGACTCAGCGGTGCCAGCTCCTCCAGCGGTAACGGCGACAGGCTCATAGCAACACTCCTTGTTCCCAGACGGGCTCGACCTTGGGCGCAATTGGCTTGCCCTGGAACAACAGGTCCAGGCTTTCGATCAGCTCACGGGGCGGCCGGGTGAAATACGCCCCCTGGCTCACCGACTGGGTGCCACGCAGGAACAGGTACAAGGCGCCGCCGACGTGCTGGTCGTAGTCATAATCGGGCAGGCGTGCCTTGAGCTGGCGATGCAGGGCCAGCAGGTAAAGTACGTATTGCAGGTCGTACCGATGCTCAAGGATCGACCGCTCCATGGCTTGCTGGGTGTAGGCCGAATCGTCGGGGCCGAGCCAGTTGGATTTGTAGTCCGCCACGTAGTAGCGCCCCTCGTGTTCGAACGTCAGGTCGATAAATCCCTTGAACATGCCGTTGAGCAGCACCGGCTCCGCGGCCACACGGGAAACGCCGCCGTGGGTGTGCCGGCACACCAGCTTGTCGAGGGCGAGCACATCGACTGTGTGACTGGCGAACCAGAACTCCATTTCAATCTGGTACTGCTCAAGACCGCTGAGGGTCACGTGGTCGTTGTACAGCGGCAACGGCGTTTGCAACAGATGCCCCAGCCAGCCGCTGAGGGTGACGATCCAGCCTTCCCAATTGCGGCGGTTACAGCGTGCGCCCACGGCCTTTTCAATGGCCTCGGGCGTCACGTTGAAAGCCTCTTCACCGGCCCACTCCAACAAGCCGTGGAGGAAGGTGCCTGGATTAGGCCCGCGTGGGAAACGGTGAATATCACCGCCGGACGCCACCACTTCCCGTGGTGCATCGGGGTCGAGGCGTTCGTCATCGAACAGCTTCTGGGCCTGCGGGCTTTCCGGCGCTTCGAGGCTGGCGGCGCTCATGCTGTCGCCAATGCGCAAAGCACTGTAGGAGGCAATCCACCAGTTTTCCGCAGCCTTGCGTTTGGGCAGCAACGGCGCAAGCAACGTCGCTTCATTGCGCGGCGGGTGGAACAGGATGTCCTGGATATCCGGCACAAGGCCATAACGGATGGCCGGGCAACCTTCCTGTAAATCCAGCAACCAGCGCGCCAGGCCGGTGGACTCGCCCAACGACGTCCCGCCCCCCAGCAAATACCCCAATGCCGACAGGTGCAAGACCGAGCTGCTGTTATTGCCGCGCTTGAGGTCGGCAATGCCCAGCCAGCACGCGTGTTTGGCGCGGGTCAAGGCCACGTAGAACAAACGCAGGTCTTCGGCCAGGCGCTCGTCATCGGCTTGGGCGATCAGCTCGGCCGTTGGCCGCAGGCTCACTTGGGACTTGCCGTGTTCATCGTGGTAATGCAGCGGCAAGCGACTGCCATCCATCGGTTTGGCCGAGCAGATGAAGGGCAAGAACACCAGGTCGTATTCCAGGCCCTTGGATTTGTGGATGGTCACCACCTTGACCAGTTGCTCATCGCTTTCCAGACGCAGGATCTGTTCTTCACCGGCCTGGCCCGACAGTGCCAGGTGTTCGGCCAAGTGGCGGATCAACGCCTGTTCACCATCGAGTTCCGACGCGGCTTGTTGCAGCAACTCACTGAGGTGCAACAGGTTGGTCAGCACGCGCTCGCCATCACTGCGGGCGATAAGGGTTTGAGGCAGCTTGAAGTCGTGGAGCAGGCGACGCAGCATCGGCAGCACGCCTTGGGTGCGCCAGATTGCGCGGTAGCCACGGAACTGCATCACGCGCGATTCCCACGCCAATTCGTCCTGGTTCAGACGCTCCAGTTCCGCCAGGGACAGGTTCAAGGTGACGCAGGCCAGGGCGGCGCGCAGCGGGCGCTCGACATCCGGCTCGGCGCAGGCCTTGAGCCAGGCCAGCAGGTCGTGAGCTTCCTGGGCGGCGAAAACCGAGTCCTTATCCGACAGGTACACACTGCGCACGCCACGGCTGGCCAACTCAGCGCGCACGGCCTGGGCTTCCTTGCCGTCGCGTACGAGGATGGCGATGTCTGACGGCAATACGCCCTTGAGGCTGCCCTCTTTTACAAAACCTGCTGTGCCTTGCTGCCCACCATTGAGCAACGCGACGATCTGTGTGGCGCAGGCCGCAGCCAAGTGCTGACGGTAAACCGCGGTGGAAATCGGCTGGTCGGTAGGCAGGTGCCACAGGTTCATGGCCGGCAACGGTTGGCCGTCAACCTGCAGGTGCTCGCTGCGGCCCTGGGACAGCACCGGGTGAAACGGCACCGGGTTCTCGCCGTTGGGCTCGCGGAACAGGAACGCACCACGGCCGGTTTCCGCACGCTGGAACACGTGGTTCACCGCTTCGACCATCGCATGGCTGGAGCGGAAGTTGGTGCCCAGGGTGTGATGGCGGCCGGTGGTGGACTGCCGGGCGCGCAGGTAGGTGTAGATGTCGGCACCGCGAAAGGCGTAGATCGCCTGCTTGGGGTCGCCGATCAAGAACAGGCCACTGTCCAGGTGGTTTTCGTCGATGCGGTAGATGCTGTCGAAGATGCTGTATTGCACCGGGTCGGTGTCTTGAAATTCATCAATCAGCGCCACCGGGAATTGCTCACGGATCACACTGGCCAGGCGCTCGCCACCGTCTGCCTGAAGGGCCGCGTTGAGGCGGATCAGCATGTCGTCGAAGCCCATTTCAGCGCGGCGACGCTTCTCTTCTTCGAAGCGTTTACCCACCCAGCCAGCCGCATGTTGCAATACCGCGGCGTCGGGCGTTGGCAATGCATCGAGGCTGGCTTTGAGGCCGGCCATCGCCTCGATCCCCGGGTGCTGCGGCGGTTCGCCCTTCCAGGCTTCGGCCATGCCCTCGGGCGTCAGGCGCGTGAAGCCGGTACCGATGTCCAATTGCTCCAGGGTTTCATCGGCGGCCCAGGCGCTGATCTTTTCGAACCAGGGTTCGAAGTAGCGCGCTTGCATCTTGCGCCCATCGACCGTTTTGGCGGCGACGGCTTGCAGGCAGATATCGCGCAGCTCGGCCGCCCATTGTTGCCAGGGTGCCTTGAGGGTCGTCAGCGCGGCGCGACGCTCTTGCAAACAAGCGTTGATCAGTTCGGCCGGCTCGCGACTTTCGTCGGTGGGCCGCTCGCTGCCGAACAGCGCACGCACCCTTGGCATCAGCGCCGCGGGGCCGCCCCAATTGTTGCGCACCCAGTTGAGCGCATCGTCGTGCATCGGGTAGCAGAACAATCGCCAGTAATCGCGCAGCACTTCGCCCAGCAGGTCGCTATGGTCAGTTTCCAGGGTCTGGGTGAACAGGCTGCCACTGTCGAACGCATGTTCACGCAGCATGCGCTGGCACCAGCTGTGGATAGTCGAGACGGCGGCTTCATCCATCCATTGCGCGGCGATGTCCAGGCGGTTGGCGCAGGCCGGCCATTGCTGCGGAGCGTATTGCTCGCGCAGGTCGGCGATCAACGCATCGGGCTGTTCGATTTCGTCGCGAAAGAAGCGCGCAGCTTCGGCCAGGCGGATGCGGATGCGTTCACGCAGCTCCTTGGTGGCCGCATCGGTGAACGTGACGACGAGAATTTGCGGCGGCAGCAGTTCGCGGCCGAAGCCTGACTCATCACCACCATGGCCGAGCACCAGGCGCAGGTATAACGCGGAGATGGTGAAGGTCTTGCCAGTGCCGGCACTGGCTTCAATCAACTGGCTGCCTTTAAGCGGGAATGCCAGGGCCAAGGGTTTGCCGATCATGCGCTGGCCTCCGCGCTGGAAAGCGATCGCCATGGTGCGTTGATGAGCGGGCGATACAGGGTTTCGCACCAGCCTTCGAATTCCTCACTGGCGACCAACGCCGCGTAGTCGGGAAATTGCCGCGTGAGAGCAGGCGTTTCGCGGCGTTCGCCGTCAGTGGTGATGCCATCGCCTTCGTAAGCTTTGCTGGCCGCGGCTTGGGCCTTGGCGGGATCAGTTTGGCCGAGCCAGGCGAAAGCGGTTTTTACTGCAACGGGCAGCGGTGTGCTCATACCGGTTTGCCAAGCCAGCAGCAGGTTGCCGAGGATTTCCTGGGCAGTAGGTTTATCCAACGGCTCGAGCAGCAAGGTGTCGTCACTTGCTACCAGGCCGGTACTCAATGGCAGGCCACAGGCGCAGGCCACCACATGGTTGACCCAAGGGCGGATCAAGCGATGCCACTTGCGTGTCTTGATCGAGCCAATGCTATTGGGGATGGTGGTAACGCTTAACAGGCCGCCATCACTGCGGCGATGCAAGCCGCTGATCCAGCCTTCCAACTGAATGCCTCGATACTCAAAACTGATAGGTTCAGCGCCGGTATGTGGGGTCGGCCACAGCGCCAGAAGCTGTTGATAGCGCTGCACCAGGTCAGGCAACGGCTCGATCAACTCCTTACGCAGGCACTCACCGAAACCGACCATCGGCAACAGGCCACTGCCCTGCAAACGCAGGGCTTGGGCGTTGAGGGCCTGGTCGAGGTGATCGGGGTGGGTCAGTGCAGCATTTAGCAGACTGTCGCTGAGGCTATAGCGCTGCAGTGCGTCGAGGACGAAGGGTTCTTCGTCAGCCAGAGGCACTTCTGCGGCTTCGAAGAATACTTTCAGACGCTGGCTGAAGAAATGTTTGACTGGGTTGCGCAAGAAGTCCTGCAACTGACCGAGGCTCAGGGGTTCTTCCTGTTGATGCTGCAGCAATACATTCGCTGGGGGCATGACATCCCGCGCTTCATGCAGCAATTGCCATTCGCGGGCGTAGCTGAACAGTGGATCGCCTTCATGGAAGTAGCGGGCGCTGAAGGGTTGGAGCGGGTGTTCCTGGGTCATTGCGTCGATCAGCGGCTTATCGCTGCCGGCGTGCTGCCAGCCGCTGGCGAGGTGGTCGCGCAACTGGCCGATCAATACCGAGGCAGGGCGATCGCTGTTATCGCGGATGCTGCGGCCAACCCAACTGATATAGAGCTGGTCGCGGGCCGAGAGCAGCGCTTCGAGCAGTAAGTAGCGGTCGTCTTCGCGGCGCGAACGGTCACCGGGACGGTAGTCGCTGCCCATCAGGTCGAAGTCCAGCGGCGGTTGTGCTCGTGGGTAGTCGCCGTCGTTCATGCCGAGCAGGCAGACCAGCTTGAACGGGATCGCACGCATGGGCATCAGGGTACAAAAATTGACAGCTCCGGCGAGAAAGCGCTGGGACAAGCGACCCTGATCTAATCCGGCCAGCCATGCCTCACGGACGACCGTAAGGGGTAACTCGTCCTGTAAGCCAACGGATTCGCAGGTTTCCAGCCAGGTCTCTCTCAGTTGCTCAAGCTGGCCCAAGAGGTAGTCATCGTGCTCGCTGCTGGGCAGGAAGAACAGCTGCATCAAGCGTTGCAATCGCTCGCCCCACACCCTGGGAGCAGCCGGTTGTGATAACGCCTGATGGGCATCATTCAAGGCATCGAGCAGGGCGACCAGCGGGCCGATCAATGCCGCATCGAGGCCGCCGATTTCGTCGTAGGGCTCAATACCTTCACAGGCCATGCCAGTGCCGACTGCATAGCCCAGCAACATACGGCGCAGGCCGAATCGCCAGCTGTTTTGTTCCAGATCTGTGGGTAGACCCAAACCGACACGTTGTTCGGCGTTCAGCCCCCAGCGGATACCGGCGCCTTCGATCCAGCGATGCAGGGTGGGCAGGTCGCGCTCTTTGATAGCAAAACGCTCACGCAGGGCGGGAACGTCGAGCAGGTCGAGGATTTCACTGACGGGGAAACGACTGTCGGGAAGCTTGAGCAGATGTTCGACGGCGATCAGTAGAGGATCGCGGCCGCGTTGGCCTTGGTCTGTCAGGGTATAGGGGATGAAGCGTGGGTCATTTCGCTCAAGCTGGCCGAAGACCGCGCGGATGTGCGGCGCGTAGCTGTCGACGTCGGGAACCATGACGATGATGTCCCGAGGGCGCAACGTTGGATCGGCGCTGAAGCGTTGGAGCAATTGGTCGTGGAGGATTTCCACTTCGCGCTGGGCGCTGTGGGCGATGTGGAACCGGATGGACGTATCATGCTCCAGATCAACAGCGGGCCACAGTTCGCGGGTTTCATTCAGCGGGCGCAGTTCGAGGATATCGTCCTGCAGCTGGTTGAGCAGCGTGGTGGGTTCGCTGTCGCTGAACAGATCGATGCGCCCATCGCGAAATGCGGCGCGGTAGCTGTTGGGGTCATCGTAGCTGTCCAACAAACTGATGTAATCACGGCCCTGCTTGCCCCAGGCCGCCAGTAGCGGATGGGCGTGCTGGTGCAAGGTTTGGGGATCGATAGTGACCGGCATACCGGCTTTGCGCGCCTGGCGCTTGTATTCATTACGCAGTAAATCCTTGTCGGCGACGATGTCGGACCAATGATGGCGGCAAGGGTTATGTACACAGAGCAGGACCTGGCTGAAACGGGCCAGGCCAGCGAGGGCTTCCAGTGCTTGGGCCGGCAGTGATGAAATGCCGAATACAATCACCCGGGAAGGCAAGCCGGGCGGCGCTTGCTCAAGGCTGTTGATGCGCTCGATGAAGCGCTGGTGAACGCCTGCTCGGCTTTCAGCCATGCCCTCCTCTCCTACATCCAGCAGCAGCGCACGCCATAACTCGGCTTGCCAGCAGTTGGCAGGGTTGAGGGGCTTGGATTCGCCTCGACCATTGCGCAGTTGGTGCCGACCTGCGGCCCAGTCTTCCAGCCAATCAGCGCGGTAGACCTGGTATTGGTCGAACAAATCGGCCAGGCGCTCGGCAAGTTGGTAGCGTTTACGCAGGTCGGTGTCTTGAGTCAGGAAGCGCTGTAGGGGCTCAAAATGCGGCTGGCCAATCAGTTCGGGTAACAGGCGCATAAGACGCCAGGTCAGCGGGGCTTTATCGAGCAGGGACTTGGGTGGAATTTCATCACGGCCCAGGACCATGCGGTAGAGCTGCCACATAAAGCTGCCAGGCAGTTGCACGTCGATTGCTGCGGCAATGCCGCAGCCGCCCATATCATCTTCTTGCGGATCTTCAGCCAAGGCCAGCTTGAGCCATTGGGCGATGCCGTTGCTTTGTACCAACGCGATTTCGTTTTCCAAAGGCGCCAGTGGATAACGGCGCATCCAGCTGACCACCAGGCTGCGCAGTTCGTCCAGGCGGTTGCCGTGAACCACCATGAATCCAGGGCTGAGGGACGTCGCGTCCGGCATAACGGCTTCCTTGGGAAAAGCAAAATCGAGGGGTGGACTTTAGCACTGTGGTGCATGGGGCGGACACAGCCTGACAGGCGTGCGCGGATAGAGTGGACACTTTTCGACCGCCCAAAACAAAACCCCTGTTTGCGTTAGCAAACAGGGGTTTCGGAATTTAATCTTGACGATGACCTACTCTCACATGGGGAAACCCCACACTACCATCGGCGATGCATCGTTTCACTGCTGAGTTCGGGATGGGATCAGGTGGTTCCAATGCTCTATGGTCGTCAAGAAATTCGGGTACTGAGTCGTGACCAGTTGGCCTCGCTTCAGCAAATTGGGTATGTGACAGTTTTCGGTGTTTTGTGAGCGTCGAACTTTCGGTTCATTGCGTCTTCACACACCGCAATCTGATGCTCGTTAGAGTAGTCA
>NZ_SPKL01000036.1:210704-236002 GCF_023127755.1 Pseudomonas sp. W2Aug9 | reverse complement strand
CCGCCGGTGAGGCCTGCACCGGCTGCCAGCGCGGGCGCACCAATAATGTCGCGGCGGTGGTAGGTGGTACGAGCGCCCTGCCAGGCTGCGCCGGGGGCCGGGCCACGCTGCCAAGCGGCACCAGTTGCGGTGCCCTGGGGATGGGTTCACGGTCGAACGAATAGCCCGGCAAACTGATACGACGGGCAGTACCCGGCGCCACCAGGCGCGCCCAGTCGATCACCTCCCCCGCTCTCCATAACTGGGCTAATTGCGCCCATTTGCTCTCGGCATACCACTGATCAAGCAACGTCAGCGCTGATTCATCTTGACCGAACAAACTCAGGCGGTCGGCGTCCTTGAGCGTCGTGGACTGCACGCCCGGGTGGGCCTCACCGGCACAATAGCGACGCAATGCATCCATGAGGTCGGCAGTCGACGTGGCGATGCAACTCAATCGCGCATTCATGGCCTGGCGGCCCACCTGCAGCGTGTAGGCAATGTCACGCAAGGGCAGCGACGGATTGCGTTCCAGAAACACTAACAAGGTGTCCACTTGTCGTACAAGTGCAGCCTCATGGCGTGCCGAAAGGACAATCAGGTAGTCGGCCCGCACATCTTCGGCGGGTTCGGCACGCACAGGGGCCTGGCGCAGGATCACGTGGGCATTGGCACCGCCGGCACCGAAGGATGACAGGCATGCAATGCGCTCTTGCGCGCCCTCGCCGTCGACGTCCCACGGTTCCAGCGCCTGAGGCACGCGAAAAGGCGAGAGGCTGGCGTCGATATCCGGGTTCATCTGCTGCGAATGCAGCGACGGCGCGATTTGCCCGTGGCGCATCTGCAGGAGGACCTTGCTCAGGCCGGCAATACCAGCCGCAGCTTCAAGATGGCCGATGTTGCTCTTGACCGACCCCAGGCGACAGAAGCCGGTGCGCTCGGTGTCCTGGCGAAACGCCTCGACCAGGCCGCGAAATTCGATGGGATCGCCCAGCGCCGTACCGGTGCCGTGGGCCTCCACATAGGTAACCTGGTCAGCACTGACGCCGGCCCGGTCCAATGCCAGGCGAATCATGGCGCGCTGGGCTTCGGGGTTGGGCACCGTGTAGCCATTGGCTTTGCCGCCATGGTTGACCGCACTGGCGGCGATGACGCCGTGAACCATATCACCGTCCGCCAGCGCGCGTTCCAGCGGCTTTAGCAACAGCGCCCCCACTCCTTCGCCGGGAACAAACCCATTGGCCCCCGCACCGAACGCTCGCGACTTGCCATCGGCGGATAACACGCCCAGTCGTGCGAACTCGGCAAAGGTGGAAGGGTGGGTGTAGGCATTGACGCCACCGACAACCGCCACGGTGCACTCGCCTGCCTGCAAGTGCAGGCAGGCCTCATGCACCGCGGTCAGCGAAGAAGAACAGGCGGTATCCACGGGCAGGCTAGGCCCGGTAAACCCGAAGCGATAAGACACGCGGTTGGCGATCGAAAAAAACGAATCTTTATAGTTATCGTGCCCGGCCTTGGACACTCCCACGAATACGCCGACCTTCTCCTGCTCCAGAGACGCAGGCGTATACCCGGCATCTTCCAGGGCATGCCATGCGCACTGGATGAATTGACGTTCCTTGGGGTGCATGTAGGTAGCTTCGGCCAGGGAAAAGTTAAAGAACATTGGGTCGAAGTCATCCAGGCCTTCGATGAAACCACCCCATTTACCGTAGCTTTTACCCTCTTGGATCGCACGCTGGCGGTCCGCGTTAAAATGCTCGTCAAGGCTCCAGCGTTGCTCGGGCACGGTTTCGATGCAGTCCCCTGCGTTTGCCAGGCAATCCCAGAACGCCGACAAATCCGCTGACTTGGGATATACCCCGGCCATGCCGATTATCGCGATCTGCCCACGCGCGCCCGGACTGGGCAGGTGGTAAGGGGCGGCAATGCGCTGCGCAGGCGCGCAAGCCAGCCAGGCCACCAGTCGCGCCGGCGTAGCGTGCTCGAACAGTACCGCTGGCTCGACCACGATGTCCTGGTCGCGCATATGCCGGCAGAGTTGACGCACCATCATCGAATCAAAACCCAACTCACTGAACTGCGCGTCCAGATCCAGTGATGCCGCAGGCTGTTCCAGCGCTTGGGCCAATGCTTCACGTACCGCTTGCTCGGCGGCGTCCGGGCTCCAGGCTCGGCGCCCTGTACGCGATGTACCAGGAGCCGGATACGCCGCCATGGGTGCAGGCGCGTCATACCAGAACGACTGGGTATCAAAGGGGGTCGTCGGCAGGGGCACCCGTGGTGCGCGGGTGGCCTTCGCCATCGGGCGCTCACCCGCCAGCCAGAGCTCGGCCCAAGGGTCAAGCGCCGCGTCCGTAGGCGCTGCGACGTCCTTGGCGAAGACAACTGCGCCCGTAAGATCGCCCGTGTGTAACTGGGCTAGCACATCGAGCAAGCCTGGGCGCTCCATGGCCACGATGACCACGGCGGCGGCAAATTTCTCGCGCCCGAATTTGAGCGTGTCGCTGACACTTTCCAGGCACAGCGTCGGCTCATCGATCAAGGCCTGGTGCATTTGTGCCGCGAGCAGCGCCAGCAGCGCCGGGGTCGGCGCGCTAAGGGGGAACAGCAATGGGGCCTGACTCGGCACCACACGACCGGGCGCTTGGTGCACGTATTCTTCGACTAGAATGTGTGCGTTGTTTCCGCCTGCGCCATAGGAATGCAAACCCGCCAGGCGCGGGGTAGCCTGGCGTGGCCAATCAACGGTATGGGTAGCGAGCCTGCAAGGCTGTCCGGCGGTATGCAGGTGGAGATTGGGCTGCTCAAAGTCGAGGATTTTATGAATCTTTTCGGTCTGCAAGCTGCGGATGATCTTGAATAGCGCGCCAATGGCTGAAGCGGCATGCATATGTCCGCTCATCGGCTTGAGCGTGCTGATAGCGCACTGGCCTTCCTGCAACTGCACGCCTTGCTCCCGTCCCAAGGCCAGCAAGCCATGATTAAGGGCATCCCACTCAGCGATATCTGCCACGGGGTTGCCCATGCCCTGGGCTTCGATGTAGCTGACGTGGCGTGGATCGATCCCCGCCCGTCGGTAGCAATCCTGTACCAGGCTTGAATGTGCGGACACACTGGGCGCAGCGATTGACGCCGCGTCGCCGCCGTTGTAATTGACCGCCGTATTGCGGATCAGCCCATAAATATGATCGCCGTCGGCCTCAGCCTTCGACAACGGCTTGAGCAACAGGCTGCACACGCCTTCGCCGCGCAGGTAGCCGTCAGCGCCGGCGCCGAAGGATCTCACGGTCGGTTCGGGGCTCATTTGCCCGCTTTGCGACAACGTCACGAACACGTCCGGGCGCAGCAGCAAGTTGCAGGCACCGACGATCGCAGCATTGATCTGGCCACTGCGCAGCGCGGTGACCGCGTGATGAAGCGCGACGGCACCGCCGGCACACATCGCATCGATTCGTTCGCTTGGCCCACGCAGGTCATAGAAATGTGACACCCGGTTAGCGAGCATACTGGCCGCCTGGTCCAGCCCTTCGCCGGGATCAATCTGGGCCTGGAGTAGGTTGAGGTGGTATTCGTTACGCTCGGCGGCGATAAATACACCGGTGGCCGAGCCTTTCCAGTCAGTGTGGCGATAACCGGCGTCTTCAAACGTCTGGCGCACCGACATCAGCAACAAGCGTTGTTGCGGATCCATCTTGCGCGCCTCCGCCGGCAACATGCCAAAAAAGACCGGATCGAATTGATCGATGGCGGGTATAAACCCGCCCCAACGGGTGCGCATTTTCCCTTCTTCAATATTCGATCCGGCGTACCAGGACGTGAAGTCAAAGCGCGTCGCCGGGATCTCCTCGATCAACGAACGATCATCATCCAGCGCCTGCCAGAACTGACGTACGCTAGCCGACTGCGCGACGTTGGCGGACAACCCGATGATCGCCACCGGTTCAGGAAAGGACGGGGCAGGCTGGGCCTTGAGCGAGGCATTGATGGCGGCGGCGAGGCGAGCTTTCTTGCGTTCGATATTCACTGTGCTGACCGCTCCTGGAACGAGGCTACGAGTTGTTCAAGGTAGGGCAAGGACTGATGCACCACGGCGTAGTCCACGCCGAAATCCATCAGGCAGGCAATCTCATCGACGCCGGTCTCAAGCACTTGGCCGACTCGATACCGAACCTCATCGACCGTACCGAACAACGCGCCGGTTTCGTAATACCGCTCAAATGCGTATTGCAGGACGTTTTCCTGCTCTGTGGCATCCAGGGGACGACCGTCAGGCGTCGCCCGTGCTTTCATGTGGGCTACCAGTGAGCTGCGGATATAGTCTTTGAACGGTGCTTCGACGGCTCGGCGAACCCAGGCGCTATCGGGCCCGACCAGGGTATGCAGCATAAGGGTGACGCGCCCGGAAGCCGGGTCGAATCCCGCATCGCGGCGCGCTTGGCGATAAAGCCCAATTTTTTCGGCCAGGTCCGGCAGGTCAATGCCGTACAACATCGTGAAGACGTTGAAACCCGCCTTGCCAGCGGCAATGAACGACTCTGTATTCTGCGCTACCAGGATCCAGACATTCAGGCTGGTCTGTAGGGGTCGGGGAAAGGTGACGACCGACACTGGATCGCCACCAGGCCCCGGGAATGAAAGGCGCTCACCCGCCCATAAGCGACGTACCTGCTCAATGCGTTGCCACATCACCTCGCGCCGGTCCTCGTAGGCGTGCGGCGCCAAGAGAAAATCAGGCCGGCTCCAACCTGAGCCGAACCCAAGGTCTACCCTTCCGCCAGAGAGTACATCGTTCATCGACCAACTTTCGACCACGCGCGCCGGGTGATGCAGGGGCAAACTGATGCCTGCGGTGCGAAAACGAATGTGTCGGGTTTGGGGGATGAGTGACGCCGCCATTACTGCGGAATCGGGGTAAATCGCGCCAAACTCGTGGAAATGACGCTCAGGAAAATACACGGCCTCAAAACCCTGCGCATCGCCAAACAACGTCAACGACCGAGCGAACTCATATTTCTCGCTGGCGCTGATGTCTTCGCGCACATCGGAAAAAAACAACAGGCTGAAGGCAGGCTGACGCGGCGCACGCGCAGCGTTCGTCACACCCAGGCCGAGTAATTGTTCAACTGACATGTCTTGAGGCCTCTTGTAGATACATCGGGTTCACGCCACCACAGACGGTCGGCTGAAACACTGTTCCAGTTCGAAGAACTGCGGCTTCATAAACGCCAGGGGGCCACGTAACTTGTCCAGCTCCTCTCGGGGCCCATGCACTTCATAGCGAACAATTGAAGCCAGGTGAAACGCCTCGGAATTCAGCTCAGCGATATTGACCAAGTGGTTCAAAAGCCCTTGGGCATCGCTGTAGACCTCCCGGCAATGGCCTTGGGTGCCATTGAAGCTGAAACCGTAGTACAGGCATCCGGGCTCTTTAGAGGTCTTTTCGATAAACACGGCGCAATACGCCTTGAACGCTTCAAGGTGACGTTCGGGGATTTCGAAATAAGGCATGGCCATGCAGGTGCGATTCATCTTCGGCCGTTCCGTTAGAACCAATGTCCACGAGACCTTACCGCAGCAAGACGAACTGGCACTCCTATCAGCACTTAGGATTGACAAGGTTCTTCAATAGGGATAAAGGCTGCGCACGAACCCTGGAGGCGTGACGATTGACAGCGCAGGATTGGCGACCCAAATAAGACGATGAGGACGCTAGGATGGGCGAGCGAACGCTATGGTTGGAGAGGAACGGCGAGAAAAAATCCGGGCACAAAAAAAGCGGCCAATGGCCGCTTTGTTCGTAGTTTCCAGGTGTTCAGTGGGCCTGGAAGCAAAATATGGCGCAGCGGACGGGACTCGAACCCGCGACCCCCGGCGTGACAGGCCGGTATTCTAACCGACTGAACTACCGCTGCGCGTAACACTTGAAGCGAATGGTGGGTGATGACGGGATCGAACCGCCGACCCTCTGCTTGTAAGGCAGATGCTCTCCCAGCTGAGCTAATCACCCTTCGTTTCGGTGTGGGCGCATCATACACCAAAAAATCGTAATGTCTTGATTTAAATGCAATTTATTTAAAAAAAGTTCCGCGTACGATTTTTTGCCATATTCCGGACAAAGAAAAGCCCGCGATTAAGCGGGCTTTCTGTGGTGACCTGGCGTTCAGCGTTCCAGGTGACCGAATATGGCGCAGCGGACGGGACTCGAACCCGCGACCCCCGGCGTGACAGGCCGGTATTCTAACCGACTGAACTACCGCTGCGCGTAACACTTGAAGCGAATGGTGGGTGATGACGGGATCGAACCGCCGACCCTCTGCTTGTAAGGCAGATGCTCTCCCAGCTGAGCTAATCACCCTTCGTTTCGGTGTGGCGCGCATTCTACGTAGCGACCCCATGTCTGGCAAGCACTTTCTTAAATCTTTTTTTTCAGCCCTTCCAATGGCTTAGGCAGGGTTGGCCTACGGCGTGATCAAGAGAATAATGCCCCCCTTTGTATAGAGGAGAGACTCACCCCATGTGGTTCAAGAACCTGCTTATCTATCGCCTGACCCAAGATCTGCCTGTTGATGCCGAGGCGTTGGAAGCGGCCATGGCCACCAAGCTGGCGCGCCCGTGTGCAAGCCAGGAGTTGACCACTTACGGTTTCGTTGCACCCTTCGGTAAAGGTGAAGACGCTCCCCTGGTTCACGTCAGCGGAGATTTTTTGCTGATCGCCGCGCGCAAGGAAGAACGCATCCTGCCAGGTAGCGTGGTGCGTGACGCACTGAAAGAGAAAGTCGAAGAGATCGAAGCCGAGCAAATGCGCAAGGTCTATAAGAAGGAGCGCGACCAGATCAAGGATGAAATCATCCAGGCCTTCCTGCCGCGTGCCTTTATTCGTCGCTCGTCGACCTTTGCTGCGATCGCGCCGAAACAGGGCCTGATCCTGGTCAACTCGGCCAGTCCCAAGCGTGCTGAAGATCTGCTGTCGACCTTGCGTGAAGTGATCGGCACCCTGCCCGTCCGTCCGCTGACGGTAAAAACCGCACCGACCGCAATCATGACCGACTGGGTCACTACCCAGAAACCGGCCGATGACTTCTTCGTCCTCGACGAATGCGAACTGCGCGACACCCATGAAGACGGCGGCATCGTGCGCTGCAAGCGCCAGGACCTGACCGGCGAAGAGATCCAACTGCACCTGACCACCGGCAAGGTCGTGACCCAACTGTCCCTGGCGTGGCAGGACAAGCTGTCCTTCATGCTCGATGACAAGATGACCGTCAAACGCCTGAAATTCGAAGACCTGCTGCAAGACCAGGCGGAACAGGACGGCGGCGACGAAGCCCTGGGCCAACTGGATGCCAGCTTTACCTTGATGATGCTGACCTTCGGTGAGTTCCTGCCGGCGTTGGTGGAAGCGCTGGGCGGGGAAGAAACCCCACAGGGCATCTAAACAACACCGATCCAATGTGGGCACGGTCAGTGTGGGAGCTGGCTTGCCTGCGATAACGGAGTGTCAGCCAGAGTAGTGCCGACTGATACACCGCTATCGCAGGCAAGCCAGCTCCCACATTTGATCGCGTCGCCCTATTCAACACTCTAATAACAAGGACATCCCCATGCGTGCACTCGCTGCCTTGAGCCGCTTCGTCGGCAATACCTTCGCCTACTGGGTGTTGATATTTGCCGTGCTCGCCTTCCTCGAACCCAGCTGGTTCATCGGCCTGAAAAGCGCCATCGTCCCGCTGCTGGGCCTGGTGATGTTCGGCATGGGGCTGACCTTGAAACTTGAAGACTTCGCCGAAGTCGCTCGCCATCCATGGCGCGTGGCCTTGGGCGTGGTCGCGCATTTTGTGATCATGCCGGGCGTGGCATGGTTGTTGTGCCAGGTCTTTCACCTGCCGCCGGAAATTGCCGTCGGCGTGATCCTGGTCGGCTGCTGCCCAAGCGGCACCTCGTCCAACGTGATGACCTGGCTGGCCCGCGGCGACCTGGCGTTGTCGGTGGCGATTGCCGCCGTCACCACCCTCCTCGCCCCACTGCTCACACCTGCGTTGATCTGGCTACTGGCCTCGGCCTGGCTGCCGGTATCGTTCATGGAGCTGTTCTGGTCGATCCTGCAAGTGGTGCTGCTGCCGATTGTGTTCGGCGTGGTGGCGCAACGGGTGCTGGGCGAGCGGGTTCGTCATGCGGTGGACGTGCTGCCGCTGGTGTCGGTGGTCAGTATTGTGATCATCGTCGCGGCCGTGGTTGCCGCAAGCCAGGCGAAGATCGCCGAATCGGGCCTGCTGATCATGGCGGTGGTGATGCTGCACAACAGCTTCGGTTACCTGCTGGGCTACTTCACCGGGCGCTTGTTCAAGTTGCCGCTGGCGCAACGCAAGTCGTTGGCGTTGGAAGTCGGTATGCAGAACTCCGGGCTGGGTGCCGCGCTGGCCAGTGCGCACTTTTCGCCGCTGGCGGCGGTTCCCAGTGCGTTGTTCAGTGTCTGGCACAATATTTCCGGCGCATTGCTGTCGACTTATTTCCGCCGCATGAGCGAGAAAGAAGACCGCCGCGCATTGGAAACCGCTCCGTAAACTTGATCGCCTGATCCATTTTCGGCACTCTACCAAGCTTCGCGAGGACGACCTCGCGACGCTATCAAGCGCTTACCAGGGGACGACCCCACTTTGTAGAAGCGAGGTCATCATGTCCTGGATCATTCTGTTTTTTGCCGGGTTGTTTGAAGTTGGCTGGGCCGTCGGCCTGAAATACACCGACGGTTTCAGCAAGCCACTGCCCACCGCCCTGACGATTGCCGCCATGGCCGTCAGCCTTGGGTTGCTGGGGCTGGCCATGAAAGAGCTGCCGCTGGGCACCGCCTATGCCATCTGGACAGGCGTAGGTGCCGTGGGCACTGTGATTGCCGGGATTATCCTGTTTGGGGAGTCCATGGCGTTGTTTCGGTTGGCGAGTGTGGCGTTGATTATTTGCGGGCTGATTGGGCTCAAAATTTCCACTTAAGCCACTACGCTATCGCAGGCAAGCCAGCTCCCACATTTGACTGTATTCACAATTCAAAAGGTGGGAGCTGGCTTGCCTGCGATGAGGCCCTGACAAACAACGAAAACTACCTGACACTCCCCCGCAAACCACCCACTACTGCCTGCAACTGCACAGGCGTTGCCGTCTCCACAGCAATCGGCTCCCCAGCCACCAACACCACCCGCGACCAGATCCGATGAAAGAAGCCCTTGTGCGGATCGCGACTGAAGAAACTCCCCCACAGCCCCTGCAACGCCATCGGAATCACCGGCACCGGTGTCTCCTCCAGAATGCGCGTCACCCCACCACGAAATTCATTGATCTCGCCATCGGCTGTCAGCTTGCCTTCCGGGAAGATGCACACCAACTCACCTTCCTTCAGATACTGGGCAATCCGCGCGAACGCCTGTTCGTAGATCTGCATATCTTCATGGCGCCCGGCAATCGGAATCGCCCCGGCGGTGCGGAAGATAAAGTTGAGTACCGGCAAACGGTAGATCTTGTAGTACATGACAAAGCGAATCGGCCGACGCACCGCGCCGCCGATCAACAGCGCATCGACAAACGACACATGGTTGCACACCAGCAACGCCGCGCCTTCATCCGGAATAGCCTCCAGGTTGCGATGCTCCACGCGGTACATGGAATGGCTGAGCAGCCAGATCATGAAGCGCATGGTGAATTCGGGGACGATCCTGAAGATGTAGGTGTTGACCGCAATATTGAGCAGCGACACCACCAGGAACAACTCGGGGATCGACAGCTTGGCCACGCTCAACAGCAGGATCGAAACGATGGCCGAGACCACCATGAACAATGCGTTGAGAATGTTGTTGGCCGCGATGACCCGAGCCCGTTCGTTCTCGGCAGTGCGCGATTGGATCAGCGCATACAGCGGCACAATATAGAAGCCACCGAATACGCCCAGGCCGAGGATATCGAACAACACCCACCAGGCCTGGCCGTAGCTGAGCACCGCGAGCCAATCGTTGGCCTGGACGTTCTGCGGGAAGCCGCCGGAGTGCCACCACAGGAGCAGGCCGAACACCGTCAGGCCAAACGAGCCGAACGGCACCAGGCCGATTTCCACCTTACGCCCGGAAAGCTTTTCGCAGAGCATCGAGCCCAGGGCGATGCCCACGGAGAAAACTGTGAGGATCAGGGTCACCACGGTTTCGTCGCCGTACAACCACTCCTTGGCGTACGCCGGGATTTGCGTGAGATAGATCGCACCGACAAACCAGAACCACGAGTTGCCGACAATGGAACGCGACACCGCCGGCGTCTGCCCCAGGCCCATGCGCAACGTCGCCCAGGACTGGGTGAAGATATTCCAGTCCAGGCGCAGTTGCGGCGTCGAAGCCGCCGCGCGCGGGATGCTGCGGCTGGCAAGGTAGCCCAGCACCGCCACGCCGACAATCGCCACCGCCACCACCGGCGCGTAATGGGTGGAAGACATCATGATCCCGGCACCAATGGTGCCGGCCAGGATCGCCAGGAACGTGCCCATTTCCACCAGGCCGTTACCGCCGACCAGCTCGTCGTCGTGCAATGCCTGAGGCATGATCGAGTACTTCACCGGGCCGAACAGCGCCGAGTGGGTGCCCATGGCAAACAGCGCCAACAGCATCAATTCAAGATGATTGGTCAGGAAGCCCGCCGCGCCGACGGCCATGATCACGATCTCGCCGATCTTGATCGCACGGATCAACGCGTCCTTGTTGAATTTCTCGCCAAACTGCCCGGCCAGTGCCGAGAACAAAAAGAACGGCAAGATAAACAACAAGGCGCACAGGTTGACCCAGATAGAGCGGTCGCCCTCGATGCTGAGCTTGTAAAGGATGGCCAGGATCAGCGATTGCTTGAAGATGTTATCGTTGAACGCGCCCAGCAACTGGGTGATGAAAAACGGCAAGAAACGCCGTGTGCGCAGCAAGGTGAATTGGGAAGGATGGCTCATCGTCGTCCGTGTTCCTGCGTGGCCTTTATTTATCAGGCCACGACTTTACCTAATCCTGCTTACTTATTCGCTAGTCCTGCAATGCAGGGCGAAACAAAAAGCTCGCCTTTATAAGCCCCCTGCACGGTGCGCTTGGCCACGATCAGCCACATCAACGCCAACGCCACCACCAGCGCACTGCCGAAGATGCTGAAGAACCCCAAATGCAACACGTTCGCCAGTTTCAGCGTGGCCAAGGCGTAAACCCCCAGCGGGAAGGTGAAGCCCCACCAGCCCAGGTTGAACGGGATCCCGGCGCGCAGGTAACGCAGGGTGATCAGCACGGCGATCAACATCCACCACAGGCCAAAACCCCATAGGGTGATACCTGCAATCAGGCCCAGGCCATGGGCCATTTCACCGACATTCTCCAGGCCATTGGCGGCGAAGATCGCTGGCGCATCACCCCCCAACAGCAACATGCCCAAGGCACCGGTACCAATCGGCCCCAGCGCCAACCAGCTCGACGCCGCCATATTGGCGTGGGGCAATTTATGCAAGGCCATGCGCAGCATCAGGATGGTCAGGATGCTGAACGCCACCGGCAGGGAAAACGCCCATAGTACGTAGCTGGTCACCAGCATCACCAGTTGCGCATGGGCATCGGCCAGGTGCGGCGCGAGCAAGCCGCCGCTGGCCGCCGCCACTTCTGCCGCCACCACGGGCAACAGCCAGACGGCGGTCATCTGGTCGATGCTGTGCTCCTGGCGGGTGAACATCATGAACGGGATGAGTACGCCGCAGGCCAGGGACATGGCCACGTCCAGCCACCACAGGGCTTCGGCCAACGGGATGACATCACTGCCCCAACGTGGCAGGCCGAACAACAGCAATCCGTTGAGAATGGTCGCCAGCCCCATGGGGATGGTGCCGAAGAACATCGAAACCGTGGAGTGCCCGAAAATGCGCCGCGCCTCGTGGAAAAACATCACCCAACGGGCGGCATACAACACGCTGAACAACACGAACAGGCCGATGGTGAACATCCACAGGCCTTCAGCGACAGCGTGCAAGCCTGGCAAAGTGACCGGCAACTGAGCCAGGGCCAGCGCCAGCACCCCGGTGCCCATGGTGGCGGCAAACCAGTTCGGGGTGAACTGGCGAATCACTTCCCGGGGACGGGTCAGGTGGCTGAAAGGTTTGTAACGGTGGGTGGTCGAGCAGGTCATGATTTGTTCCTCTTCCTCGCATGAGGTTGAGGTCATGGTAGAACCTGAATGAATATCTATATAACGGGTAATATCTCTAACTGTTATCTACTTTATAGATATTTGCCATATCTACGCCGCTGCCCGGCCCCGGGCAGAGCCCTGCCACAACTGCCCGCCAAGAGCCCCCAACGCCAACAGAATAAGGACCGCAGCGTAGCCATCGGTGGTGACGACGAGGCCAAACTCCCGGCTCAGATTGCCCGCCACCAACGCCGGTACGCAGAATGCCAGGTAGCTCAGTACATAGAATGCCGACATCAACCCCGCGCGCTCATGGGGCAACGCCAACCCGACGATACTGCGCACGCTGCCCATAAAGCCGCCGCCGAAACCAAAGCCGGCGATCACACTGGCGACAAAGAACAACCGCAGGCTGGCCGTCTGTACGGCAACCAGCAACAGCCCCATGCCGACGGCCAGCAGCGCCGCCGACAGGCGCATGACCTTGTCAGCCGCACGGTTGCGCAGGCTGTAGATCATGACCGCGCCACTTAACGTGACCACCGCGACCAGCCCCCCGCCGATCAAATGCGAGGTCGACCCGGTGGCGACCCGCACCAGCGAAGGCGCCAAAGAAGAAAAGAACCCACCCAGCGCCCATACCGCCACATTCAACGGCATCGCCAACCACAAGGCCCGACGCGCTTGCGGTGGCACATGCAGGGTGGGCGCCAGGGACTTCAAGGCCCCCGGTATACGACTGACCGTCTCGGACAACCGCCAGACATACACGGCCTGCAGCACCATCAAACCCAGCAGAGTGAGATAGATCAATTGCGTCGGCCGTGGCGCGTACTCCACCAGCAAACCGCTACCCAGCCCGCCACTGGCCATGCCCAGCATCGGCGCAAGGCTGTTGAGCATCGGGCCGCGCACCCGGTCAGTATCGAGCAGCGTCGCACTCAGCACCGCTGTGGCAGTACCGGTCGCAAAACCCTGTAATGCACGTGCAGCGAGCAGATAGGCCGTACTGTCCGCGTTGATAAACAGCAGCATCGCTACGATATTCAGCAGCAACGCGGCAAAGATCACCGGCTTGCGCCCCAGGTAATCGGAAAGCGAACCCACCGTCAGCAGCGCCGCCAACAGGCTTAGGGCATAGACGCCAAAGATAGCCGTCAGCATCGCGGCCGAAAAATGCAGGTTGTCCTGATACACCTGGTACAACGGCGTCGGCGCGCTGGAGGCGGCGAGAAAGGTCAACACTGTGATCACGAGGAACGTCAGGCTGGACCGCTGGGAATTGACGCTGATCATGGCACACTCCGCTAAAGCTAATATTTTGCTTTTGTGGAGTGTGCTACTCGCTGGCGCTTAAAGCAAATTCTTTGTGTTAAGGTTTTACCCATGGCAATCAAAGAAGGCCTCCGCCCGGGGGGCCGTAGTGCCCGGGTACAAGAATCCGTCCACAGGGCGGTGCGCCAATTGCTGGAAACCCATGAGCGTTCCGGTGTCACCGTGCCAATGATTGCGGCGTGCGCAGGCGTCACGCCGTCGACCATTTACCGGCGCTGGGGCGACCTGTCAGTACTGCTCGCCGACGTCGCCCTGGCACGTATGCGCCCCGATACCGAACCGGCCAACACCGGTAGCCTGCGCGGCGACCTGCAAGCCTGGGCTGAGCAATATCTGGATGAGATGAGTTCGGACGTTGGGCGCAATATGATGCGCGACGTGCAAAGCAGCCCGACGCCGGGGTATTGCGTGAGCATCCTGAGCGGGCAGTTGCAGGTGATGGTTGATCGCTATCCGCTATCAGCGCCACCGAGCGTGGACCGGCTGATCAACCTGCTCGCGGCGCCGACGGTGTTTCGTATTCTGTTTTCGGCCCAGCCTTTGGCGGTTGAAGAACTGCATGCCCTGATAGAGCTGGCCCTGAAAAACTAAAAACCTACACAAACCAAATGTGGGAGGGGGCTTGCTCCCGATAGCAGTGGTTCAGTCACACATGCAGTGACTGAAAGATCGCTATCGGGAGCAAGCTCCCTCCCACATTTTTACTGCATTAAGCTCAGTACTTATGTACGCATCCCGCGCCCACTCACCAGCAGCCGCGCACAACCGATATACAGCACCACGGTCGCCACGATCATAAAGGTGATCGCTACGCTGATCTTGATATCCGACACGCCCAGAATGCCGTAGCGGAAGGCGTTGACCATATGCAGCACCGGGTTGGCCAGCGACACGGTCTGCCAGAACGGCGGCAGCAAGGTAATGGAATAAAACACCCCGCCCAGGTAGGTCAACGGCGTCAGCACGAACGTCGGGATGATCGAAATATCATCGAAGTTGCGCGCGAACACGGCGTTGATAAAGCCCAGCAGCGAGAAAATCGTCGCCGTGAGCACCACCACCAGAATGGTGACCCCAAGGTGATGCACTTGCAGGTGGGTAAAGAACAGTGACAGCAGCGTCACGATCACCCCGACCATCAGGCCACGCAGCACACCGCCCAGCGTATAGCCGATCAGGATGGTGTGCGGTGACACCGGCGAGACCATGAGTTCTTCGATGGAGCGCTGGAACTTGCTGCCGAAGAAACTGGAGACCACGTTGCCGTAGGAGTTGGTGATCACCGACATCATGATCAGGCCCGGCACGATGTACTCCATGTAGGTGAAACCACCCATGTCGCCAATCTGCCGGCCAATCAGGTTACCGAAGATCACAAAGTACAGAACCATGGTGATCGCCGGCGGCAGCAGGGTCTGCGGCCAGATCCGGGTAAAACGTTTCACTTCGCGATAAACGATGGTTTGCAGCGCGACAAGGTTAGGTTGCAGTTCGGAACTCATACCGCCACCTTCGCCAGATTTTTCTCCACCAGGGACACAAACAACTCCTCAAGGCGATTGGTTTTGTTACGCAGGCTCAACACTTCGATGTTCTGAGTCGCCAGCTGGGTGAACAGCGCGGTGATGCCCATGGCTTTGTCCACCTGCACCTCCAGGGTGTGGCTATCTACCAGGCGGCTTGGGTAACCCAGCAGGTGCGGCGCCACCGACAGATTGTTCTTCAGGTCGAGCAGGAAGGTTTCCACATGCAACTGGCCCAGCAGGTTGCGCATGCTGGTGTTCTCGACAATGGTGCCGTGGTCGATGATGCCGATGTTGCGGCACAACTGCTCAGCCTCTTCCAGGTAATGGGTGGTGAGGATGATGGTGATGCCTTTCTCGTTCAGCTCGGTGAGGAAGGTCCACATCGAGCGACGCAGTTCGATGTCCACGCCTGCAGTGGGTTCGTCGAGGATCAGCAGGCGCGGCTCATGCACCAGCGCACGGGCGATCATCAGGCGCCGCTTCATGCCGCCGGACAACGAGCGCGAAGGCACATCGCGCTTGTCCCACAGGCCCAGTTGGGTCAGGTACTGCTCGGCGCGTTCCTTGGCGATTTTCGCCGGGATGCCATAATAGCCAGCCTGGGTCACAACAATGTCGAAGGTCTTTTCGAACTGGTTGAAATTGAATTCCTGGGGCACCACACCGATGGAGCGCTTGAGCGCCGCCGGGGACTTGTCCAGGTCGTGGCCGAAGATGTTCACCGTGCCGCTGGTCTTGTTGACCAGGGTGGAGAGAATGCCGATGGTGGTGGATTTGCCGGCGCCGTTGGGGCCGAGCAAGGCGAAGAAATCACCTTCGGCGACGTCCAGATCGATACCACTCAGGGCCTGGAAACCGTTGCCGTAGGTTTTGGTTAGCTGCCGGATGGACAGAGCGGAACTCATATCGGAATACGCACCAAAGAAGGGAATAGAAAGAATAGATGAGGGCGCAGCGCAGGTAGTTCAACCGACGATGCAATGCGTGCATGGTGCTTGCCCATGCCGCACAAGTACAGTCACCCGTATTAATAGTGTGTATTAAGTCAACGCGGTCATCACCGCTTTGCGATACGCCGGGCGCTGTTGCAGGCGCTGGTACCAGGCCTCCAGATGGGGCATTGCCGGCCGCTCGATGGGCATCTCGAACCAGGCATAGATGAAGCAACCCAGAGGGATATCACCCATGCCGAACGCCTGACCGGACAGGTAGGGTTGCTCGGCAAGGGCCTGTTCGACGGTTTTGAGCGCGTCGATACAGGCTTGGCGCCCGGCATTGATACTGTCCCAGTTTTGCCTGTCAGCCGGGGTGCGCACGATCCCCCAGAACACCGCCTTGAACGGGTCGGCGAGCGTGGAGGTGGTCCAGTCCATCCACTTTTCGGCATTGGCCCGGGCTTGCAGGTCGCTGGGGTAGAAGTCCGATGCCTGTTTGGCGCACAGGTAGCGCACGATGGTGTTGGATTCCCACAGCACAAAATCGCCATCTTCGATCATCGGCACCCGGCCATTGGGGTTCAGGGCCCGATATTGCGGGGTGTCGACCACACCAAAAGCCCCGCCCGCATCAATTGCCTCATAGTCCAGGCCGAGTTCCTCGGCGCACCACAGTGCTTTCCTGACGTTTGATGAATTTTTACGACCCCAGATTTTCAGCATGACCGCGCCTTATTGTGGATGAACTTGGCTGGATGAAGGCAGCAGCATACGCCGGATCAGCCACGGCTTAAATCGTCCTGCAGATCGCCCAGCAGGGTCGGTGCATTGTCGGCAAACAAGTGCGGGTAACACTGCCGGATATGCGCGAAAAAGAATGCCTCGGGGACGTCAACAAATTGCCCGTGATCCATCACATATTCCATTGAGCGACGGCCCTGGCGATTGAACGCGTGGAAGACACTGTCATGCAAGCCATCGAATTCCAGTGGCGGCACATCAAACACGTCGCACAGTTGCTGATTGAACGCCGGAGTCGCTTTGACCCAGCGGCCGTTCAGGTACAGTTCGGTATAACCGTGCATGGCGAACACGTCACTTTTGAGCAGGGCAAGCAGGCGCGGTGTGGACAGGTGGTTGCGCACGTCTGCCAAGCCAATGCGCGCGGGGATGCCACAGTGACGGGCGCAGGCGGCCAGCAAGGTGGCCTTGGGCACGCAATAGCTTTCGCCGGCAGCCAGTGCGAAGCTGGCATTCAATGTGTTGGGGTCGCGGCTGAAGGTGTAGGGGTTGTAGCGAATCGCCTCACGTACGGCGTAATAAAGACTGACTGCCTGGTCACTTAAATCCGTGCGGGTTCCGCGATGTTTTTCGGCGAACTCCACCACCGCAGGGTGGTCACTATCGATGAAGCGGCTGGGACTCAAGTACGCATTCATAAGCTTGATCTCCGAAGTGAGCCTGGAGTTTAACGACAGGCCTGCCACAGAGATAACGACGATTACGCCAAATGTCGGCGCCTGCTGATGGGTATCCCCAGTACAACTTGTAACACCCTGATCACCCGGCTTGTTCGGATGCGGACTAAGCTCCCTGGTGGTTTCGCCCCTGGTTTCACGGAGGATTGCATATGCTGTTGTTGTGGATACTGGTGCTGGTGGTCGGCATTGCCTACCTGGCACACCGCCGAACTGCCCCCCTGCCCGCCCTGGGCGTGGTCGCCGTCTACCTGCTGGCGATGGGCGCCTGGAGCCACGCGCCGGGCTGGCTGCTGCTGATCTTCTGGGTGCTCATCGCCGTGGTGGCCGCGCCGTTGCTGCTGCCTGACCTGCGCCGCCAATACTTCACCAAGCCGCTGTTCAGCTGGTTTCAGAAAGTACTGCCACCGATGTCCGAGACCGAACGCGATGCGATCGATGCCGGCACCGTCTGGTGGGACGGCGAACTGTTCAGCGGGCGCCCCGACTGGGATAAATTGCTGGCCTACCCCAAGGTTCAATTGACCGAAGAAGAACAGGCGTTCATCGACGGCCCCACCGAAGAACTCTGCGCCATGGTCAGCGACTGGGAGATCGGTCAAGCCATGGACCTGCCGCCAGCGGCCTGGGAGCACATCAAGACCCACGGATTCTTCGCCCTGATCATTCCCAAGGAGTATGGCGGCAAGGGCTTCTCTGCCTATGCGCACTCTCAGGTTGCGATGAAGCTTGCGACCCGCAGCGGTGACCTTGCGTCCACCGTGATGGTCCCCAATTCCCTGGGCCCGGCCGAGTTGCTGCTGCACTACGGCACCGAAGAACAACGCAACCACTACCTTCCGCGCCTGGCGCGTGGCGACGACATCCCGTGCTTCGCCCTCACCGGCCCGCTGGCCGGTTCCGATGCAGGCGCCATGCCCGACACCGGGGTGATCTGCAAAGGCGAATGGCAAGGCAAGGAAACCCTCGGACTGCGTCTGAACTGGGAAAAACGCTACATCACCCTTGGCCCGGTCGCGACCTTGCTCGGCCTGGCGTTCAAGGCTCATGACCCAGACCACCTGCTGGGCGAAGAAGAAGACCTGGGCATCAGCCTCGCGCTGATTCCAACCGATACGCCCGGCGTAGAAATAGGCCGTCGTCACCTGCCCCTCGGCGCTGCCTTCATGAACGGCCCCAACTCCGGCAAGGACGTGTTCATTCCCCTGGAATACCTGATCGGTGGCCAGGAAATGCTCGGCAAAGGCTGGATGATGCTGATGAACTGCCTGTCGGTAGGCCGCTCGATCTCCCTGCCTGCCGTCGGCACCGGCGCCGCCAAGTTCACCAGCCTGGTGACCGGGCAATACGCGCAGGTGCGCGAGCAGTTCAATGTGCCACTGTCAGCCTTCGAAGGTATCCAGGAAGCCTTGGCGCGCATCGGCGGCAATGCCTGGCTGATGGACAGCGCGCGTATGCTCACCGCCAATGCCGTTGACCTGGGGGAGAAGCCCTCGGTGTTGTCGGCGATCCTCAAATATCACCTCACCGAGCGTGGCCGCGAGTGCATCAGCCACGCCATGGATGTGCACGGTGGCAAGGGCATCATCATGGGGCCTAACAACTACCTGGGCCGCAGCTGGCAAGGTGCGCCGATCTTCATCACCGTGGAAGGCGCGAATATTCTCTCGCGCAACCTGATGATCTTCGGCCAGGGTGCAATTCGCTGCCATCCTTTCGTGCTCAAGGAGATGGCCCTGGCCGGTCGCGAAGACCATGACCAGGCGTTGAAAGAGTTCGACGGCCTGCTAATGCAACACATCGGTTTTGCCGTGAGCAACGCCGCCAGCACCCTGGTGCTGAACCTGGGCTTCGGCCATTTCGAAAAAGCCCCCGGCAACCGTTTGAGCCAGGGCTACTTCCGCGCCCTGAACCGCCAGGCGGCTGCATTTGCCCTGCTGGCCGACCTGAGCATGATGCTGCTGGGTGGTGAGCTCAAGCGCCGCGAACGCCTGTCCGCCCGCCTGGGTGATGTACTGAGCCATATGTACCTGGCGTCCGCAGCGCTCAAGCGTTATCACGACCTGGATTCGCCAGACCATCTGGAGCCGCTGTTTGCCTGGGCCATGGAAGAGAGCCTGGGTGAATCGGAACGCGCACTGGATGAACTGCTGAGCAACTTCCCGAACAAGATACTCGGCTGCCTGCTGCGGGTGATCGTATTCCCGTTCGGGCGTCGGCATACCGGGCCCTCCGATGCACTGGATGCCGAAGTGGCGGCGGTAATCGGTCGTGCCAAGGGCGACCCGACCCTGGAAGAACTGCTAGCCGGGTGCTATCGACCGCAAGCGGCGGAAGATCCAGTAGGCGCTCTGCAACATGCCTACGATTTGCTCGGCGCCAGCCATCCGTTGCAGAAAAAACTGCATACCGCGCTTAAAAGCGGGCAGGTCAAACCGACTGCCGGTGAGTCTGCCATCGATGCCGCCTTGCATGCCGGCGTGCTGCAACCAGGTGAAGCGCAAACCCTGCGCGATGCCGAAGCGGCACGGCGCAAGGTGATTGACGTGGATGATTTCAGCAAGGAAGAGCTGATGCAGGTTGAGGGTAAAGTCCGCTGATACCGGCGGTCATATAAAAACGGGCGCGAGAGGCATATACTCTCGCGCCCGTTTTTGCTTTAGAGGACTTATCTCGTGTCCAACGTCGTTGCCGATCATCTCGTCTTGCTCGACCACTTGCGCAGCATCCTGGTTGCCGTCGGCGAAGCCGAACAGGTACCCGAGGAAAGCCACTCGCTGTTCCTGGAGCGTTTCGACGAACTGCGCGCCCTGTTGCCGATCGATCCGATCGAAAGCCAGTACCTGGGCCAGGACCTGATGAGCCAGGTCATCCTGCGCTACCCGCAAATCGCCCACTTGGTGCCACGCGACCTGCTGTGGTTCTTTGGCGGCGACTGCCTGCACTTCATGCCCGACGAAGAACTGGACCTGTACCAGGCCCTGGAAGAACGTCGCTATGAGGCCGAACAGAACGACGAACCGTTCGACTGGAACCAGGAAAAGCAACTGCTGGCCATGCCCCAGGACCAGAGCAAGCACTGACTTTTCAAGCACTGAGATTCAAATGTGGGAGGGGCTTGCCCCCGATAGCAGTGGGTCAGTCAATGTAAAGGTGACTGACAGACCGCTATCGGGGGCAAGCCCCCTCCCACATTTAGCTTTGGCTCCTTGGCCATGCACTCCACCAGATAATCGATAAACACCCGCAACTTCGGCGGCAAGTACCGCGTTGGCGAATGCAGCAACCACGCCTCGCCATGGTAAGACGCAATAAAGTCCCACGCTGGCAACACTTGCACCAACTGGCCCGCCGCCAACGCATGCCGCGCCGTGAAATACGGCAAGCTGCCAATCCCCACATGCTGCAATACCGCATCCAACCGCACCCCAGTGTGGTTCGCTGCATAACGCCCGCGTACGCCAACCGTCACCGCCTTGCCGGCCTGGCGAAATTTCCAACGTGAATCGCCGGGCGTTTCCCCCAGGTAAATGCAACTGTGCTCGAGCAAATCATGAGGATGGCTTGGGGTGCCATGCTCGGCCAGGTACTGCGGCGTCGCGCACAGCAGGTGTTCGATGGGCAATAGCTGGCGCCCGACCAGGCCGGGAGGTGGACTGTCAGTGATACGAATGCTCAAGTCGACATTGTCGTCGATCAGGTCCACATGCCGATCTTCAAGGATCAATTGCACATCCACCTTGGGGTAGCGCCGCAGAAATTCCGGCATATGCGGATGCACCACGAACCGCCCCACCGCCTTGGGCACGCTGACCCGTACCAGGCCCTCGGCTTCATCGGTGAACTGGCCGCTGATTTCCATCACCGAGCGGGCCGCGCTGACCATCTCCTGGCAACGCTTGAACACCTCTTCACCGCCCTCGCTCAGGCGCAATTTGCGCGTTGTGCGTTGCAGCAAGCGCGTGGCCAGGGCTTGCTCCAGGCGTGAAATGCTGCGGCTCACCGCCGAGGGGGAGACGCTCAGTTGCCGCGCCGCTTCGGAGAAGCTGCCGGTTTCCACGACCTTGACGAAAATCGCCATTTCACCCAACAACGGCAAAGGAAGATTGATGCTCATGACGCACAGGTCCATTGATAATTGAGCGGATTATCACTCATCTGCGCACTATTTATACTGCCCACAGAACCCTGATGCGGATGTAGACCATGACCGAGCGCCTGTTTTTTACCCATGACCACCTGACAGCCGAGCTGGAAGTGCTCAGTTGCACCCCGCACGAAGAGCAATTCGCCGTGATTGCGCAGTCGACGATTTTTCATCCCCAAGGCGGCGGCCAGCCGTTCGACACCGGCTGGCTCGGCGATAGCCAGGTACTGCGGGTCGTGCAGGAAGCCGAACAGGTGGTGCATTACGTCGACCGGCCTCTGGAACCTGGACCGGTCATTGCACGAGTCGACGCACAGCGTCGAGCCTTGCACAGCCGCTTGCATTCGGCGGGCCATTTGATCGGCAACGCCGGCGAACGTCTGGGCTGGATGCCGATCAAGGCCCACCACTGGCCGGGCGAAGGCAAGATCACCTTTATCCGTGGCCAAAGCGCGCAAGACATGGATGCGCAAACGCTCCAGCAATGGGTCAACCAATGGATCGCCGCTGACTATCCACGGCATATGACGCTGGATGAAGGCACCCGCGAAGTCGGCTTCGGTGAATTGCCGGCTTACGCCTGTGGCGGCACTCATGTGCAAGCGTTGAGCGAGCTGGGCCAGGTGACGATCCTGGCGCTATCGGAGAAAAAGGGCGCATTGTCGGTGCGCTATGAAATTGAAACTAATGTGGGAGGGGGCTTGCTCCCGATAGCGGGGTGTCAGTCAGCTTACCTGTAACTGATCCACCGCTATCGGGAGCAAGCCCCCTCCCACAGTGGACCGATGCGCCACAGAGAAATAGGCTAGACGGCAATCGCCCCTGCCCTGCCCGGCTCGACCACGAACGACTTCAACGTCGACACCGTCGCCGCCGGGTCACGCGGGTCACTGATCGCCCGAAAATTCGTCAACATGCTGTCGGCCGCCAACTCCACCGACACATACCCGCGCTGGCGGCTGTCGAAGAACTTCACATGGGGGTTAAGCGGCATGATCTTCATGAACGCGTCATAGGGCGGGCCGTCAGAGGTCACCGACGAGCCAACGAACTCGGTGGCAACCACCGCCGAGTCCGGATTGTCGGCGTTAGCATGCAGGTCAGTGGCCCAGAACGAATGAATGTCCCCGCCCCAGAACACCGGGTTCTTCACGCGATTGCGCACAATCGACGCCAGCATCCGTGAGCGGTTAGCCATGTAGCCATCCCACCCATCGGTCCAGCGCCCCGGCTTGTGGTTGGTGAGATCGCGCTGGATCAGCGGCGCCACCAGCAAATCCTGGGCGATCACATTCCATTGCGCCTTCGACTGGGCAAAACCCTGGTCCAGCCAGGCTTCTTGTTGCCAGCCGAGCAACGTGCGGGCGGGGTCGCGCAAGTTGCTGCAAGGGGTGGTGACAACATGCCCCTGGTGGCTGCCATTGGCTGCGATGCACGGTTGCTCGGAACGATACTGACGCCCGTCGAGCACATGGAAACGTACAAGCCGACCGTAGTCCAGACGTCGATAAATACGCATGTCCGCGCCCTTGGGCACGCTACTGGCGCGCAAGGGCATGTGTTCGTAAAACGCCTGGTAAGCCGCCGCCCGTTGCTGGAGAAACTGCGCCACCGCAACCTTGGGATCCTGGGACCAGCGGTTGGCATAGTCATTCTGCACTTCATGATCGTCCCAGGTCGCCACGCTGGGTGCGGCGGCGTGCAGGGCTTGCAGGTCCGGATCGGTCTTGTACAACGCGTAGCGGTTGCGATAGTCGCTCAGGCTTTGCGCATTGCCACTGCCGTGGGCACGAAAAACCTTGCCAGAATCCGCCGCGTAGGAGCTGTCGTAAATATAGTCGCCGAGGAAAAACACCAGGTCGGGCTGCTCCGCGGCAAGGTGTCGGTAGGCACTGAAGTAACCGCGCTCCCAGTGCGAGCACGACACAAACCCCAGCCGGGCCGATGCCATGGCCTGCAGCGGCGGCATCGTGCGGGACTGGCCCACCTGGCTCTGCGCACCGAGCCCTTCAAACTGGTACCAATACGGCCGATCCGCCGCCAGCCCCGCCACTTCGACATGCACTGCGTGAGCGAAACGCTGCGTCGCCAGCACCTCCCCCTGCCTCACAATACGCGTCATCGCCGCATCGCTGGCCACCCGCCAACGCACTGGCACTGAGCGACTCAGGCCGCCACGGCCATCCGCGGCGTTGAACAACGGCGCCAGGCGCGTCCATATCACAAAGCCATCCGGCAACGGGTCGCCGGAAGCCACGCCGAGGGTGAACGGATAATCCACCCCGGCACTGCGCGCAAACGGGCTGAGGATCGAAAACGCGGTAGCGACCGCCAGCCCGCCAAGTATCCGGCGCCGGTCGTGGTCTACCCCGCCGCTCACAGACAGCGCTCCCAGTCGTCACGCACGGCGGCAAACCCGAGCAAGTCCTCATACACGCCGTTCTTTAGAAACGCCTGGCGCATGCAGCCTTCATAGCGCAGGCCGATCTTTTCCATGACCCGCGCCGATTCCTTGTTGCGACCAAAGCACTGGCTGCCCACGCGCTGCAAACCCAGCTCGCCGAAGCCGAAGTCCATCACCGCGCTTGCCGCTTCTGCCGCGAACCCCTGGTTACGGCAGTGCGCCGCCACCCAGCCCCCCAAGTGCCCATAGTGATGACGAGCATTGATGCGCAGGCTGACCATGCCAATCAACTCGTGTGTGCCCAGCACATGCATCCCCAGGTTCAGCAGTTCACCAGTGCGGTATTTATCGGCAATCCCTGCAATAAAATCCTCGGCGGTTTCCAGAGTGTAGGGCGATGGAATATTCGCCGTGTTGTCGGCAATTTTCGGGCCGTTGGCGAGCGTGAAAAGCAACTGGGCCTGGTGCATTTCCAGTGCTCGCAACAGCAGCCGCGGGGTAGTCAATTGAGGCAATGCTGTGTCCATGGAAGCTGGCTCTCAAGATAAATTTCTCAAGCATGTACGCCCCGAGTGTCAGTTTCATTACGTGCCAAAACTGACCGGTAAGTTTTCTGAAAGACCCGTCCTAGAGCCTTCAAACCGTCAATTAAAGTTAACCATTCGGTCATTTTTGCTTGCTAGCGTGTTGCCCCTAATTCAATAACGGGGTAACGGAATGAGAACCTGGGACGAACCCAAGAAACGCAAGGCGCACATCGAACTGATCCCGATGATCGACGTGATGATGTTCCTGCTGGTGTTTTTCGTACTGGTGAGCCTGAACGTGATTCCCGCGCTCGGCATGAAGACCCAATTGCCCAGCGCCAGCAGCTCGCAGCAGCTCAAACCGCAAAACAAATTCATCCTTACCCTGGGCCTGGAAGGCCAGTTGCAACTGGACGGCAAGGACCTGACGGTGGATGCCCTGGTGCCGGCCTTGAAGGCGGCCGAGAAGCCCGACACCAAGTCGACGATCATCGTCAACAGCGACAAAGGCGTAGAGGTTTCGCGCCTGGTGGAAGTGATGGACACCCTGCGCCTGGGTGGCTTCACCTCCGTGTCCATTGCTACGCGTAAGTCTTGATCATGTACGTTCTGTTTCGTGCGCGTCAGCTGCTGGGCAGTGTCCCGGCCCTGATCGCCCTGGTGCTGATTGCACTGGGTATCCAGTCCCAGACCTTGAAGGTCGAGCCGGTGTATGACGAGTCGGCGGTCGAATTGGCCTTGGTCGAGCCGGAACCGGAAGTCATACCGGAACCGGTGGTGG